>UROI01000008.1 GCA_900549325.1 uncultured Mycoplasmatota bacterium | reverse complement strand
ATAGGTATGTAGATACATTATTCTTAGACTAAGAATTAGGCTAAGAATAACACTAATAAGACTTAGAATAAGGCTTATAGTGAATAAAATATAAAGAAAATAAGTAAACATATAGTTTATTTACTTTCTTTTTTTCTTTTTATGTAGTACAATTATTATGGTGATAGTATGAATAATACAAATGTTATTGTAAGTGTTAATACTATGAATGATATTAGTAATATTAATAATAATACTAAATATATTAATCTATCTATAGATTCTTTTAATAGTGATGTTATTAATTATTTTTTAGAATATGGAAGAGGATATTCTTATACTGATACTATTAATAATAAGAATGGATTTATATATGCTACTTATAGTATGTTTAAGAATAGTGAGAATATTATTAATGGTATTATTAATAATATACCTAATAATTTATCTAATATAGAGAAGGTTAGATATTTATATATAGCATTAGGTAAAATACTTAGTGCGGATATTAATACTATGGATAATAAGAATGAAAAGATATCTTTTAGTAGTGTTAGTGTTATTAATAATATTTGGGGTTCTATTACTAGCGGTAAGACTACTAGTGCTTGTATATCTAAATTACTTATGTATTTATGTTCTAGAATAGGTATTAAGTCAGAACTTATTAATAGTGATATTAATGGTAATATAGGTAATAAGATATATGTTGATGATAGTTTTTTAATCGTAGATTTATATAATGATTTATATAATATACAAGGTGGTTTTAGTACTAAGTATTTTGATAAGTATAATGATAACAAAGATATTGATAGAAAGATATTTTATATAAAGAATAGTTATACTAATGAGATTATTGATAATGAACTTAGAGGTCTTGATTATACTAAGGATAATATGCTTAGTGATATACTTGGAGTACTTGAAAGAAGTACTAATATTAGTAATGTTGGTGTTATAGAATTAGCAAAGATATGTAAAGATATTTTTGATAAGTATACTCCTAATTATGATATAAGAATTAATAATTTATATTTACTTGATAGTGACGAGAATAAGGAACATTTTATTGTTATTAGTTATAATAATAGTTTTTATAGTTATAATTATAATAAGGGATGCTTTGTTAAAATGAGTTATGATGTTATTACTAAGAATATTAAAGATAATAAGATTGGTATATATGAAGGAGAGAACTTCTATTGTAAGGAAAGTAGGTTAGTATTATGATTTTAGTTATTATATTTTTATTATGTGCACTTGTTATTACTTCACTACTTGAATCTTCTTATTCTTCTCTTAATATTATTAGAATTAAGAAACTTATGGAAAATAAGAATAAGAAGGCTAAGATGGTATATAAGTTATATTCTAAATATTCAGAGGCTATTACTTCGATACTTGTTGTTAACTGTGTATGTAGTGTTATGGTAAGTTCTCTTACTACTTATTATTTCTCTAATTTATATGGTGATGGCTCTGTAACACTAGTTACGATTATACTTACTTTAATTGTTTTGATATTTACGGAGATAACTCCTAAAATATTGGGAAGAGAATATTCAGAAGTGGTGGCAATGAGACTAGCTCCGGTGTTAAAGGTGATGGTAACTATTCTTACTCCAATAAACAAGATAATTTCTAAATTTGAAAGGAAAGTAAAAAATAATCATAGAGTGACCGCTACTAAAGACGAACTTGTTGAGATAGTTAAAACTATTAAAGATGAGGGTGTTATTGAAGAAAAGGAAAGTGCTTTTATTCAAAAGGCTGTTATACTAAAGAAATTAAAAGTACAGAATATTATGATTAGTAAAGAGAATGTTTCTTATTTATATGATACTGATTCTTCTTTAAAGGTAAGGAAATGTATTTTTAGAGACCATCATGATAGAATACCTATAATTACTAAAGATAATAGGATTGTTGGTATATTATATGAGGTTGATTTACTTGATGAGATACTTAATAATGGGACTATTAGTATTAAGAGAAATGTTAAGGAACCTGTTACTGTAAGTAAGAATACTAATTTGGCAGCTTGTCTTGAAGTATTACATGGTGCTAGAGCACATATGGCTCTTGTTACTGATAGAGAAAATAATTTTCTTGGTATTGTTACTATGGAAGATATTATTAATGAACTTATGAAGTCATAGACTTCTTTTTCTTTTTATGTTATGATATATATGTGATGTTTATGATAGTGAAAATTGATAAGTTATCTCATGATTTTAGAGGTATAAGTAGAATTAATGATAAAGTATTATTTGTTCCTTCAGTGTTACCTGAAGAGGTTGTTGATGTTAGAATTACTATGGATAAGAAAAATTATTCTATTGGTAAGGCTATGAATATTATTACTGAAAGTAGTGATAGAAGAAAGAGTATATGTCCTTATTTTGATACTTGTGGTGGATGTAGTACTGGTTATATTAAATATGATAAGGCTTTGGTATATAAGAGAGAATCTGTAATAGATATTATGAAGAGATATGCTGGTTATGATGTTAATCTAGAGATTATTTCTAATCATAAGGAATATGGGTACCGCAACAAGATTGGGTTGAAGGTATTTAATGGTAAGGTTTCATTAACTGAGGATGAGAGTAATAATCTTGTTAATATTGATAAGTGTTATTTAGTTAATGATAATATTAATAAAGTTATTGATAGTCTTAATAAACTTGATTTAAATGGAATAAATGATGTTGTTATTAAGGGTACTAATGAGATTATGGTTATATTAAATGGTGATACTGATAAAGATATGATTATAGATAGTCTTAGTGATATGGTTAAAAGTATAGTACTTAATGATGAGGTTATATATGGTAATGATTATATTACTATTAATGTAGACAAATATGAGTATGCAGTATATCCTAAATCTTTCTTTCAAGTTAATACTGATATGATTAGTAAGTTATATGATAAGGTTAAGGAATCAGCGGGTAAGGGTGAAAGCTTACTTGATTTATATTGTGGCGCTGGTACTATAGGTATATATTTAGCAGATAATTTTAATAGAGTAAGTGGTATTGAGATTAATAGTGATGCAGTAGAAGGAGCTAATTTAAATAAGAAGATTAATGATATAGGTAATATTAGTTTTAAATGTAAAAGGGCTAGTGATATTAATAGTATTAATGAAGAAGTAGTTGTTGTTGATCCTCCGAGAGGTGGTCTTGATAAGACTACTACTGAGTTACTTTGTGATAGTAATGTTAAGAGAATAGTTTATGTATCTTGTAATCCTATTACTTTGGCTAGAGATATTAATGTATTAAAGAGTAAGTATGAACTTAAAGATATTACTTTATTTGATATGTTTCCTAATACGAAACATGTGGAGAGTGTGTGTTTGTTAGAGAAAAAATAAAATATGATAAATAAAGTTGTAATGGAGGTTTTGAATAATGAATGAATTAAAATTTGTAGATAAAGTATTCGACAATATAAAAATAAGAACTATTTGGAATAGTAATGAAGAAAAGTTTTATATTAGTGTGATTGATATAATCGCAATTTTAACAGATAATGAATATCAAACTGCAAGAAACTATTGGAAAGTTTTAAAAAACAGATTAAGAAATGATGGAAATGAAACGGTTACAAATTGTAACCAGTTGAAATTATTGTCTCAAGATGGAAAAAAGCGTATGACAGATGTTGTAGACATTGAAGGTATGTTTAGACTTATTGAATCTATTCCATCAAAAAAAGCAGAACCTATTAAATTATGGCTTGCAAGACTTGGCAAAGAAAGAATAGATGAAGAGTATGACCCGGAAATAACTATTAATCGTGCACTTGAAACTTATAAAAGGAAAGGTTATTCTGAAGAATGGATAAATCAAAGATTAAAGTCTATAGATGCTAGAAAAGAGTTTACTGACGAATTAAAGAATAAGGGGATAGAAAGTAGTAAGGACTTTGCAATACTTACTAATACTTTAACAAGTATATGGAGTGGTTATTCTATAAAAGAATATAAAAGTTTGAAAAATCTTAAAAAAGAAAACTTAAGAGATAATATGACTAATATGGAATTGGTACTTAATATGCTTGCAGAAGTATCTTCTACGGAAATATCCAAAAGTTCAAACGATTTTGGTTATAATGGCGTAAAAAAATCCATAATGAAAGGTGGTAATGTTGCAAAAACTGCTAGAGAACAAATAGAAAAAGAAACTGGTAAAAAAATAGTAAGTAGTTCTAGTGGTAAAAATATTAAACGAATTGATAATAATTAAAATTAATGGAATAGTGAAATGGAGTGGTGATTTATGAATGAGTTAAGAGAAAGAATTGTTAATTATATACCTTATGACGTGCAAGAAGAAAGTGATAAGGAATATATTTTGAAGTTTATGGATACTTTTGATGATGTATTAACTAGGAAGAATATATTTGGTCATTTTTGTAGTTCGGCTTTTGTTGTTAATAAGAATAGAAGTAAAGTACTTATGATATATCATAATATTTATAATTCTTGGGCTTGGCCTGGAGGTCATGCTGATGGTGAAAGTGATTTACTTGGAGTGGCTATGAGAGAGGTTATGGAAGAGACTGGTATTAAGAACTTAAAACCTTTATCTAAAGACTTTTATGCTATAGATGTATTACCTGTTAAAAGCCATATTAAGAGAGGTAAATTTGTTTCTAGTCATATTCATTTAAATGCTACTTATATTTTTGAGGCTGATGAAAATGAAAAGTTATTAATTAAAGAAGATGAGAATAGCGGAGTTAACTGGATAGATATTGATAAAATGGTTAGTTCTTCAAGTGAAGATCATATGAAGAAAGTATATGCTAAACTTGTTGATAAGTTAAAAGAGGGTGATTATAATTAAGAGTAAGAAAATTAGATGGATAATACTTGGAGTATGTTTAATATTATTTACTACTATTATGATATTTGTTATTACTAAGAATAAATTATATATAGATGATATTGGATATAATATTATTTCTAAATTAAGAAGTAATAATATGGATAAGATAGTGAAGATTATTACTAATATAGGTGGTACTATTGTTATTGGTATTGTTACTATTATATCTTTATTTATATTTAGAAATAAGAAGATTAATATTTGTATTATTTTAAATTTACTTGGTATTGTAATACTTAATAATGTAATAATTAAAAATATTATTGGTAGAAATAGACCTAGTGGTATTAATATTATTACTGAGGTTGGTAAGAGTTTTCCTTCAGGACATAGTGCTGTTAGTATGGTAGTATATGGATATTTGATATATTTAACTTATAATTATGTTAATAATAAAAAGATAAAATACTTATTAATTAGTATATTATCAATACTTATTCTAGTAGTTGGTTTAACTAGAATATATCTAGGAGTTCATTATACTTCTGATGTACTAGGAGGTTATCTTCTTGGTATTGTTTATTTACTACTATTTACTTATATTAGTGATAAATATATAAAAGAAAAATAAATATAGTTAGAATATGATATCTATATTTATTTTTTTATTTTGTTTTAAATTTAATAGATTACTATCTATTTCTTTTTTTATTTTTTCATTATACTTAGGATGTTTTTCAATAGTTAGAGTTAGTTCTTTTATCTTGGGTATGATACTGGTATCTAGTTCTTTTAGGTATTTATCTACATAGATGTATAATAATAAGATAGAAGCTTCGATAATGCTATTATTACTTGCTATCATAAGGTAGTTAATGGCTTTATTTATATCTTTTACTAAGACAATATCTCCAGTTAAATAGAAGTATTTGGCTAGGTTATAATAGGCATAGTAATAGATATTATCTATTGGTACTTGAATGGCTTTATTATATAGAGTGAAGGCTTTATTTAAATCTATATCTACATATATTCCTTTACGATAGTATTCTCCAAGAGTATTTAGGGCATATGATTCTCCAAGCAGAGAGGCTTTTTCAAAGTAGATGAAGGCTTTTTGATAATCTTTGTTATTTTCATATATTTTACCTAGATTATTATAGGCATAAACATAGTTATGTGAAGAAGCTTTTTCATACAGTGATATGGCTTTATTTATATCTTTTTTTACATATAAGCCTTCTTTATACATATTTCCTAATAGATTAACTGAGGCTATATTACCTAAGGATATCGATTTATTTAGATATTCATAGGCTAGTTTTAAATCTTTGTTGGTACCATTTCCAATATTTTTATTTATTAACATTTTAGCTAGCATATAATAACTACTTGGATGATCTTTTAAAGAAGCTCTAGTGAAGTATTTATAACTTAGATCATATCTTGGATAACCTTTGATATAGCCTTTGTATTCTTCTCTTCCTAGTTCATATAGAGCATAGGGATTATTGTTTTGTGCTAAAGTATTTAATGAATAATTATAGTTTATACCTTCACTTAGTTTTAGATTTAGATATTCTTCTAGTTCATGGGGAGATACCAGAGTATTACTTAGAAGATTTTCTATTATTTCTTTTTTGATATTATCTTCATAGATAGGTTGTTTTTTATCTAATATGATAAAGAATAATATTTCGGTAAGAGCAATACATAGATTGTTATTATTTATTAGTTTTAATAGATTACTTGATAGTTCTTTAGATACTTCTTTATCATTTTTACTAATATTATATAATTTTATAGTTACTGTTTTTAATAAGGAATTATTATTTATTATATCTATCTTTTCTTTTTTAGTTAGATTTGAATAGATATTACCAGTAATTATGGTTAATATATTTATTAGGATATCTAATAGTATATAGTTATCTTTTGAATAATTCTTTTTATATATTATATACTGCTGCTTATAATCATTATTTATACTTCTTATACCAATACAATAGTTATTTATCGTAGTGTCATTTATATTAGCAGTATTAAATAGAGTACTAAATACTTCTGTTTGAAGAGCACTTGTTTTATTGATAGTGTTTTCTTTTATTATTCTAGTAAAGTTACCTAATGATAGATGGTTATCGTTATTATTTAATTTTATATATTTTTTCATAGTTACCTCACATTCATTATAACATAAGATGTGGATTTTAGTAAAATTATTTATATTTAGCGTGGATTTATAATACTTATATTATTTCTTTGTTAATAATATAATGGTATTAGGAAGGTGATATTATGAAGAAATTTATGAAGAGTTATAAGTCTAGTATTATACTGATAATGGCTGTTATTGTTGGTACTATTATTGGACTTATATTTAAGGAGAAGGCTAGTGTACTTAGTCCTTTGGGGGATATATTTATTAATATGCTTTTGGTAGTGGTGGTACCACTTATATTTCTTTCAATAACAGTATCTATATCTAAGATTAAGAGTCCTAAGAGACTTGGTAAGATTATGATTACAACGATTATTACTTTTATTGTTACTTCGTTAGTGGCTGTAGTAGTGGGATTTGTTTCTACTTATAAGATTAATTTAGTTGATACTGATAAGGTAAATGATATTAAGAGTGTTTTGGTAGAGGATAGTGAAGTAGAAGAACTTAATATATTAGAAAGAACAGCGCAGACACTTACTGTTAGTAAGTTTGGTGATTTACTTAATACGGATAATTTGATTGCCCTTTTGGTATTTTCTATTATATTTGGAGTAGCTATTAATATGGCTGGTAATAAGGGTGATAAGGCTAGAGAAGTACTAGAATCTTTTAATGAAGTTATTATGAAGGTAGTTAATATTATTATGTACTATGCTCCGATTGGATTTATGTGTTGTACGGCTTCTTTAGTTGGTACTTTTGGTAGTGCAATAGCAGTTGGATATATTAAGACTTTTGTTATTTATACAATAGTATGTTTATTATTTTACTTTATTATGTATACAATATATGCTTTTATAGCGGGTAGATTAGAAGGTGTTAAGAGATTTTGGAAGAATGCTATACCTGCAAGTTTGACTTCGATTGCTACTTGTTCTTCAGCAGCCTCTATTCCTGTTAATAGTGAATGTGCTAAAAAGATAGGAGTACCTGATGATATAGCAGAGACTGTAATACCTCTTGGTACTAGTTTTCATAAAGATGGTTCTATTATTGGTAGTGTATTTAAGATTATGTTTTTAGTATGCTTGTTTGGTACTAATATTAGTGGTTTTGATGGTACTTTTAAAATATTACTTATTGCTTTAGTAGCTACTTTACTTGTTACTGCTGTCCCTATAGGAGGTGGTACTATATCGGAGATGATGATTCTTACTATGATGGGATATGGTACTGGTGCTCTTCCGATACTTACGATTATTGCTACGATAATAGATGCTCCTGCCACTATGCTTAATGTAGTTGGTGATTTATCTAATTCAATGGTTGTTGCTAGAGTAGTAGATGGTAAGAACTGGATGAAAAGGAAATAACTTGCTTATATATAAATTATTTTAATATATAGATATGGCTTATATATGATAGGTATGTAGATACATTGTTATTAGACCTAAAGGCTAATAACAACACTTTAATACCTTAGGATTAAAGTGAACATAATAATTAAAATAAGAACTGATATTAACTTATCAGTTCTTATTGACTTTAATAGTATTAAATAATATAATGTAGTCATATTAAGGCTCAAACTCGTAAGAGATATTTTAGTTTGTTATTATTAGATTTTATTAAGAGCAGAATCTTTATGAAAGGAGAAGGTACTAGTAAAGTAACAACACATTACGCTTTACTTTATATAGAAGGAAGGTGTGAGATTAAGTGAACTTAAAAGGTTTACCTAGTGAGGAAAGACCTAGAGAAAGATTTATTAAATATGGTAGAGAGAATATATCTAATGAAGAACTTATTGAAATAATACTTAAGTCTGGTACTAGAAAGTATGGTTTAAAAGAAATATCTCATAATATACTTAGTTCAGTTAATAATATTAATGAACTTAAAAATATGGAAGTTAATACTTTATCTAAGATAAATGGAGTAGGTAATATTAAAGCAATAGAATTAATGGCTGCGATTGAACTAGGAAGAAGAGTTTATTTAGAAAATAATTATAAAGAATTAGTATATTTAACTAATCCTGAATCTATTATTAATTATTTTCATAATTTATTTGATGGTATTAAGCAAGAACTCTTTTATGTTGTTTATTTAGATAATCAAAAGAAGTATATAGATAAGAAATTATTATTTAAAGGTACTGTTAATTATTCTTTAGTACATCCTAGAGAGATATTTAAAGAGGCTTATTTAATGTCTGCTAGTTATATTATATGTATTCATAATCATCCTTCAGGTAATAGTAGTCCTTCGGGTAATGATATTGAACTTACTAAAAGAATTAAAGATATTGGTATTTTACATGGTATTAGTTTAATTGATCATATTATTATTGGTAATGGTAATTATTATAGTTTTTATCAAGATAATAATTTATAATACTTTTAATTTAAGTAAAAATATTATATAATAAAATACGATGGGAATGTGATATAAATGTTTATACAAAGTAAGAAGGGAATACCTAAGAAATATATTGTTATTGGTATTATAGTTTTAATTATTATTATCTTTGTTATTTTTTCTTTTACTCTTAAAGAAGATAGAAAACTTAATAAGGTTGAATCTTTTATTAGAGATGCTTTAGTGTATACTGAGAAGATTGTATCATATCCGGTTAGATTTGTATCTGGTAAAATTAATGATTATAATGAACTTAAAAATGTAGAAGAAGATAATGATATATTAGAGACTTCTCTTGATAGAATTACTTCAATTGAGACTGAGAATATTGAACTTAGAAGAGAACTTGAAAAGCTAAAGGAAGAACTTAATATTGAACATAATTTATCTGACTATGAATATTTGAATGCTACAGTTGTCAGTAGAAATGTTGGTTTTTGGTATAATACTATTACAATAGATAAGGGTACTTATAATGGAGTAGAGAAAGATATGGTTGTTATTAATTCTAAGGGATTAATTGGTAGAATTATTAAGACTAGTACTTTTACTTCGGATGTTAGACTTATTACCACAAGTGACACTAATAATAAGATATCTGTTCATATAAGTAATGGTGATTATGATTTATATGGTCTTATTAATAGTTATGATTATAATGATAATTATTTAGAAGTAGAGGGTATTAGTAATACTAAAGATGTTAGAGTAGGAGACTATGTATATACTTCTGGACTTGGTGGTATATTTCCTTCGGGTATTTTAGTGGGTACTGTTAGTGAGATATCTACTGACTCCTATGATTTGGCTAAGATTATTAAGGTTAGACCTTCAAGTGATTTTACGGATATTAATTATGTTAGTATATTAAAAAGGAAAGATAGTAATGATTATTAGTATTATATATTTAGTTATTTCTTTTTTACTTGAAGGTATTATGTCTAATATATTTCCTAGTACTTTATCTAATATTAGTTATTTTACGACGATATATATGATTATTGCATTTGGTATTATATATCCTTATTTTGATAATGATAAGAAGTATTTTATACTTATATTTATATTTGGTGTACTGTTTGATATTCTTTATACTTCAACAATATTTGTTAATACTTTTATATTTATTGTTACTGGAATAGTTATTAAGATATTATATAATATTTTGTCTGATAATGTTTTTATGACTAATATTATTAGTTATATTGGTATTATTGTTTATCACGTATTATCTTTTGTGATATTAATGTTTACGGGATATGGTAGTTATAGTATTATACTTTTATTTAATATTATTATTCATAGTATATTTATGACTATTATTTATACTAGTATTAGTTATTTCGTAATGAAATTTATATATAATAAGTTTGATGTGAAATATATAAAATAAAAAATTTCTTATAAAAAGAAATTTGGTTGGTTATTTGTTTGATTTGTATATTCTACTTTTTGAGTAGTAGTGTTATTACTGCTGGTGTTTGAAGATGCTATGTTCGAGGATGTAGTATTTTCTTTTTTAGTGGTATCTGTTTCGTCTTTGAATACTGAGGCTATTTTTAACATAGAACGCATATTATTCATCATTGGTCCGACTTCTTTGACTACGGGGATGGCATCTTTTACTACTCCAAGTGTTTTTGAGGCACCATTTAAAAGACTGGTAAAGTTAAAACCATTAGAGGCTGCGCCCGCTGTTCTACCTAAACCTAGTAATGAACGAAGACCACCACCACCTGCAGACCTTAATGGGGCTCCCATCATTGGTCCCATCATATTTCCTGTCATTGGAGGTACTATTTGACTAGGCATCCCACCCATAAAAGGATATCCAAAGTTATTTCCATACATATATAATACTCCCTTTCTAAAATAATATATGAAATTTATAAAAAAGTGTTAAAAAATAGATTATTCTATGTTATAATTATTTATAGAATAGGTGATTATATTATGAATGGTAAAAATACTAATAATACTAATAGTAATAATGTTGTTTTTTCTTCTAATCAGACTATTAATGGTAATAGTGCAGTTGGCAAGGTTAAAACAAGGTATAAATATACCTGCTACGACAAAGAAGGTAAGACTGTTAAAGGCTATTTTGATGCTTTCAGAAGGTTAGATGTAGAATCTTTCTTAAATAGTCAGGGTTATAAAATATTAGAGATTAAAGAAACAAAGATTAGTAAACTTGGTGATTTTTTAACATTAGAAAGACCTATGAAGTATAAGGATTTAGTATTCTTTTTAACGCAGCTATCTACCTATATTAAGAGTGGTATTCCACTTACTGATTCTATTACTATGCTAGATCAGCAAACTAAAGATAAGAATAGAAAAAATTTATATAAAAAAATATTATATGAACTAAATACGGGAGCTCCTTTTAGTGAAGCATTAGCTAGACAGGGAAATATATTTCCTAAACTACTTATTAATATGCTTAAAACATCTGAGCTTACCGGTAATTTAACTGAGGCACTAGACGATATGGCCGCCTATTATAAGACTGCTGATACAAATAGAAAACAAATAATATCGGCACTTACTTATCCAAGCGTTGTTCTAGTAGTAGCAGTAGCAGTATTAACATTTTTACTTATATTTATTATACCTAAGTTTGAAGATATATTTAGTCAACTGGGAGCTAGTCTTCCTGGTATTACAGTATTTTTGATTAATACTAGTAATTTTGTTAAGAATAATATTATTAAGATTGTTATTGCTATAGCGGGTGTTATTATTATACTTCTTGTTATGTATAAAAATATTAAAAAATTTAGATATATTGTTCAGTATATACTTATGCATATTCCAATAATTAAAGATGTAATTATTGATAATCAAGTAGTTATGTTTACTAAGACTTTTTCTTCACTTATTAAACATGATGTATTTATTACTGATAGTATTGAAATGTTAGGTAAAGTTACTAATAATGAAATATATAAAGATATTATAAGAGAAGCTGTTACTAATCTTAGTACGGGGGCTGGCCTATCGAAGGCTTTTGAAAATAAATGGGCTTTTCCTAGAATAGCTTATGAAATGCTTGTTACTGGTGAGAAGACTGGTAGACTAGGAATAATGATGGAAAATGTTGCCGCCTACTACGAAGAAGAACAAAAAACTTTAATTCAAAGATTAAAAAGTTTAATAGAACCAGTTATGATTATATTACTTGCGGGAATAGTTGGTGTTGTATTACTTGCTATATTTGTTCCAATGTTTAGTATGTATAATGATATTTTATAGGTGTGATTATGGAAGAAATATATATATATACAGTGATATTTATTTTTGGGACAGTAATGGGGAGTTTTCTTAATAATTTGGCAGTAAGACTATCTAATAACGAATCTATTTTATATCCTAGTAGTCATTGCCACTCATGTCAACATAAACTTAGATGGTATGAATTAATACCGGTAGTATCTTATGTTATACAAGGTGGTAAGAGTAGATGTTGCCACAATAAGATACCAATAAGCTATTTATTAGTAGAAGTTATTACTGGAGTATTATTCTGTACTTCTTACCATTCATTTGGTTTTAGTTATAACTTTGTTATTAGTTTAATATTTATATCAAGTTTAATTACTATTATTGTAAGTGATATTGAATATATGATTATACTTGACGAGGTTATAGCGGTGGCCGCAATTATGATTATATTACTTGAACTTATCTTCTTTGGACTTGAATATACTGCTGATAAAATTATTGCAGGAATCCTTGCTTTTATTACGATGTATGTGATAAAATTAATAGGGGATAGGTTATTTAAGAGAGAGTCTATGGGTGGCGGTGATATTAAGTTAATGTTTCTATTTGGAATAGTAATTGGATATCCGCTATGTATTTGTGATATATTCTTGGCTACTTTTATTGCTTTCCCAGTAGCGGTTTATATGCTCTTTAGTAGAAAGGATAATTTAATACCTTTTGGACCATTCTTAGCTATGGCTGCAATACTAATACATATATCTAAGGTTGATATAACAGGAATACTTAATTTCTTTATTAAATAAGGAGGAATGTATATTATGGAAACTAAAGTTTCAATGAAAACAATCTATTTAATTTTGGTGATAACAATAGGTTTGGTTGGACTAGGTGTTGGTTCTACATTTGCTGTTTTTACGGCGACTGCTGAGATAGCTAACCCTATAACTCTTAAATCTGATTTGACTTATAATGGCGATGTTTTTGATACCGTCGATATAACAATAGGTCCTGGGGAATCAAGGGATGCCAATATTGGTTTATATAATGAGGGTGGCGTTGATTACTTTTATTATGCTGTTTGGTATATTTATGATGGTAGTGATGGAGATATAACATTTACAAGAAATGCTGTTGGTACTGTAATGCCAAATGGTGCTATTGAGGGTGATGCTGAAAGTATTGTTGGAATTAAAATAACTAATAATACTTCTAATACGGTTACAATTACGGTTGGAGTAGCTACAAGTAAAGACGATATTGTTCTTCCTAGTTATATGAGACTTGTTACTTATACGGAGTCTACTACATATAGTTTGACTTTGTCAAAAGAAGGTATCAGTGGAGTAACCGCTATATACTATAAGATTAATGGTTCTAACACATATGAGGTGACTACAGACAATAGTATAACTCTTAATGTAAATAGTGGTTCAACTTATTATTATTATGGCGTTCCTATCGAAGGCAATACAATGACGTCTTGCACAGAATTCAGTCCTTGTTCTGGTATAATGAGTGGTAATGTTACTAAGAAGTTATCTTCAACTGTTTCTACGTCTGATGCATATAGTGTAACAGTTATTAGAAAATTAGTTGGTGCTACAGAAACACAATTGGCACTTAAATCTGTAAATGCTGGTGAGAGTTTTTCATATAATTTTTCTAGGACATTAACTAATATTCTTACTCAGTACTATTTTTCTTCTGTATCTTGTACAAATAGCCAAAAACCAGTTGTTACTTTGACTACTTCTGATGGAACATTTAAAATAAATAGTGTAACCGCTAATACAACATGTACTATATCGTATACTACAAAAGATACTAGTGGTGGAAGTACTGCTACTGAATAAATAATAATATAACTCTAAAGAGTACTATGGAATGATGGTACTCTTTTCATGTAAATTAAATGTATAATGCCTTGAAAATAAAGGAAAAATATTATATAATTGGTATGGTGGTAAATGTATGGAAGAAATTATTAAAAGAATATATGATTATTCTTTAGAAGATATAATGGGTGAAAGCTTTGGTAGATATTCTAAATATATTATTCAAGATAGAGCTATTCCTGATGTTAGAGATGGATTAAAACCTGTACAAAGAAGAATATTATATTCAATGTATAAAGAACATAATACTTATGATAAGCCTACTAAAAAGAGTGCTAATGCTGTTGGTATGGTAATGGGTAATTATCATCCTCATGGTGATAGTTCTATTTATGAGGCGATAGTTAGAATGAGTCAGCCTTGGAAGAATGAGGCTCCTTTGATAGAAATGCAAGGTAATAATGGTTCTATTGATGGAGATAGCCCTGCCGCTAGCCGTTATACTGAAGCAAGACTATCTAAAATAGCAGGAGAACTTCTAAGAGATATTGATAAAACTGGTATTGTACCTATGGCTCCTAACTACGACGATAGATTGTTAGAACCTACAGTACTTCCAAGTAGATTTCCTAATTTACTTGTAAATGGTACTACGGGTATTAGTGCTGGTTATGCTACTAATATGCCTCCACATAATTTAGGTGAAGTTATTGATGCTACTGTATTTAGAATAGATAATCCTAATAGTAGACTTGATACTATAATGAATTATGTTAAAGGGCCTGATTTTCCTACTGGTGGTATAGTACTTGGTTTAGATGGTATAAAGCAAGCTTATGAAACTGGTAGAGGAAAGATATATATAAGGGCTAAGGCTATTATTGATAAGAATAAGATTATTATTAATGAGATTCCTTATGATGTTAATAAATCTTTACTTGTTCGTAAAATAGACGAAGTAAGATTAGATAAAAAGCTTGATGGTATAGTAGAAGTAAGAGATGAATCTGACAAAGAAGGTCTACAAATTGCTATCGATTTAAAGAAAGATGCTGATGCTAATAATATTCTTAATTATTTATATAAGAATACTGATTTACAAATATCTTATAACTTTAATAATGTTGTTATTGTTAATCGTAGACCTATGCAACTTGGTTTACTTGGAATATTAGATGCTTATATTGCTCATCAAAAAGAGATTGTATATAAGGGTACAGAATATGATTTAAAGACTGCTAGAGCAAGTTATCATATTATGGAAGGTTTGATTAAAGCTATATCTATATTGGATGAGGTTATTGCATTAATTAGAAGAAGTAAGAATAAGGCTGATGCTATTGTTAATTTGGTTAAAGAGTATGAATTTACTGATAAGCAAGCTGAGGCTATAGTTAATTTACAACTATATAGACTTACTAATACTGATATTGTTACTTTAGAGGAAGAAATGAAGAAGTTAGCAGAAAAGATTAAGTTATATGAGGAAATATTAACTAGTCCTGAGAAACTTAATTCAGTTATTAAAGATGATCTTAGAAAGATTAAGAAGGAGTATGCTATTCCTAGAAGAACAGAGATTAGGGATGAGGCTGCTGATGTTAAGGTTGATACTACGAGAATGATACCGAAAGAACAAGTAGTAGTAGTAGTTACTAATGAGGGATATATTAAGAGAGTTCCTTTTAGAAGTTATAGTTCTTCTAATGGAGAGGATACATTACTTAAAGAAAATGATTATACTATTGGTATGTATAATATTAACACTACTGATGTAATGTTATTATTTACTAATTTGGGTAATTATTTATATTTACCAGTATATGATATACCTGAATGTAAATGGAAAGATTTAGGTAAACATATTAGTAATATTATACCTTTAATGGATAATGAAAAAATAGTATATTCTATGTTTGTTAGTGATTTTGATGAAGAAAAATATATTACAAGTTTCTCTAAGAATGGTATGATTAAGAGGACTTTACTTGGTGAGTTTAAAGCACAAAGATATAGTAAACCTATTAAGATGATGAATCTTAAAGATGGTGATGAAATAGTTAGTGTTACTGACTCTAGTGATAGTGAAATATTTATTGCTACTTCATGTGGTTATGGACTATGGTATGATGTTAGTGAGGTTCCAGTAGTAGGAATTAGGGCTGCTGGTGTTAAGTCTATTAACTTAAAAGATGATTATGTAGTTAGTGGTATATTATTTGCTGCTGGTAGTGAATATATTACAATACTTACTGATAAGGGTACTGGTAAGAGAGTTAAATTATTAGAATTTGAAAAGACTTCAAGGGCTAAGAGAGGAATACTTCTTATGAAAGTAATTAAGAGTAATCCTAGTAAGATTATTAGTGTTTATATTGAAGACTCTAAGAGTTTAATTGGTATTGTATCTGATAATTATACTAAAGAAGTTAAAATTACAGAGATTCCTATTATGGATAGATATAGTAATGGTTCTTATGTGATTAAGGATAGAATATTATCTTCTTATAATATTAAAGGTATGGAAACATATAATGATAAGGAAAAGGAAGATAAGTCTTCGGTTAAGGTTGAAAAAAGTGATGTATCTTTAAAAGAAATAGATGATAAACTATCTAATATTGATAGTATTATTAATGATTCTTATGAGTAGGTGTTATATATGATTTATGTAAAAGATATAATTGATAAATTTAATGGTAAATTATTATGTGGTGATATTAACTTAGTACTTGATAATTTTTCTCATGATACTAGAACTATTCAAGAAGGGGATATTTATGTTGGTATTAAAGGGGAATCTTTTGATGGTAATAAGTTTTATAAAGATGCTCTTGAAAAGGGGGCAAAGGCTTGTATACTAGATAATATTGATATTAATGATATTCCAGTAGAGTATAAAGATAGAACTATTGTTTTAGTAGAAGATTCTTTAAAATGTATACAAGATCTTGCTAGATATAAAAGAAGTTTATATGACATTCCAGTAGTGGGTGTTACTGGCAGTGTAGGTAAGACCTCTACGAAAGATATGATATATTCAGTACTTAGTACTAAGTATAAAGTACTTAAGACTGAAGGTAATAACAATAATCATATTGGTCTTCCTTTTACAATACTTAGATTAAAAGATGAAGATATTATGGTAATTGAAATGGGTATGAATAATTTTGGTGAGATATCTTTTCTTACTAATATAGCTAAACCTACAATGGCGGTAATTACTAATGTAGGGACTGCTCATATTGGTAATTTGGGTTCTAGAGAAAATATAATGAAAGCTAAATTAGAAATAATTGAAGGACTTAATGGACCTTTGGTTATTAATAATGATAATGATATATTACATGATAATATTGAATATATTAAGTCTTTAAATAAGGTTATTACTATTGGTATAGATAATGATAGTGATTATATGGCTAAAGATATTAATAGTGATTTAACTGAGTTTAAAATTAATAATAATGATATTAAATGTAACATTGGTAATACTGCTTTTATATATAATTCTTTAGTAGCTTATGTAATGGGAATATTATGTAATGTTGATATAGAAAATATAAAAAAAGGTATTGAGAACTTTAAACTTACTAGTAATAGATTGGAGTTTAAAAAATTAAATAATGGAGCTACTTTGATAGATGATACTTATAATGCTTCATTAGATTCTATTAAATCTTCATTAGAGATTTTAGTTAAAAGAGAAGGTAAGAGAAAGATTGCTATAATTGGTGATGTTTTAGAACTTGGTACTTTTAGTAAGAATCTTCATGAAGAAATAGGTAAGGTATTACTTAGTAGTGATTTAGATTATATTGTTACTATTGGTAATGAAACTAAGTATACTGATGAATATTTAAAGAATAATAATTATGCTAATTTAAAACATTTTGATAGTGAGAATGAATCTTATGTATATATAGATGATTTACTTAAAGATGGTGATTTGGTATTATTTAAAGGTTCTCATGGTATGCATCTATCTAATATTATTAAGTATTTAGTAGATAGTAAAAAATAGTTATATGTAATGTATAACTGTTTTTTTTAGAAACAAAAATCGAAGGATTTTTTATCCTTCGATTATTTTTATCTTTCTTGTTATCTTTTTAGTTATTTTGTTATATGTAACAGAGTAGGTTATTTCTACTTCTTTACCAACTTCGAGTTTATTTATTTCAGACTCTAGATCTGATTTGGATTTATATGTATTACCATCAAATGAATATGTTATTTCACTTGAAGTAGTTACATCTTTATCATTATATTTAGCAATAATTCCACTTTCAGAATATTTTCCTTTTGCTACGGATAATGAACTATTGCCTGATAGTGATACATTCAAATCTTTATCATTATTTATAATGCCATTAGTACTAATTGTAATTTTGGTTTCATCACTAGCATTATCTTTGAAGTTTTTGTATTCTGCACGAACAACGATATCTATAGTACCACTTGTTTTAGGTTTGTAAGTATATTCAGTACTCTTGCTATCTATGAAGTCTATTAATTCAAGATTACCAGTACTTGTTTTTTGATAGATACCAAAGCCAAATCCTCCAAGAGTATTATTGTTGTAGTCTAATCTTGCTTGAAGATAGTTAGCTGATTGATTACCATATACAGAATTACTAAAGTATTTACTTAAATATGCACTATCTAATACATCAGGTGTCTTGAAATTCCAAGTTAACTTGTAACTACTGCTTTCTTTTGTACTCTTTAGGTTTGTTACTGCAGGTAATTTAGCATATCTTTGTGATACTTCAGTAGGTTGTGTACCTTTCTTGAAGTATTCCGTAAGTTTCATATTATCTGGTGTGTATTCACTAGCTAATTGTGCGGGCCATGTTTCTTTTTCAACAGTTACTGCAACTACTGAAGAAGGTATTTCCCATTTTTTAGTAGTCTTAGGTATTGTTTTTATAACTGCACTCATTAAGTCATCTTTAGGATAACTTGCACTACCTAAGTAGTGGGTACTATCATTTTCTTTATAACCATACCATAATGCTACAGAATATTCTGGAGTATAAGCTACTGTCCAAAGATCACCAACAGATCCTACTGGAATACCTTTTGCTCTACAAGTTGCTTCATCTAGGTTAGAAGTACCTGTTTTAGCTGCTACTGTGGAACCATAAACTCTAGCTCCTCCATTAAAGGCATGTTCAACAGCATATTGAAGAACATTATTCATTAAGTAAGCAGTTGAATCTGACATTACTTTTTCTTTTTGATATTCTTCTAATTCACTTGTTACTATTGTTTTATCTGAATTACGATATTCTATTTTGACAACAGCATGTGCTTCTATGTGGTAACCACCGTTTGCAAAACTTGCATAAGCTTCAGCCATTTGTAGTGGAGTTACACCGAAGGACATACCACCAATTGAGTAAGCTTCATTTAATATGTTATCTCCGCCATTGTCATATTTTTTATAATTTTCATCTTTTGTACTATAAGCAATATCTATTCCTAGAGAACTAACAAATTTTGCAATGTTCTTTTTGTCTACTTGCTGGAATGCTTTTAATGCTGGAACGTTTCTTGATACGCTTAGTGCTTGTCTTAATGTTATTAATCCTTGATATTTATTATCCCAGTTTCCTACTGATGGACCATTTGTATATGTCCAAGGTTCATCATTGAATAAGGTATATGTAGAAAAATCATTGTATTCAAATCCTGGACCATAATCAAATAGTGGTTTAGCAGTACTTCCTGGTTGCCTATAAGCTTGGGTAGCAAAGTTAAATGTTCTTTTTCCTTCACGATTTCTTCCTGCTCCTGCAGCAACGATTGTACCATCATTAACATTTGTTACAGCGATACCTGCTTGAATATCATCATTTACCCAGTTTTTATATGATGTTCCATTTAGAATATCATTAATACCATCTTGGATACTTCTATCAAGTGCTGTATATATTTTCATTGGTACTATAACAGGATTTTCACCAGTTAATTTTTCTACTTCATCTATTACAGTATCAACATATCCTTGGTAATCAGTATCGGCTTTAGCTCCTACTAACATACTTTCTATTGATACGGCTTGTGCCATTTTCATTTCGTCTTCAGTTATATATCCGTGTCTAACCATTAATTTTAAAACGGTGTTTCTTCTCTCGGCTGCTTTATCTGGATTTTTATATGGGTTATATTTATTTGGCGCTTGATACATACCTGCTATCATAGCGGCTTCAGGAAGACTTAATTCTGAAACATCTTTACCAAAATAATATTTACTAGCTTCTTCAACTCCATAAACATTACCACCAAGGCAGCTATCATTTACATAGAACTCTAATATTTCTTCTTTAGAATATTTTCTTTCCATGAAGAATACTGATAGATATACGTCTTGGAACTTTCTTATTATTTTTTTGATTTTACTTGTTTCTAGATTATCTTTTTTTGTAAGATTATTTTTTACGGTCTGCATGGTTAGGGTAGATGCACCACCGGCATCATCTCTACCAATTAAGTTTAATGCAGTTGCCTTTAAGAATCTTGCCATATCAACACCATTATGCTGATAGTATCTAGAATCTTCAGTGGCTACGATAGCATCCACAAGTACTTGTGGTAATTGATCATAAGTTACTGATTCTCTTTTTTGTACTCCTAATGTAGCAAATTCATTACCATCTTTATCATATAATACTGTTTGGTCTTGATTTACTAAAGCATTAGGATCAAAGTTTGATGTACTAATTACAATATAAATCATAAATGCTGCTGCTGCAAATACACAGAAGATAGCAAATCCTAATAAGATAGTTAATATCTTTCTAATAATGTTTTTCTTATTACTGCTCTTTTTTTCTTTTTTGTCTCTTGGTTTATTGTTTGATTTTTTCTTTTGAGGTTTAGTTTTTTTCTTTTTATCGTCTTTTACCTTTCCTCTTCTACTGCTTGAACTCACAAATTCAACTTCCTTTCTTTCTAATAAATTATCTTTATTATTACCTTCTTTTTTCTTTTTTATGATATCTATTATTTTATTTGAATTAAGGTATATAATATATAATGGTAAAGTAATAATTAATATAAGTAATCCTTTTACTTTGAAAATTATAATGCTTAAAATAGTTATTATTGCAAATAGTATGCTAATTATTATGTTCATTTATTAGTTTATCTACAATTTTAATATAATCTAGTCTTGGAGCATATTTAATTCCTATTTCATAAGTATTATTTTCAAAGTAGGATAGTGGTATTGATTTTCTTTCATTATTATTTATAAAATCAATTATGTCTTTTCCTTTTATAATAAAATCTCTATTTAAAGTAGAAAATCTTACTATTAAAAAGACAATACCATGATGTTTTATTACTTTCTTTATATATTCTATTTGATGTTTATGAATATTATCTATTGGAAAACTTGTTTTACTCTGTGTTTCTTTGGCATCAAACTCAATATAATATCCTTTATATACACCATTATAGTCGAGAGTAGATGGACTTTCAAAAAAGCCATCAGTTATTCGCATATTTTTATAATTAGTTTTTGTTATTCTAATAGGCGTAGGTTTCTTATATATTAAAGCAATATCATAATCAATATAGTATTTGTTTGTTTCATTTATATCATTTTCTAATGACATACCACGATTAGCAAAACTACTATTAAAGTTTGTCCTAATATTCAAAAATATCACCTACTTAATTATACTATATATTATGGAAAAAATCTATATAACTTTAATAAATAATTTAAAATTGACATTTGTATAAATTAAAAAGTTATCCTGCTTTATGCAAAATAACTTTTAATAGTTATCTTATTTTAATCTAAATCTTTAGTAAATATACCAAGACTAATGAGACCAGATATTAATACTAGTATGTATATTATTCTTGTAAGAAGAGTACCATCACCAAATAGGTATTCTACTAGATTGAAATTAAATATTCCTACTAATCCCCAGTTTACACAACCTATAATACCTAAAGCTAAGGCTATTTTGTATAATGTATTCATATAATTATCCTCCTTTTTACTTTTATTTTGTACAAAAATTGTTAATTTATTCATCATATTAGAAATTTTAATTAATATAATTGATTAGAAAGAAGGAGGACTAATGAAAAAGAAAATTTTGTTTATACTACTAGTGGGAGTGTTTCTATTATCAGGATGTGGTAAGACTAGTGAAAGTAGTATTATAAAAGATTTAGAGAAAAAGATTAATAATTCTAAATCTTACTATATTGAAGGTACTTTAGAGATAGTTAATAATGAAGACTTATATACTTATGATGTTAAAGTATCTTATGCTAAGGGAGATAATTATAAGGTTAATTTAACTAATAAGGTTAATAATCATGAACAAATAATTCTTCGTAATTCTGATGGTGTATATGTTGTTACACCAAGAATTAATAAGAGTTTTAAATTTCAAAGTGATTGGCCTTATAATAATTCACAAGTTTATTTACTTAAGCCATTACTTGACGATATTTTAAGTGATGAAAATAGAACATTTACTAAAGATGGTGATAATTATAAGATAGTAGTAGGTGCTAATTATCCAAATAATGAAAAACTAGTTAAACAAGAAATACTACTAGATAAAGATGCTAATATAAAGAAAGTTACAGTTATGGATACTAATGGAACAGCGCAAATTACTATGAATTTTGATAAGATAGATTTAAGTAGTAAATTTAATGATAATTATTTTGACTTAAAAGAAATTATAGATGTTAAAGAAGAAACTCCAAATGGCAATAAGACTACTGAAAATAATACTAATACAAATACTGATAAAGATAAGACTACGGAAACTAAACAAACTAGTACAATAGAGGATGTTATTTATCCAATGTATTTACCTGTTAATACTTATCTTTCTAATAAGGAAAAAGTAAGCAAAGATAATGGAGAAAGATTAATTCTTACATTTGACGGTGATAATCCATTTATGTTAATTGAAGAGACAGTTACTTATGAAAAAGAACATTTAATAGTTCCTACATATGGTGAACTTGAATTAATGGCTTCAACGGTGGCTATAGTTAATGATAATTCTGTAAATTGGATTGATAATAATATAGAGTATTATGTAGTTAGTGATAAACTATCTAAAAGTGAATTACTTGATATAGCAAGAAGTATATCAGTATTACCAGTAAGCAAGTAAAAAACTTGCTTTTTCTTTTTTGGTAAATGGTAATTGTAAAAAGTTAGTTTGCCAAGACGAACTAACTTTTTAATAACCCTAAAAGATTCAATTTAGAGACTATTATTAATAGGCTCTAAATTGCTAGGGAAGACTTTAGGCTTCACTAGAATAAAAATAATGTAAATTTATATTTAATATATTGAAAAACTATAAATAATTAGATATAATTAGGTAGGAAAATAGGTGATGATAAATGAAAAAAATATTACTTTGTATTATGGATGGAGTAGGGCTTACTAAAGAAAAAAAATATAATGCTTTATATAATGCTAAAACTCCTAATCTAGATAAATTATGGAAGACATATCCACATAGTGAACTTGAAGCTTCAGGAACATATGTAGGACTTCCTAGAGGTCAAATGGGTAATAGTGAAGTAGGTCATACTAATATAGGGGCAGGAAGAGTAGTATATCAGTCTTTAGAACTTATAAATAGTAAGATAAAAGATAAAAGTTTTTATAATAATAATGAAATATTAAAAGTAATTAATCATGTTAAAGATAATAATTCTAATATTCATTTAATAGGACTTCTTTCTGATGGAGGAGTTCATTCACATATTAATCATTTATTTGCTTTACTTGATATGATTAAAAATAATGGTGTTAAAAATGTTTATATTCATATATTTACCGATGGTAGAGATGTTAGTCCCACTAGTGGAATTAAATATATTGAGACTTTAGAAAAGAAACTTAAAACTATTGGTATAGGTAGTATTGCCTCAATTGGTGGTAGATATTATGGTATGGATAGAGATAATAGGTTTGATAGAGTAGAAAAGGCATATAATGCAATGGTTATTGGTACTGAAGTAAGAGAAGTTAAGAAGGTTTGGTATGATAGTCAAAAGAATGATATTACTGATGAGTTTATTGTACCTACGACTACTGATAGAAATGGTTTAATAAGAGATAATGATGGTATTATATTCTTTAACTTTAGACCTGATAGATTAAGAGAACTTGGTAGTATATTTACTAATGATGATTATGAATGTTTTAAGAGAAATAAAATTAATAATTTAAAGGTTGTTACAATGATGAAAGTTACTGATACAGTACTTTGTCCTATGGCTTTTGAACATCCGGTACTTACTAATACTATTGGTGAATATATATCTAGTAAAGGTCTTACACAACTTAGAATAGCAGAAACTGAGAAGTATGCACACGTTACTTACTTTATAAATGGTGGTAGTGATGTGATATTTGAAGGCGAAAAAAGAATATTAGTACCTAGTCCTAAAGTGGCTACTTATGATTTAGAACCTGAAATGTCTGCGAATATGATTACAGCTTCTTTAGTAAAAGAAATTACAGAAAATAAAGAAGATTTAATAATACTTAATTTTGCTAATGGTGATATGGTAGGTCATACTGGTGATTATAATGCTGCAGTAAAAGCAGTGGAAACAGTAGATTCTTGTATTGGTAAGATACTTGATAATATATCATTAGATGAATATACGATGATTATTACGGCTGATCATGGTAACTGTGAAGTTATGAGAAATAAAGATGGTAGTGTTAATACTAGTCATACCACTAATAGAGTACCATGTATTATTACAGATAAAAGATTAAAATTATTAGATGGTAGTTTATGCGATATAGCTCCTAGTGTATTATTTTTAATGGGACTTGATATACCTAAGGAAATGACTGGCAACATACTTATTAAAAATAGAAAGAAGGTTAAATAATGTTAAAGTTACTTAATAATCCTAAGTCAGATAATACTAGAAATATATTAAATGCTGATTTATTTGTTAGTAATTTACATAATACTTTGCAGGCTTTTGGTTTTAATCCGAAAGTTACTTATGAAGTTTATAGGAGTATTACTGTTTATCATATTACTTGGAATGATGATAAGACTTATGATGATATTTTAGAATTAAAGAAAGAAATTGCTTTATCTTTAGGAATTAACGTATCTGAACTAGTTATGAATAAAGTAAAAGATAATGAGATATTTATTAAAGTTGATAATATGAAGAAAGATATTTTATGTTTAAAAGAAGTATTAGAGGATTATAAAGTAGATAATGATTTTAAGGTGGTATTAGGTCTTGATGAATATGATAAATTAGTTACTTTTGATTTTGATAAGGAAAAGAGTCTATTGGTTACTGGTGTTAGTGGTACTGGTAAAACTAATTTATTTAATGATATTATTATGAATATTTTAATTAATTATAGTGATGTTAAAGTAGTTATACTTGATTCACAAGGTATTAATTATAATCTATATAGTGATGTATGTGAAGTTGTTAATAAAGAAGAAGATATTATTCTAAAGATTAATTTACTTAGAAGAGAATTTGAAGATAGAGTAAAGAATAATGTTAGAGATAAGATGGTAGTATTTATTGATGAGATATATGAAATATTAAAACTTGATAATAGTGTTAAAGATGATATTAATTATTTATTAGAAGTTGGTAGTACTATGGGGATATATTTAGTAGTATCTACGGATAGTGTACTTGAAGATGATACTTATGATTTATTTAATAAAGATAATGTATCAAAGATTAGTTTTTATCTTACTTCAAGAGGAGAATATAATATGTTTTTAGGTAAGGCTATCAAGGGTAGTTTGGGTAATGATGGAATGTATTTAAATAATGATAAGAATTTAATTAGAATGAGCACTCCTATGATAGAAGATGATGAAATAGAAAGAGTTTGCAGGTATATTACAGATAATAAATAGCAATATAATAGTAGTTAGGAAGTATAATATGGAAAATAAGGATAAGAAGGAAAAGAATACTAACAAGAGAGATAATATATTTATGATTATTTTATCTTTTTGTGATGTTATAGCTATTACGGTTTTATTTCTTTTATATGGACCTTATAATGGGTTTAGAGACTGGCTAGTTACAACGGCAATGGGGACAATGAATCATCAGTATTTGGCTACTACCTTTTATAATATGGATAGAATAGAAGAAATATTATCACATCATAGTACGGTGGAACCTGACTTTGATACCGATACTAGTTTAATTACTGCTGATGAGAATGAATATATTGATGATTATGATAGGGAGATACTAGATAGAAATAAGAATGATGTATATAAGATTATCGAGATAGATGAAGATGGTTATTCTGGATATTTAGCTGCAGTGTATGACCCTTCAAAAATAAAGGTAACTTATAGTAAGAATCTTGGAACTTCTGGGGAGTATCTAGTTGATATGGCTAAGAGAGAAGGAGCAGTACTTGCTATTAATGGTGGTGGCTTTGTTGATATAGAAGGAAAAAGTAATGGTGGACAAGCTCTTGGAACAGTAATTTCTAATGGTAAAATAGTGAGCAATTATGGAAGAAGTTATTATGGTGGAGGAATAGTTGGATTTACTAATGATAATAAGTTATATTTAGGTAAAATTAGTGCCAATGAAGCTATAGCAATGGGTATTAGAGATGCTGTAGAGTTTGGACCATTTTTAATAGTAAATGGTAAGAGTTCATTTATAAATGGTAATGGTGGATATGGAGTCCATCCGAGAACTGCTATTGCACAGAGAAAAGATGGTATAGTATTATTTCTAGTTATAGATGGCCGAAGTCTAAAGAGTAAAGGTGCTGATATGAATGATTTAGTAAAAATATTACTTAGATATCATGCATATAATGCTTCAAATTTAGATGGTGGTAACTCTAGTGTTATGGTAGTAAATGATAAGATTATTAATCATCCATTTAACTGGGATAACAGAGAAGAGACAAGACCTATAGCAAGTGGCTTTGTAGTAGTGGAATAATTGAAAAAGATATTAAATTTGACATTTAATGTCTTTTTTTATATAATAATGGCTGTTTTGAGGGGAATATTATGAAAATAAATAATATAAAGAAAAAAAGTGTTAAAGAGTTAATGGCACTATTACTTGATAAGGATCTTTCTAATAATAAGAAGATAATAATACATTACTTTTTACACAAAAAAATAAATAGTAGTTATAGTTATTTTGAAAACTCACGTCAGTTAAGAAGCTTTTTTTCAAATTTAAAAAATGAAGAAAGTATAGAAAGTTATTTATTATATAATAATATGTTTCCTAGATATATAAAGAAATATATTTTAGATTATGGATTTAGTGATGATGAACTGCAGGCTTTGTTAAAGAAAAATATATCTGAAGATTTAAAAAAGTATATTATAAAAAATAAGCTTAAATATTCAAATGAAATTATAAAAATACTTAATGATGACATGATTGATGATAAGTTAAAAAATTATTGTATTATAAAAAATGTATCTAGTAATAATATACTTAGTACACTTTTAAATAGTGCTGCTAATGATGAAAATAGAGAATATATTTTATCTAGAAAGAAAATAAAGTTTCTTCATACACTTTTTAATACTTCAAATAGAGAATTAGTAAATAGTCTTTCTTTTTATTATTGTAAGTATGATAATGTTGAGTTTATAGAAAAATATAGGCCTAATCTTTTAAAGAGAACATCACGATATATTACTGCTGATTATATTAGAAATGTCTATTATTTATCAGATAAGAATGAAGCTTTGGTTAATACAATATTAGAATTTAATCAGCCTAAAATAAATAAAGTTATTAATAATATAAGGAGAAGAAAAGCTATTAAAGTTCTTAATGTAAAAAAATTACCTAGAGAATATGCGCAAACTATAATTAATAATAATTATAAATATTTAAATAAATATATTAGTAAATTTTCTATTGATGAAGTAATGCAAAAACTATCTGTTTATGGTGAAGAAAATGAAATATTTAAAGAATTTATTGTTAATAGTAGATTAGATGATTTAACTAAAAAGTTAGATGAATATAATTTAGATAAATACTATGATTATATTATTTCATATTATTATAATGATAATTTAATTGCTAACACTATAGATAATAAAGTTATAGATGAGGAAGTTATTGCTATTTTAAATAAATATGAGTACAATAAAGATGTTGTTAATATTATATTAAAATATAAGAGTAGTTATATAAAAAGTATTTTAAGTAATATTGATTGGGATAATTTACTTTATAATAAAAATAAAAATGATAAATATGTTAATATTCTTAATTCTCTTTCTTCAAATATACAAAATAAAATATGTAAAAGAAATAGTGTACTTATTAAAGAAATTTTAAATAAGTATGATAAAAATATTTTGAAAGAGTTTTTGAATAGTGATGATACTTCTAAAAAGGGATTTATAGTAAATATACAAAATACTATATTAAAGATGTTTGGTGTAAGTAGTGAAAAGATTAATTATTGTAAAACAATAGCTAAATATTGTATTAGTGAAAATATGTTAGATATATTGAAAAAACTAGAATTATTTTTTGATAGTATTGATATGAGTATAGAAATGTTTTTTCAATATAGCAGTTATGACTTCTGCAACAACTTAATAGGAGATATTATATATATTGTTAATAATAATGAAATAAATAATTTTATTAAAGTAAAAAATTATTTATTTAGTAATTATTTTGATAATGATTTTAATAATGCTTCTTTAATAATTAATTTAAATATGATAATAAAAAATTATAGAATATATAATGCTCTAATGCTAGATATAACTGATAAAAATATTAAACTTAGTAATATTGATAGAATTAATTTAAATTTACTTTTTAATGGTAAATTATCTCCTGAAAAGATACCTTTAAATTTATATGAACTTAATGAATTAAAAAAGAATTATTTTAATAAATTTAGAGATAAGATATTAAATAAGTATACTAATTTTAATACTATTAAGAATATTTTCTTTGATAGTATTATAGCTCTTGATAGAGGAGTTTTTGATAATGTAGGTAATACATCTTTATTAAAAATATTACAAAAAGATAATAATGATAATAAAGAAATGGTTTATTTAATTGAAGAGATTATTACTAGTATGGATTTTATTAATAAATTAGTTACCACTAATGATAGAAAAGAATTAGTTAGAATTGTTGTTTCTTATATAGATGGTGAGGATACACAAATTAATAGAATGATAAATAATATTGTAGTTATTAAAGATAAAATTAGAAAGTTATATGAACTAGATAGTATGTATAATTTGACAACATTGGAAGAAGCAAGAAAAATACCAAATATATATGATGAAAAATATATGACTATTTATGGTGGTGAAGTCTTTGATTTTAGTGATAAAAATTATGTTTTATATGCTCATGTTATGAGTAGTAGAGAAAATATTGAAGAATTAGTAAATGGTTATAGTAATGGTAATAGTAATTTTATTTCTTTTAGTCCAATTAGTTATAGAGGGCAGAAGTATTATTATGATTATTGCAATGGTGTATTGGCATATGATACTATACCTAATAATAGTTTTATATGTAGTTCTTTATCTAATATGGGAAGTAATCATAGTATGATAACTAAAAATAGTGCTATTGTATCCGAAAGAAGTAGGGAACAGAGAGGTATATTGGAGACTAGTTCAGTAAAAGTACAAAATGCTGAAACATTATTATATAGAGAAGGACTAAAGCCGTGTGGTCTTATACTTGCGGATGGTAGAAAACCTACTAATGATGAAATTATGTATCATAAAAAATATAATTTACCATTTATTATTACACAAAAGAAAGAGACCGCTATTGATAATCCTAAGAGAGTATTTACTCCTAAAAAGGGTAAATATATTGATGATGATAAGATAAAAGAATTAGATGAAGTTAGAAAGTATATAGATAGTAAGCTAGTCATTAAGAAAGAAAATGATATATATACTGGTAGAGAAGTAGCTATATTTACTGATACTCATGCTATGTATGAGCCTACCGTTGCAATACTTGAAGATATCAGATATAGAGGTATCAGTGAAATCTATTCACTTGGTGATAATATTTCACTTGGTCCTAGTCCTAAGGAAGTGTTGGATTTAATGGATAAATATAATGTAAAACAGATTATGGGTAATAGTGAATATTATTTGATTTTTGGTGGTAGTCCATTTAGTTATTGGAATGAAGAGAGAGAAAAGGGTTTGGATTGGACTAATGATAAAGTACAAGGATATATTAATGATTTGAAATTATATAAACCTTCTTGTGATTTACTATTAGGAGGTAAAAAGATAGCACTATGTCACTTTGGTAATGATATTAGATGGGATTTTAGTAAACATAGTACTTGGATGTATCAATATAATATAGGTAGTGGTGATTCTGCTAATCAATTCTTATTTACGAATAGTGATGAGTATAATAAAGAGGTAGAATATATGATAAATAAATATGGGATTGATAATCCTATGGTGCAAGGATATCTATCTAGTAAGAATACTCCTATGTTTGATGGTAAACTTATTACTTCATATGATGAAGTATTTCAGGGACATGTTCACTTTGCATTGGAAGATAAACTTAATGATATTAATATTCATACTTTAAGAGGAACTGGTATGGGAGAACTTGAGGAAAATAAGAAGAGTATGGCATATTATGTAATATTAAAAGAAAAGAAACTTGGTGGATATGATATAGAAAAGGTATACGTACCATTTAATAAAAATAGTTTATTATCTAGTATATATTCTTCTGATATGCCAGTGAAGGCAAAGATACTTAGTTATTTAAAATAGTAAGAAAAGAGCATGAAAATGTTCTTTTTTTGTGTATAATTGTCTAAAAAAGTCTTTTTAGCCTAGACTATGATAGGTAAATATGTTATACTTTTTATTGGTAGGACAGTGATATTGTGAAGAAAAATAATAGGAAAAGAAAGAGTGGTAAGGGTATTTGGTTTTTTAGAACAATAGCTATAATATCAACGATTATATTTATAGTATTTGGTATTATGTTATATGTACTTGATATGATACCTATTAAGTATTTAGCTATATTTTATATAGTATTTGGATTATTATATTTATATTTATTCTTTACTTCCTTTCCTAAGAAAATAAAAAATAAATTTAAGGCTAGTTCTTGTATATTTTTAGTACTTTTTGGTGCTATATTTGGTGTCGGTATTAAGTATTTGAATGATACTATGGATTTTGTGGGATTAGTAAGTAAAGATTTACTTCAGAAAGAAGTATATTATGTTATGACTTTAGATGATTCAGAGTATAAAGATATTAAAGATTTAGATGGTAAGTCTATAGGTATATATAGTTCTAGGAATAGCACTAAAGCTAGTAATGAATTAAATAAAAAGATAAAGAGTACTTCTAGAGAGTATAAAAATATTGTAGAATTATTTGAAGATTTACAAGATGGTAAGCTAGATGCTGTATTAATTAATGATTCTACGAAGAATTTACTTGATACTGATTTAGCTGATATGAAGCTTAAGTTAAAAGAAATATATAAGGTATATGTTAAAATAGAAAAGACGGATATAGTAAAAGTAGTTGATATTACTAAGAAGCCATTTAATATATATGTAGCAGGTGGAGATGCTTATGGTAGTATTGATAATGTTACTAATACTGATGTTAATATGATTATTACTGTTGATCCTATTAATAGAAAAGTATTACTTACTTCAATACCAAGAGATTATTATGTTAATTTACCTTCATTTGGTGAAGATGCTTATGATAAGCTTACGCATGCTGGATATTATGGTATTGAGGAGTCTGTTAAAACTATAGAAAAATTACTTGATATTGATATTAACTATTATGTTAAGGTTAATTTTTCTACGATTGAAGGTATTATTGATGCAATTGAAGGCGTGGATGTTTATTCGGATTATAGTTTTTGTGCTAATGGAAGACCTGATATCTGCTACAAAAAAGGAAATAATCATATGGATGGTTTTCATGCACTTATGTTTGCAAGAGAGCGATATGCATTTAAAGATGGCGATGTACAGAGGGTTAAAGATCAGCAAAAAGTACTTACCGCAATTATTAAAAAAGTTACCTCTTCGACGGCTTTAGTTACTAATTTTTCACAAATATTAGATAGTGTCGAAAATAGTTTTTCGACAAATATGGAACCAAGTAATATTAATAGATTTATAAAAATGCAACTTAATGATATGCGTGGCTGGAATATTGAAAGTCAAAATCTAGTTGGTACAGATTTATATACTAAAGAAACCTATACATATCCAAATTTGAAATTATATGTAATGAAACAAGATGAAAAATCTGTGGAAACTGCCAGTGAAAAGATAAAAGGGTATTTAAATAAATAAAATGGTTAAATGTAATATATAAGGAGTAGTGCTATAATGAAAAAAGTTTTATTTACTGCAAATTTAGATTCGTTTTTTATAAAGTTTTTAATACCTCAATTAAAATATTTTAAGGAAAATGGATATGAAGTTCATGTTGCATCAAAAGATCAAGGAATCGAAATTCCTTATTGTGATAAAAAATTTGATGTTTGTTTTACGAGAAGTTTAAATATAAAGGATATAATTAGATCATATAAAACAATTAAAAAAATATTGATTGAAAATGATTATGAACTTATTAGTTGTCATACACCTTTTGGTGCTGCAATCCCAAGATTGGCTGCTAGTAGAATAAAAAATTTTAAATCAAAAATAGTTTATACAGCACATGGGTTTCACTTTTATAAAGGTGCACCTTTGATTAATTGGTTACTTTATTATCCAATGGAAAAATATTTATCTAGATATACTGATTCAATTATTACTATAAATGATGAAGACTATGATACCGCAAAGAAAAAGATGAAATCAAAGGTTTATAAAGTACATGGTATTGGTATAAGTAGAGAAAAGTTTGATGTTAAAATGTCTGCAAGTGATAAAAAGAAATTGCGTAAAGAACTAAATATCGATGATAGTAATTTTATTTTAATTTTTCCGGGAGAAATTAACAATAATAAGAATCAAATACTATTATTAAATACTATTAAAATATTAAAAGAAAAAATACCAAACATTGTATTACTCCTTCCTGGATACGATTTATTACAAGGTAAACTTCAAGAATATGCAAAGCAAAATGAAATTGCTGATAATGTGCGTTTTTTAGGATATAGGAAAGATATTCCACAGCTTTTGAGAATTTCAAATATGGCTGTTTCTTCTAGTAAAAGAGAAGGACTTCCTATAAATATAATTGAATCAATGTATGTAGGACTTCCAATAGTTGCTACTAATTGCAGGGGAAATAGAGATTTAATAAAGAATGGAAAAAATGGATATTTAGTTGATAGCTATAAAGCTGATGAATTTGCTCAAAAAATAGAAAAAATATTTAAAAATAAGAAGAAGGCAGAAAAAATTATTCAAACTAATAAGGAAGAAGTAAATAAATATATGCTTGATTCTGTTTTGGATGAAATTATTAAAATATATGAGAGGTAAATAAATATGAAAGTTATGCATTTGTTGGCTACTGATTCTTTTTCTGGGGCTGAAAACGTGGTATGTCAAATTATTGATATGTATAAAAATAATGAGAATATTGATATGATTTATTGCTCTCCAAATGGCAAAATAAAAGATAAATTGGTAGAAAAAAATATAAAGTTTTATCCTCTTAGTAAACTAAGTTATTCTAGTATAAAAAAAGCTATTATGGAATTTAAACCTGATATTATACATGCACATGATATAAAGGCTACTATTTATGCTAGTTTATTTTCTAAGAAGTGTAAGATTATTTCACATGTTCATGGCAACAGCTTAGATATGAGAAAATTATCTTTAAAATCATTACTTTTTCTTGTTGCAGTAAAAAAAGTAGAACATATCTTTTGGGTTTCTGATAGCAGTTTAAATCAGTATAAATTTTATAAGCAAGTATGTTCTAAAAGTAGCGTTCTTATTAATGTAGTTGATAAAAAAAAGATTATTCATAATAGTAAAGAGACTAATATAGACGAAAAATATGATGCTATTTTTGTTGGAAGATTGGTGGAATTAAAAAATCCTAAAAGACTTTTGAGTATTTTTGCATCTGTTACTGATAAGGTTCCTAATGCAAAACTAGCAATAGTAGGAAATGGACCAATGTATGATGAACTCAATAAGTATATTAAAGAAAATAAATTAAATAATAATATTTTTCTTTTGGGATTTCAAGTGAATCCGTATGTGTATATTAAAAGCTCTAAAATCATGCTTTTAACTTCAATATATGAGGGAACTCCAATGTGCGCTTTGGAGGCGCTATGTTTGGGTAAACCAATTGTGTCTACTCCAACTGATGGCATGAAGGAACTTATTAAACAAGGATTTAATGGCTTTCTAAGTGATAATGATGCTGAACTTATTAATTATATTGTAGAATTAATTACTAATGACAGTAAACTACAGGAAATGTCAAATAATGCAGATGATGATTCAACCAAAATTAATGATATAAAAAAATATAAAAAAGAATTAAATTTATATTACAACTAATATTACAATAGGGAGGTGATTGTATTGGAATATATAATATTATTGCTTTCTTTGACTTTATTATCCTTAATATTTAAAATATACGGGGGCAATATCAAAAACAATAGGCAATACCTTTTAACTATAATTATAATTTTAACTTTATTTTTAGGATTACGAGGTCCTAAAGTTGGTCTTGATATGATTAATTATTATAAATTTTTTGTGGCCGCTAAAAATAGTACTATAGAATATTTATATTTTCATTACGATTTTGAGTTAGGCTTTAAAATGCTTACTAAATTTATAAGTTTTATTTTTTATGATTTCAGATTTTATATATTTATTGTTTCAATTATTTCTATGATAGGTATATATAACTTTATTAAAAACTATTCTAAAAATTATTTTGCAAGCATTTTCTTATTTATAACTTTTAATTATTTTATCTATTATACTTGTACTTTAAGACAATGTTTAGCTATATCAATTTTATTGTGTGCTTTTCCACTATTGTTAGCTAAGAATAAAAAAAGTTTACTTTGGTATATTGCAATGGTTATGACTGCTAGTTTGTTCCATAAAACAGCATTGGTATTTTTAATTTTACCAGTATTTAAACATATTAAATTTACTACTAATAAAATATTTCGCTTTATGAGTTTATGCATAGTTTTATTTATAATTAAAGATCCAATTCTTAATATTATAACTGAATTAATTTACAGTCAATACCTTGACTATCGTGATACTAGTGGTAGTGGTTATACAATGCTTTTATTAATATTTTTAATAATAATAGGCATATGCTTTATAAATAAAAAGTTTGATATAAATAAAAATGAAAACAAATATTTTGTTGGTATGCTGTTATTGGCATTACCATTTCAAATTCTTTCAACAACGCAGGGATTAGTGGCAAGAATAGTTTTATATTTTACTTATTCGTTTATAATTTTGATTCCAAATAATTTAGAGGTTTTGGATTCTAAGTATCGCAAATTTATATATCCAATGTTTTATATTTCACTATTTTTATTTTATGTATATCAAATATTTACTAATTCAGTTTATGTTGGTTACACATTTTTTTAGGAGGCAGTATGAAAATATTATTTTATATAGGTAATTTGAAAAAAGGCGGTGCGGAGAGAGTAGTCGCCACACTATCTAATAAACTTATAGAGAAAAATGAAGTTACTATTGTTACTACTACTGACGAAAAAGTAGAATATAATCTTAATAAAAATATTAGACATTTTAGTTTGAAGAATTTTGATGGTAATAAAAATCCTATTGTGAAAAATTTTATATATTTAAAGAGATTAAAAAAGTGTATAAATGAAATCGGCCCTGATATTATTTTGGGATTCTTGCCTGAGCCGAGTTATAGACTACTTTTATTGAAACCATTTATAAAATCTCCCATAATTATTTCTGATAGAAATGATCCAAAGGTGGAGTATGCATCTTTGAAAAGTAGGACTATAATGAATGTTTTATATAAAAGAGCTGATGGCTTCGTTTTCCAAACAGAAGAAGCGTGTGAGTATTTTTCTAAGAAAATTCAAGATAAATCTGTTGTTATTGCTAATCCTGTGGATGATAGGTTTTTGAAAACTAAATATATCGGCAATGAAAGTAAAGAATTTATTAATGTTGGCAGATTAAATGAACAAAAGAATCAAATACTTTTAATAGAAAGTTTCAAAGATGTTATTAAGAAATATCCAAACTATAAATTACTTATTTATGGTGATGGCAACTTGAAAAGTGAACTTAATACGTATATAAGCGATAGTAAGCTTAACAATAATGTTAAATTATGTGGAAATGTAGATGATATTGAAAACATTTTAAAAGAAAAGAAATGCTTTATTTTATCTTCTAAATATGAAGGAATGCCTAATGCGTTAATGGAAGCTATGGCAGTTGGAATGCCATGTATTTCAACTGATTGTCCTTGCGGTGGATCACGTGGACTAATAAAAAATAATATAAATGGCTTACTCATAAAAAATGATGATAAGAGAGAACTTGTATCTGCAATGTATAAAATTATTGAGAATGATGAGATGTGTAAAAAAATGGCATTGGCTGCTAAAAAAAATATGGATAATTATTCTTGTGATAAGATAGTTAAAAAATGGTTTGAATTTATGAAGGAAGTGTATAAAAATGAAAAAAATAATTAAATATTTAACTCATCCAAGGGAGACATTAATTTGTTTGATGAATAAAAATTTCTTTTTCTTTCTCCCTGATAAACTATATCTGAAATGGAAATATAAGCTTTTGATTGGAAAAAAATTAGATTTAAAAAATCCTAAACTACTTAGTGAGAAACTTCAATGGTTAAAATTATATAATAGAAATCCAGAGTATACTGAAATGGTTGATAAATATGAAGTTAGAAATTATATAGAAAATAAAATAGGGAAGCAATACTTAATTCCACTTGTTGGTGTATATGATAAATTTGATGATATTGATTTTGATAAATTACCAAATAAATTTGTAATTAAATGTACACATGATTCTGGCGGATTAGTTATTTGTAAGGATAAAAGCACTTTAAATATGAAGGCAGCAAAAAGAAAAATTAATAAATTTATGAAAAGAAATTACTATAAAGTACATAGAGAGTGGCCTTACAAAAATGTTAAACCAAGAATTGTTATTGAAAAATATATTGAAAATAAAGACAAAAGTGACTTACTGGAGTATAACATTTTTTGCTTTAATGGTATTCCTAAATTAGTATCTGTTTGCTACGGTGACAAAGAAAAGAATAGGTTTAATGACTTTTATGATTCTGATTTCAATAAATTAGATTTGAAGTGCATTTACAATGCATCAAATGTGATTCTTGACAAACCTAAGCAATTTGATAAAATGAAAGAAATAGCTAGTATTTTAAGCAAAAATATTCCACATTTGAGAGTTGATTTTTATTTGTGTAACAATAAGATTTATTTAGGAGAATTAACTTTTTTCCATTTTGCTGGCTTTACTAAATTTGAACCAAAAAATTATGAAATTACATTAGGTGATTATTTAAAACTTGATGAGGGTAATACAAATGAAAAATAATATAGTACTAATTATGTCTAGATTAGGTTTTGGAGGTGCAGAGAGGGTTGCTGTTTCTTTTTGCAATTGGATTGTTGAGAATACAGATGATAAAGTTACAATATTGAAATTTGATAATAATGATTCTGCATATGAATTAGATAATAGAGTTAATGTAATCAATTTTGAAAATAGTTCTGGCAATAGAGTTATGGCGATAATTAATAGATATAGGTTTTGTAAAAAAAATCTTAAAAAACTAAATGCTAATTTAGTTTTTGCAATGTTTTACCAAACTGAATTGTATGCATATTTTTCAAAACCGCATAATTGCAAGGTAATAGGATCTGAAAGATGTAATGTGCTAGAATTAAGTAATTTGAAAAAAAATATTACATATTATGCTGCTAAAAAATGTGATGGATTTATTTTTCAAACTGAAGGAATAAAAAAAATATTTCCTATTAAGGTTCAAAAGAATTCTATTGTAATTTCTAATGCTATTAGTAATAAAAAAGTTTATGATATTGATGTGCATAATAAAGAAAATGTTATTACTGCAATGGGTAGACTTAATAGTCAAAAAGGATTTGATACATTAATTAAGGCATTTTCTATTGTAAATAAAAAGGATTCTTCTTATATTCTTAAAATTTTTGGCGAAGGCTCTGATAGAAATACTTTGCAAAATTTAATTGATGATTTAGGTCTTCATGATTATGTAAGATTGTGTGGTGCTAAAAGTGATGCAATTAATGATATTGCAAATTCAAAAATATTTGTGTTGAGTTCTAGATATGAGGGAATGCCGAATGCTTTAATTGAAGCAATGGCTACTGGAACTGCTTGCATTTCTACTGATTGTAAATTTGGCCCTTCTGAATTAATTAACGATGGTAAGAATGGATTATTGGTACCGGTTGATGATGTTAGAATTTTATCAGAAAAAATATTATTCTTAATAGAAAATGAAACTGTCAGAAAGAATATAGAAAAAAATGCTATAGAAATAAGAAAAAAATTAGATGCCAATACGATATATAAAAAATATTATGATTATTTTGTAGGTGAAAAAAATGAAAAATAAATTATTAAAGTTAAAGTATTATTTACTTAATCCATCAAAACTTGTGTTAAGGGTAATGAATAGTAAATTTTCAAAAATATTATCTGATAAAACATATTTGAAGATATATTTTAAATATAAAATGGGATATAAATTAAATTTAAAAAATCCCCAGACTTTTAACGAAAAGTTACAATGGTTAAAACTTTATGATAGAAATCCAGAGTACACTATGATGGTAGATAAATATGAAGTTAGAAAATATATAAAAGAAAAAATAGGAGAAGAGTATTTAATACCTTTAATTGGTGTATATGACAAATTTGATGATATTGACTTTGATAAATTACCCAATCAATTTGTAATTAAATGTAATCATGATTCTGGTGGATTAGTGATATGTAAAGATAAGAGCAAACTTGATATAGAATCTGCAAGAAAAAAAATCAATACTTCTTTGAAAAGAAATTATTATTATTGCGGTAGGGAATGGCCGTATAAGAATGTTAAGCCTAAAATAATAATCGAAAAATATATGGAAGATAATGTAAATAAGGAGTTAATTGATTATAAGTTTATGTGTTTTGATGGAGAGCCTAAGTTATCTTTTACATGTAGTGAGCGGTATAAAGATGGTTTAAAGGTTACTTTTTTTGACTTAGATTGGAATAAGTTACCTTTTGAAAGACATTATCCTTCATCAAGTAAAAAAATAAAAAAACCTCTTAACTATGATTTAATGTTGGAATTTTCAAAAATTTTGTCCAATAATATTCCTTTTGTACGAGTTGATTGGTATGAAATTAATGGGAAACTATATTTTGGTGAAATGACATTTTATCCTGGAAATGGATATGAAGAGTTTAAACCATTGGAATGGGATAAAAAGATTGGTGATTTAATTAAATTACCTTCTAAAAGGAATGATTAGATATGAACAATAAAAAAACTATAATTAAAAATATTCTTTCTTCGTTTATTTATCAGGCAATTACTATAGTATATGGATTTATCGTTCCTGTAATGATAATCAAAAAATTTGGTTCTGAAGTCAATGGCCTTATTTCTTCGATTGCACAGTTTTTAGCTTATATTTCTTTATTAGAGGGTGGTATAGGACCTGTTATAAAAAATGCTCTTTATAAACCTTTGGTAGAAAAAAATAAAGAAGAGGTTGGAAATATATTGGGTAAAGCTAATTTATTTTTTAAAAGAATATCATATGTTCTTTTAGCATACATTTTGTTTCTTTGTGTCATATATCCAAGATTTATAAATAATAATTATTCATATTTATATACCGTATCATTAATATTAATTATTGCTATTGGATATTTTTCTGAATATTATTTAGGTATGACATATAATTTGTTTTTGAAATCCGATCAAAAAAATTATTTTATTGATAATATAAATTCAATCGGTTATATTGTTAACCTACTTGTTATTGTTATTTTGATAAAACTAAATTGTAATATTCAATGTGTAAAGTTAGCAGGTTCAATTATATATATAATTAAACCAATTATAATGCGAATGTATTTTAACAAAAAGTATAATTATAAAATAAACAATAATTCAACTTATAAATTTGATAAACAATGGGATGGACTAATTCATCATATTGCATCAACTGTGCAATCTAGTATAGATGTTATTTTATTAACTATATTTAGTAATTTAACAAATATTTCAATATATTCAGTTTATGCTTTGATTACGAATGGTATTCGTGCTTTGATTGTCTCTTTAACTAATGGTATTGATGCTTTTTTTGGCAAAACACTAATTACGCAGAATTCAGAACAAGTAAGACATAAGTTTAGTTTGTATTCTTTCATATTTTATACATTGACAACAATATTGCTTGCTTCAACTTTAATATTGATAGTTCCTTTTGTTTCAGTTTATACTAAAAATTTTGTTGATGCTAATTATGTTATTCCTACTTTTGCCTATATTTTAGTTTTTGCTGAGTTTTTCTTTGTTATAAGATATCCATATTCAACTATTGTATATGCTAAGGGTCATTTTAAGGAAACTAAGATTTTTTCTATTATAGAACCAGTGGTTAATATAATAATTTCTGTGTTACTAGTTAAAAAATATGGTTTAGTAGGAGTTGCTATCGGTACTTTAATATCTATGCCAATTAGAACATTTGGTTTTATATATTATGGTTCTACAAAAATATTAGAAACTAAGTTTATTAATTCTTTAAAAATAATAATTGTTTCATTTATTGAAATGTTAATAGTTATGTTATTTCAAATTTTTTGTATTAATATTAATATTGATACTTATATTAAATGGGTGACTTTGGCAGTTATAACTGTTGTAGTAATTACGGTCTTTGTACTTTTAGTTAATACTATCTTATTTAGAAATGATTTTAATGATATAATAAAAATGATTAAGGAAAGGAAAAATAGCAATGAAAAATAACGATGTATATGTTGTTGATACAAAGATATATAAATATAGTAATGACAATATTTTTAATCCATCAACAGTGTATCCAGAGGGATTAAACATTGATATTAAGAGTGATTCTAATATATACGATTGTGTTCGTAGACTTTTTATTCAAATGGGGCTCGATAAAGGGAATATTGGTAAAAAAAATTGGAATCCTTTTGGTGATTTTATTAAAAAAAATAATAAAGTAGTGATAAAACCTAATTTAGTGAAACATATCAATGAATCTTTGGATGGTAATACCGATTCATTAATAACTAACTTTTCTATAATTAGACCAATTATTGATTATACAATAATTGCTTTAAATGGTACTGGTAGTATTATCGTTGGCGATGCTCCTGTACAAGAATGCAATTTTGCCGAAGTTATAAAGTTATATAATTTAGAAGAGGCAATAAAAAAATATAATGATTTTAATTATAAGGTTGAATTAAAAGATTTTAGAAAGAATAGTAATCCAGAAATTGAATGTACTGTAGTTGATATTGGAGAAAATAGTTCTTTGGTTGAAACTGATGAATATTACAAAAAGTATGCTATTACAAATTACAACTTAAAGTACATGCATAGTCACCATTGTCAAGGAAAACATGAATATTTAATTGCTAAAGATATTCTTGATGCTGATGTTATAATTAATGTTCCAAAGCCAAAATGTCATAGAAAAGCTGGTATCACTGCCTCTATGAAAAACTTTGTTGGAGTAAATAGTAAAAAAGAGTATTTGCCGCATCATAGAAATGGTAGTGTTGCTAGTCATGGAGATGAATATCCAGAAAGTAGTTTTATTAAATATTGTCGTTCTGTTGCTAAGAATTATTCTTATACACATAGCAAAATAATTTACCTCATAAATGGTGTATTTTATAAATTGATGGTTTTAACTCACAAAGAAAGATTTCAAGAAGGAAGTTGGTATGGAAATGATACAATATGGAGAACTATACTTGATATAAATAAAATATTATTATATTCTGATAAAAATGGTGTTTTATCTAATAATAAAAAGAGAATTATTTTTAATGTTGCAGATATGATTATTTCTGGTGAAAAAGAAGGCCCACTTATTCCATCAAATAAGGAAGTTGGACTAATAGTAGCTAGCTTTAATCAATTAAATATGGATAGGTCTATTTGCAAAATAATGGGGTTTGATCCTAAAAAAATTAAATATATTAATGAGGGATACAAATTAAAAAAATTTAAAATATCTTCATTAATGGAATATAAATTTATTGATCAAAACGGAATAAGTAGTGAGGAAAAATATAACAAAAATTTCATTCCTACTGATGGTTGGATAGATTATCTTACTACTAATGATAAAAAAAACAATACTAAAAGGAGAAAGAAAAAATGAAAACGTATTTTATTACAGGTGGAGCTGGATTTATTGGCTCTACGCTTACTGAAAGATTATTAAAAGAAGGAAATAAGGTTGTTACTATTGATAATTTTTGTGATTATTATGATCCTAAAATTAAAGAAAAGAATATTAAAAATTTTATTAATAATGATAATTATAAATTATATAGAGGAGACATTAGAAATAGAGAAGATGTAAAGAAAGTATTTGATGAAAATCATATTGATGTTGTTATGCATCTTGCTGCGATGGCTGGAGTTAGACCTTCTATTGAGAATCCTTTATTATATCAAGAAGTTAATGGTATTGGTACTCAAAATATTTTAGAAGAGGCTAAATTACATAATATTAAATCTTTAGTTATGGCATCAAGCAGTAGTGTTTATGGTAATTGTAAGGAAGTTCCTTTTAGAGAAGATATGATTGTTGATTATGCTATTAGTCCTTATGCCGCAACTAAAAAGGCTAATGAAGTAATGGCTCATGTTTATCATAAACTTAATAATATGAATATTATAATGCTTAGATTCTTTACAGTATATGGACCTAAACAAAGGCCTGATTTAGCAATTAATAAATTTACTAGACTTATGCTCGATGGTAAATCTATTCCTATGTATGGTGATGGTAGTACTTCCAGAGATTATACTTATGTTGATGATATAGTAGATGGTATATGTAAATCTTGTGATTATGTAATGAATAATAATGATGTTTATGAAATAATTAACTTGGGTAGTAATAATCCTATTAGTTTGAAAGATATGATTAATGTTATTGGTGATGTACTTGGAGTAACTCCAGATATTGATACTTTGCCTATGCAACCTGGTGATGTTGATAGAACTTATGCTGATATATCAAAAGCTAAAAAAATGTTAGGATATGAACCTAAAACTAGTTTTAAAGATGGAATTGAAAACTTTATTAATTGGTATAAAAAAGATAATGAAGAATAAAATACAAAAATTAGTTTGTATTTTTTCTTTTATATGATATACTTAAAGTAGATAAAATGTTGTTATGGAGGTATTATGAGAAAGAGAGAAAATAACAAACTAATTTTATTTATTATACTTGGTGTTATTGTATTATGTGGTATTGGTGTGGGAATATATTTTATTATAAACAATAAAAATAATGGTACTATACCTGATAATGATAAAAAAGATGATGTTAAGGAAGAATTGAAGGAAGATAAGAAAGTTACTATAATTGATGTTGATAGTAATACTAGACCTTATGCTGTTATGATTAATTGTCATAATGAGGCATTACCACAGGCTGGACTTGATAAAGCATATATTGTATATGAACTTATGGTTGAGGGTGGTATCACTAGAATGATGGCTTTGTTTAAAGACACTGATGTAGATAAAATTGGTTCTGTTAGAAGTGCAAGAATACAGTATTTGGACTATGTATATGAAAATGATGCTATATATGGTCATGCTGGAGGAGCAGAAGATGCTTTAAAGAGAATAGCTAGTGAAGGTATTAATGATGTCGATGTAGATGGTCAATATGGCTTTAGAGATACTTCTTTAAATAGAGCTTGGGAGCATAAATTATTTACTTCTACCAAGTTATTAGGTGAAGGAACTAGTAATAGAAAATATAGAACTACTACTGAAACTAAAAGTTTACTTAAATATAGTGCTGAAGAAATAGATTTATCTAAATTAGATGGTAGTAGTGTAGCTAATAATGTTAGTGTTAAATATTCTGATTATAGAACTTCTAATTATACTTATGATAGTGAAAATAAAGTGTATTTAAGAAGTATGAATGATACTAAGAATGTTGATTTAGTAACTGGAGAACAATATAAGGTTAAAAATATTATTATATATGGTGTTAATTATTCTAATTATTGTGATCATGGGTACTGTGCTTATCAAAAGATAGATAATGTTGGTAGTGGTGAAGGCTATTATGTATCTAATGGTTATAGTATACCTATTACGTGGAGTAAGAGTGGCAAAAATGATAAAACTATCTATAAAATAAAAGCTAGTGGTGAGGAACTGGTTGTTAATGATGGGAATACTTATATTCAAATTTATCCTACTAGTGGTAATTTAAGTATTAATTAGGGTTGATTTCAAAGCTAAATAATGTTATGATGTATATACATGATGGAGGTAATAGAAGTGAAAATAGCAGTAGCTGGAACAGGATATGTAGGGTTGGTAACAGG
>UROI01000007.1 GCA_900549325.1 uncultured Mycoplasmatota bacterium | reverse complement strand
AAAGTAAAAGCAGATACTACAGGTTTAACATTTAATATGTACTTAGATATAACAAGTATAGGAACCGAATTAAAAGATGTAAGTTTTAGATATGAATTCTATAAAGGTACAACTAAAGTAAAAGAAGGCAACTTTAGTGAAACATATCTAAATAGTAATACAACAGATTGTAGTACCAATAGTACTAAACATATAACATTATTAACTAATGAAAGTATATCTACATCAAATACTAGTTATACATTATATATTTGGATAGACGGAGCAAACTATGTAAATCCTAGTACCATGATGGGTAAAGAGTTTAATTTTAAATTACATGCTGATGGAGAAGGAGCAGTAGTTAAAACGCCAACAGCAGCCGACACTATTATAGAACTATATACTAATGCTCCAAAAACAACAATAACAAATAATAGCATTACATATAACACAGCATCATCAGTATCATTAATGAATGATAGACTAGGAGGTGTCACGACAGATTTAGATGGTGGCAATATAAGATATTATGGAGCAAGTCCTAATAACTATATATACTTTAATTGTTCTGATTATAGTAATCAAACATCCAGTACCTGTGAAACATGGCGAATAATTGGTGTATTTAATGGTAAATTAAAAATAATAAGAAATGGATCTATTGGAAAGTATTCTTGGGATAATAAAAATAGAAGTACTGGTGCAGAAGATGGTTATGGTAAAAATGATTGGACTACAGCAAGGTTAATGAAACTTTTAAATTCGAGTGATTATTATACAACAGATTCTAACGATAATGGCTTAGGGCAGAGTTTATATTGGAATAGTGCATCAGGTAAATGTTATAGTGGCTTAGACAATGCTACAAAAGATTGTGATTTCACAAGTACCGGAATAAAAAATGATACAACAAGAAATCTTATATCAGAAGTGACATGGAATCTTGGCGGTTGGAGTACAAATCAAATATATCCAAATCAAATTTATGGTTATGAAAGAGGAACAAGAGTATATACTGGAAGACCGACAACATGGACTGGGAAAATAGCATTAGCATATCCAAGTGATTATGGCTATGCAGCAGATTTTAGTAAGTGTACACAAACATTGGACAGTTATAGTGATTCAACTTGTACCTCAAATAACTGGATGAAAACAAATTTAAGTACTTTTTATTCATGGTTATTAAATCCTAAATCTGGTTCTGCTAGTAATGCGTTTAATGTGTATTCGACTGGCGCTGTGAACGGTGGCAACGGCTTCTACGGTAATGTGTCAAATGATAATGACGTCGTTCCAACCATTTATCTTACCTCTAATATTGCGCTAGGTTCAGGAGATGGAACTTCGAGCAATCCGTACAAATTAAGTGCGTAAGCAATTAATTTGAAATAACTTTGGCAGGAAAAACTTGATAATAGGCACCTTAAACCTTATTAACTTGCAGTTTAATAAAATAACAATCCTCTTTATAATCTTTTACTAAGAAAGGTATAACTAATATCTTTCTTTTAATATATAGATTATGCTTATATATAATAGGTATGTAGATACACTATTATTAGACCTTAGGCTAATAATAGCACTTTAATACCCAAGAATTAAAGTGAAAAAAATAAATAAATTACTTGAAAAAAAACAAAATATTTGATATTATATTTATAGTAAGGAATGGTCGGTATATGAAACAAGATATAAAACAAAATAAAGTAAATATCTTTTTACTAATTACTACAATATTCAGTACTCTTATATTGTTAATAGGAGCAACATTCTCATATTTTAGTACAAGAAATATGAGTAAAATGAATGCTCTAGCAGTAGAAGCAGGTAAAGTAAGATTAGGACTAAGTGTATCAGCACTTAGTACAGGACATAAATTAATTCCTACTAATGATAGTGATATAATGAAAGCATATAAGCAAAATTGTATAGATGATTATGGTAATGGAGCTTGTTCATTATATGAATTTGAAGTATATAACTTCAATAAAAGTCAAGATGTTATAGGTAAAATAGATTTTAATGTAAGTAAAATAGAAAATCTAAGTTATATGATATTAGATGAAAATGATAATGTATATTTAAGTAAAACTAGTGTACCAAATGGAGAAACAAAAGATTTACCATTAGGAGAACACTTCTTATTAGGAGAAGCCACAGAATTAAATAGTACTTCAAGAAAATTCAAATTAATAATATGGTTAACAAATCTAGATAAAGATCAAAATGATACAGATGCTGGAGGAAGCTTCTCTGCAGTAATAACATTTAGTTCAGTAACTGGAGGAAGATTAACTGCTACAGTAAATGGTTATGAAGATAGTAGTAATGATATCTCCCATCTAGGAGGTGTCTAGTATGAAACAAAAACTATTCAGTTCAGTATGCTTAGTCCTAGCTATCGTAATAGTAGTAACAACAAGTACAACATTTGCTTATCTAGCAGCATCCGCTCAGGATACCACTACTGTATCAGGAAATGCCGCTAAATTTAGTGTTAGTTTAGCCTTAACAACAGTACACAAATCTACTAATATGGTACCACTAAAAGACTCACTAGTAGTAACCGCTATAAAAAACACCAATAAATGTATCGATAAAAGTGGTTATGAAGTATGTTCTTTATATAAATTAACCTTATCAAATACCGGAAATCCATTCAATTTAACTGGTTACTTAAAAACAAGCAGTACAACCTATACAACAGGTAACTTAAAATATCAAATATATGATACTAGTTATAATGCTGTAACTGATGTCTTAACACCATCATTAACAGCAAATCAAAAAGTATACTTCAAAAAAGGATCAAACAATGTAAATACCACTATAAATAGTACCAATATAGAATACTATCTAGTAATGTGGATAACAGAAACAAATACCATGCAAACAGCAGACTATTCAAAGAACTATTCCGGAGTAGTAGGCTTTGAAGCCGTAAGTGGCGATAGAATAGAAGCATCTTTATAGACATAATATATACTGTAACAAAAAAAGGTTGACAGTATATTTTTTTTGTGATAAAATACTGAATGAAAGCGAGGGATAGAAGATGGCAGTAAAAATAAGATTAACAAGAATGGGAGCTAAGAAAGCACCTTTTTACCGTGTAGTAGTTGCAGATTCAAGAAGTCCAAGAGATGGTAGAATCGTTGAAAAAATAGGAACATACAATCCTTTAACTACACCAGCTGAAATTAATATAGATAAGGAAGCTGCAAAAGAATGGCTTAGAAAAGGAGCTATACCTACTGATACAGTTAAAAATTTATTTAGTAAAGCAGGAATTATGAAAGAATTCCACGAAGAAAAGCAAGGTAAATAATGAACGATTTAGTAAGTTTAACTGAACTAATCATTAAAGGATTAGTAAATGATAGCGAATCAGTATCAGTAAAAGAGTTCGAATCTGATGAAGATAACACAGTATTAATTGAAGTAATGGTATCTAGTGAAGATATGCCTAAAGTAATAGGCCATGGTGGTAAAACAATAAATTCAATCAGAACCATAGTACAAGCAGCTTCATTTAATAAAGATAACAAATTAGTTAAAATAAATGTAGACTCTTATTAAGAACCAAGTGTTCTTTTTTTCTTTACTTTTTAATTCATATATTTTATAATAATTATGGAGGATAAATTATGAGTAAGATAAAAAATATATATGCAAGAGAAATATTAGATTCAAGAGGAAACCCTACAGTAGAAGTAGAAGTAACTCTAGAATCAGGAATAGTTGGAGTAGCCTCAGTACCAAGTGGAGCCTCTACTGGTAAAAATGAAGCCTTAGAATTAAGGGATAACGATAAAAATAGATATCACGGAAAAGGAGTATTAAAAGCAGTATCTAACGTAAATAATATTATAAAACCAAGTCTAATTGGTAAAGATAGTTTAAATCAAAAAGAAATAGATAATATTATGTTAGAATTAGATGGTACAGATAATAAATCAGTACTAGGAGCCAATGCTATACTTGGAGTATCTCTAGCCAATCTAAAAGCAGCCGCTAAATACAAAGGCTTAGAATTATATGAATATTTAGGAAAAGAATATAGTATGCCAAAATGTATGATGAATATCTTAAATGGCGGAGCTCATACCAGTAACAAATTAGATTTCCAAGAATTCATGATTGTACCAAATAAAGAAGAATATAAAGAAAACTTAAGAATGGGTTCAGAAGTATTCAATACCCTAAAGAGCATTTTAAAAGAAAAAGATTTACTTTGCGGAGTAGGTGATGAAGGCGGCTTTGCCCCTTTAATAGATGATGCCGAGGAGGCTCTTGACCTAATTAAAGAAGCTATAACCAAATCAGGATATACTCTAGGTAAAGATATAAATATAGCTCTAGATGTTGCCGCATCAGAGTTCTATGATGAAGAAAAAGATACATACTTACTTGAAGGAAAAGAATACACTAGAGAAGAATTAATTAGTTATTATGAAAAATTAGTAGATAAATATCATATAATCTCAATAGAAGATGGTATGGCTGAAGAAGATTTTGAGGGCTGGAAACTATTAACAAATAGACTATCAAATATCCAGTTAGTTGGAGACGACCTATTCGTAACCAATAAAAAACTATTACAAAAAGGTATAGACCTAGGTATAGCAAATGCTATCCTACTAAAATTAAATCAAATAGGTACAGTAACTGAAACCTTAGAAACAATCAAACTAGCAAGAGAAAATAACTATAAAACAATAATATCTCATCGTAGCGGTGAAACAGAAGATAACTACATATCAGATTTTGCCGTAGGACTAAATCTAGGCCAAATAAAAACAGGCTCAATGTCAAGAGGAGAACGCCTATCAAAATATAATAGACTTCTAAGAATAGAGGAACAAATAAAATGAAAAAACTATTAATAATAATACCATTATTATTTATATTAATAGGCTGCACTAATCAAGAAGAAGAAAGTAAAATAGCTTACTTAGAATACAAAGACGAATTAGAACAAAGAGATATATTTAATGGTGAAGAGACTCTAGACTTTAACGTATACTTTAACATTGAAAGAGTAGACGAAGAAATAACTGACTATAACTTAGTAATAGATAATCCCAAAATAAATATGCATAATGTCAAAGCACTACTTATTCATGATTTCGTTAATGAAGAAGCCTATCCATCAGTAGGAATATTTGACAAGCCACAAGAATTACCAGCAGGTAGTGAAGATAAAATAGTCTTAAATGGTCACATTCAAACTACCAATGATATTTCCAATACTAAGTTTAAATTATACCTAGAATATACTGATGATAACAATGATTTAAATAAAATATATTACGAAGTAAATAGAGGCTAAAAAATGACAAAAAGTGTATAACAAATGTTATATACTTTTTTTGGTGATATCATGAAAGTAAAAGTAATAGATGAAGGACATGAAAAAGATCTAGAAGAATCTATAAATAATTTTATCAAAGAAAATAATATCGATATAATAGATATAAAATTTAATAGTTCATGTAGTATCTATGGTGAAGAACAAATATATTGTTTTTCTGCCCTTATAATGTATGAAAATAACAGTAATGAATAAATATTTAAATATGTCAAATATAATCTTTCTCTTTATATAAATTCCAATTTGTGGTATCATATATATGTAGGAAGTGAAATATGAGAACAAAAAAAATATTTTTAAATATGATATGTGATATTTTACCATACCTAATAATTGGAGTAATAGGTATAGTAAAAATGGATGTTTTAATAAACTATATCGGAGACGTTGGTAATGGCTATTATCAAACCATAAATCAAATAATATCTTATGTCTTCTTAGCTCAAATGGGCTTTTCTGAAGCCGTTACCTATAGTTTATATAAACCATTCGCAGATAAAAATAAAGATAATATAAATGCCATATATGGCGGAGCAAGAAAAGTATTTAGAATAATAGCCTTTGTAATATTAGGAATAATATGCCTAGTAACACTAGGATTATATCTCTTCTACCACTTTGAAGAAGGTTATAAAGCATCCGCTTTAATATGCTTCTTCATAATATCAACATCATACCTAATATCATATTTTGGAAGAGGTCAAACATATCAAGCCGTATTATGTGCTGCCCAAGAAAAATATGTATATTCCCTAGTATTCAATGGAGTAAAAATACTATGTGACATCCTAATAGTAGTAGTAACAGTAAAATTTAGAACACTAGAATCAATAGCTATCGTAATCTTAATAATGAAGATACTCGAAGAAATAATAAACAGAATAGTAGTCAAAAAGAAATATCCATATCTTCATGAAATAGCTAGAAAAGATACTAGCATGGTAAAAATGACCAAAGATTTAGCTTGGACACAAATAGGCTACCTAGTATTAAATAACGTCGATGCCTTATTATTAATGGCCTTCAATGGCCCAGTAATGGTAAGTATCTATACAACATATAACTATATATTAAGATTCCTAAATGAAGTAGCCTCAAGAGTAGAACTATCAAGTGTATATTCTTTTGGTAATGTCTTTGCTAAAAAAGAAGATGATAGAGTATATCCATTATTCAAAGAATTCCTAATGTTATTTATCTTAATAGCCTTTAGTATGTCAATAACATTTATGATAGGAATAAGAGGCTTTGTCTCAGTATGGGTAGGAAAAGAAAACTACATACTAAGTTATTTAACAGTAGTACTATTTACCTCAACATTATTCCTAAATATCATGTATTATCCCCTAGTGGCCTTAATAAATGCCGATGGCCTATTTAAAGATAATAAAAAACACATCTTTATATGTGCCATTACTAACTTAGTATTATCAATAATACTAATAAACTTCTTTGGAATAAATGGAATATTATTAGGTACTGCAATTGCTTTCTTAGTAAATATTTTCCTAAAAACAAATCTAGTTACCAAGAAAATATTAAAAGAAGTAAAATTAATAGATGTTCTAAAATACTTTATCATAACAATATTATTATTTACCATATTATCATTAATCCTAACACCAGTAGAATCATACTTCGTAAGTATAAGTACAGGCTTTATAAGTACAATAATAAAACTAGGTATAGTATTCATCTTAGTAACCTTAATAACTATGATAATATTATATTTAATTAGTGCTGATGCCAAGAATCTTTTCAGAAGAATACTAAATATGTTAAAAAGAAAACTAAAAAAATAGAGAATTAAATTTTCTCTATTTTTTCTTTAATATTATTTTTTAAATCAATAACTTTATCTTTAACCTTAATTTTAATCTTAGGAAAAGCTTTAACTAATCTACGATTAAGAAGTTTACTATTAATAATTTCTCTTACTTTATGATTTAAATCTTCAGTACTATCCTTCTTAACAAGCTTAGTAATAGTATGTTTAATTTTAAATGTAACATTAAGAGATATAATCAAATCAGTAATAAATATAACAAGTAACACACTACCAACAATTATTAATGTTTTATCACTAATCTTAGCAATAACACTAGATAAGAAAGGATTAACTATATATATAAGAAGAGCTCCAAGTAAACCAAACCAAATAGAATTCTCTAAACATACTCTTCCATTAATATTAAACTTCCTATTACTATAATCCCACCATCTAGCCTTAAATAACTTCTCCATAAGATAACTAACCAAATATTCCATTAACGAACATACAACGACCGCTAAAAGAAATACAGTAACAAAACTACTACGATATCTACTAAGGTATAAAATCATAATAATTGAGGAAAATCCATATATAGGACAATAAGGTCCAAGCATAAAACCTCTATTAACAAATCTCTTTTCCTTATTAAAAGTAACAACAACTTCAATAGCCCATCCAACAAAAGAATAAATTAAAAATAATAAAAAATAGCTAAAAAATGTTCTCATATATCTACCTCACTCTAAAAGTATATCAAAATAAGTAAAATATGTAAAGATATTGAAAAAAAATTTATAATATTATATAATTAGAGGGAAGAAGGTGTATTTTATGAAAAGAATATTAACAGGCTTAAAACCAAGCGGAGAATTAACTTTAGGTAGTTACATTGGCGGTATAAAAGGTACTATTGAAAGACAAGAAGAGTATGAATCATTTCTTTTTGTACCAGATATGCACGCTATCACAGTAAAACAAGATCATGATTTATTAAAAGAAAGAATAAGAAAGAATGTAGCCTTATATTTAGCCTGTGGCGTAGACCCAGATAAAAATATAATATATTTACAATCAGAAAATCTATATCACGCTAATCTATCTTGGGTATTAGAATGTAACACCTACATGGGCGAAGCCTCACGTATGACTCAGTATAAAGATAAAACAAGTAAAGGAGAAAATGTAACTGTAGGACTATTTACATATCCAATCCTAATGGCTTCAGATATATTACTATATGATGCCGACTACGTACCAGTAGGAATAGATCAAAAACAGCACGTTGAACTAGCCCGTAACATTGCCGAAAGATTTAACAAAAACTATGGAGAAACATTCAAAATACCAGAACCATTAATACCTAAAGTAGGAGCCAAAATAATGGACTTACAAAATCCCACTAAAAAAATGAGTAAGAGCGACGAAACATATAAAGGAGTAATCCTTCTATTAGATGACGAAAAAACAATCAGAAAGAAAATAATGAGTGCTGTAACAGATAGTGAATCAAAAGTCTACTATAACCCTGAAACAAAACCAGGAATATCAAACTTACTAACTATCTATTCATCACTCAAAGAAATAAGTATAAAAGATGCAGAAGAACACTTTAAAGACTATAACTATGGTAATCTAAAAAAAGAAGTTGCTGACTTAGTTGTAGAAGTTCTAACTAATATTCAAACAAAGTATAATGAATTAATAAATAGTACCGAAATAGATAAAATACTAGATAGAGGAAAAGAAATAACTAATAAAATAGCCAAACAAAAACTAGAAGAAGTATTTAGTAAAGTAGGTTTAGGAAGATATTAAAAGGAATGAATTCAAACTCATTCCTTTTCTATATATATTTCTTTATTAATAATAGTATTATATTTAGATAATTTATCTAAAACACTCTTATTAACATAAACATTATAAGTAATATTTTCATCAAAACTTTTATTAATAACTTTAGAATTACCAAGAATATAATCAACATCTTTAATATCATTATAATTAAAAATAATATCTATATCATAACCCTTTTCTAACTCGATAATATTATTATCTCTAATAACTTCTCTAGCTACTTTAGCATAAGTTCTAGTAAGAGGACCTGCTCCTAGTTTAATACCCCCAAAATATCTAATAACCACAATCAAAGTATAATTTAAATTATTACTAGTAATTTGATTCAATATAGGATATCCAGCAGTACCTGAAGGTTCATTATCATCATTAGCCCTAACATCACTATCAATAACATATCCATAACAATAATGAGTAGCATTAGGATACTCTTTTTTAATACTATCTAAAATATCATTAACTCCATCTTTATTGTATACTCTAAATATCAAAGAAATAAACTTAGAGTTCTTAATAATAAGTTCATATTTATCATTATTCTTAATACTAAACATAATATCACCACCATCATTATACTATATAAAAATATAATTATCAAATACTTCTCTTATATATAATAGGTATCTCGGATACACTGTTATTAGACCTAAGGCTAATAACAGCACTTTAATACCCTAGAATTAAAGTGAATAAAAAAACTAAAAAAACATTGACTAACCATAAAAACATAATTATAATAGAGAGTTATATATAAGATAGAAAAGAGAAGGAGGTAATTTGAAAAAAACAATATTAATATTAACAATAATAACTCTCTTATTAGGAGGTACCATTTTTGTCATATACAAAAATAATCAAAATAGCAAAGAAGAAGTCATAGATATCTTCAAAGAAGATAACGAAGAAGAAACAGAAGAGTCAAAAGAAAATATTCCTACTACCAAAGTAACTGTAGATATCAAAGGAATGATAAATTATCCAGGAGTATACGAAGTAGATAGTAATTCCAGAGTAAACGATGTCATCACTCTCGCTGGAGGCTTAAAAGAAGGCGCAGACACTAGTAATATAAATTTAGCCAAAATAGTAAGTGATGAAATGACAATAATAATATATAGTACCGAAGAAGTACTAGAAAAATTCAAACAAGAAGTATGTATCTGCAACTGTCCATATATAGAAAATAATGCTTGTATAAATAATAACAATAACAATAGTAATCTAATAAACATAAATACCGCTACTATAGAAGAGTTAACTACATTAACCGGAATTGGCGATGTAAAAGCCGAAGCCATAATCAAATATCGAAATGAAGTAGGAAAGTTTAAAACCAAAGAAGAACTATTAAATGTCGATGGAATAGGAGAGTCTCTCTTTGAAAAGATTAAAGATGATATTACAGTCTAGATATATCTTCAAAATACTAACTATCTTAACCCTAATAATAACCATAATATACACCAAGTATTATCCCTTTAAATCAGTATTTAATAATAGCGATACAGAATTCATAGGTATAGTTGAAGACTACATCATAAAAGATAATCAAATAAGAATAAGTCTTAAGTCAAAAGAAAGAATAATAGTAACATATAAATATACCAGTAAAGTATTTAATAATCTCTCTTATGGAGATAAAATCAAAGTAACAGGAGTACTAAAAGAACCAAGTACCAATAACATCTTCAATAATTTTAACTATAAAAAATATCTCTATAATAAAAAAATATACTATATAATTGAAGCCTCAAAAATAGATAAAATCCAAAACAATAATAACCATATATATACCATAAAAAACTTACTCTATACCAGAATAAATAATCTAAAGTCCTCTAGTTATATCAAAGCCCTATTATTCGGAGATAACAAACTAGATAAAGAAATAAAAACAAGTTATCAAATAAATGGTATATCTCATTTATTCTCCGTATCAGGTTTCCATATTAATTTCATAACTACAATAATATACTTCTACTTAGATAGAATAACCTATAATAAAAAAATAAAATACATAACAGTAGATATCTTCCTAGTATTATATCTATTACTATGTAATACTACATCACTACTAAGATGCACAGTAATGAATATCCTTCTAAGTATAAACTATCTTCTAAAACTAAATATAAAGAAAATAGACATAGTATTATTAACTCTAATACTATGTATCATAATTAATCCCTTTATAATATATGATATCGGTTTTATCTATTCCTATACCATAAGTTTCTTCTTAATACTATATAAAAATAAATATAAAACAAATAACAAACTACTAAAAATAATATATATATCCCTAATATCTTTCTTAGTATCATTACCAATAAATATATATACCTCATATGAAATAAACTTCCTAAGTATTATACTAAATATAATAATAGTACCCATAGTAAGCCTAATACTATTACCATTATCACTATTAACACTAATATTCCCAATATTAGATAATATACTATATTTAATAACCAGTATCCTAGAAAAAATATCCCTATATACATCAAACATAAATATATTCAAACTAATTCTCTCTAAACCAAGTATTATTTTAATAATAATATACTACCTAGTAATAATCCTAATCCTAAGTAAAAAGAAACACTACTATTTAATCTTAATATTACTAATATTTCATAAAACAATTCCCCTATATAATAGTAACCTCGAAGTAGTAATGTTTGATGTCGGTGAAGCAGACTCCATGTTAATAAGTACTCCAAGTAAAAGAGTAAATATCCTAATAGATACCGGAAGAGGAATAGACATAAATAACATAATAATCTATCTAAAAAGCATCGGTATAAGTAAACTAAACTATCTAATAATAACTCATGGTGATGAAGATCACATCGGCGGAGCCCTCTATCTAATAGATAACTTCAAAGTAGATAATGTAATTCTAAATAAAGGAGACTATACAGAACTAGAAGTAGAATTAATAACCCATCTAAAAAATAAAAATATCAAGTACACCAATAACATAAATAAAATACCATTTCTTAGTAGTTATATGTATCTTCTAAATACAAAAGAATTTAGTAATGAAAACGATAATAGTATCGTAACCTATTTTGAATACCAAAAATATAAATTCCTATTCATGGGAGACTCTTCATCTAAAACAGAAGAATATCTAATCAATAATTATAATCTTACTAATATATCTTTCTTAAAGGTAGGCCATCATGGTTCTAACACCAGTAGTAGCTCTCTCTTTATTAACAAGATAAACCCCAAAGTATCATTAATATCCGTAGGAAGAAATAACCTCTATCACCACCCAAGCAAAGAAGTACTAACAAATTTATCAAACTCAGTAATCTACCGAACTGACATAGATAAAAGTATCAAAATAAAAATAAATAACAAAGTAAAAATAACAAAACTAAATAATAACTAGAAAGGAAGCTGATAATATGAATGAATTAAAAGAATATACAGAAAAAACTTTTGACAATATAAAACATATAGATAATAATGGCAATGAATATTGGTTAGCTAGAGAACTACAAAAAGTTCTTGAATATAAAGATTGGAGAAAATTTAAAGGTGTAATAGATAAAGCAAAAATTGCTTGTGAGTTGGGTAGTTATAAGACTTTAGAACATTTTGTCGGCGCCGACAAAACATCGAATATGCCAAATGGTGGTGTAAAAATCATTGCTGATTACAAACTATCAAGATATGCTTGTTATCTTATTGCTCAAAATGGTGATTCAAGAAAGAAAGTAATAGCATTAGCACAAACTTATTTTGCTATACAAACTAGAAAGATGGAATTGACAGAAAGAGAATATTCTAGTTTGACAGAAGAAGAAAAAAGATTTTATCAAAGAAATCTAACAAGGAAGGGAAATTATTCATTAAATATTGCTGCTAAAAACGCAGGAGTTAAAAACTTTGATAGATTTCATAATTTTGGATATAAAGGTTTATATAATGGAGAAACTGCAAATGATATAGCAAAAAGGAAGAATCTTAGATATAGAGAAGATATTTTAGATAATATGGGTAGCGATGAATTAATTGCCAATTTATTTAGAATTTCTCAAGCAGAGCAAAAACTAAAGAATGAAAATATTATGATAGAAAAAGAAGCAAATGAAGCTCATTATGAAGTCGGTAGAGAAATTAGAGAAACTATTAAAAAATTGGGCGGAACAATGCCTGAAGATATGCCAACTCCTGAAAAAAGTTTAAAAGAATTAGAAAAAGAAAAAAATCAAATAAACTATGATACTAATAAAGATATAATAACTATAAATAAACTAAATAATAACTAGAAAGAAGGCCTAAATGAATTAAGTACTTATTATAATGTCGATAAATTATTAATTGAAACACAAGGTGGTGAAGAAAGAGCTAAATATGGTGATGGTTTAATAAAAGAATACTAAAAAAATTAAGTGAGGAGTTGGGAGGAAAATATAATATAACTACATTAAAAAGAATGAGACAATTTTATTTAATTATTGAAAAAGTGCCACACTGTGGCACCAATTGACATGGAGTTATTATCGAAAACTTCTATCATTAAAAGATGTTAATGAAATAGAGTATTATTTTCAAATGATTACCACAAGTTAACATCTAATATCCAAGCTAATACAAAATACATACCACCTGCTTATATATAATAGATATGTAGATATATCATTTATAGACTAGTATAGGCTATAAATGACACTAAAAGACCAAGGCTTTTAGTGAATGTTAAATAGTGTAAAATAGATTAAATTAATTGACTAAAAAAAATATTTAATATATAATTATAATGAAAGATGTGATATGAATGAATAAGAAAATATTAACCATTATAACACTATTTATAATAGTACTTATACCAACATATAAAGTAGAAGCCAAAACACTAGGAGATCTAAAGAAAGAATTATCTAACCTAGAGGCTAAATATGAAGAAAACAAAAATAACAAAAAACTAACAGACGAACAAATAACATCTTTAACTGCTGAAATAAACACCATTACCAGTAAAATAAACAGTATCAAAAGTGATATTAAAAAAACAGAAGATGATATAAACGATAATCAAAAAAAGATAGAAGAAAAAAAAGACGAAACAGACGAATTATTAAAGTTTCTTCAAGTATCATCAGGAGAGAATGTCTACTTAGAATACATTTTTGAGGCAGAATCATATACTGATTTCATATATAGATATTCAGTAGCCTCTCAGCTTACCGAGTATAACGATAATCTAATGAATGAATTAACAAAACTAGTAGAAGAATTAGAACAAAAGAAATCAGAATTATCTACCAAAAGAAGTAGTCTTGAAACAGAAAGCGATAATTTAAATTCAAAACTAATTACTTTAAGAGCTAATTTATCAAGTTATAAAGAAGAAGGAACCACTATTGAAGAAGATATCAAAGATATGAAAGCCGAAATATCAAGATTAACCGCTAAAGGATGTAAAAACAATGAAGAAATATCCACTTGCGGTAGAAAATATAATAATGGTAATGTCACAATAATAGCAACAGGTTGGAGTTACCCACTTAGTTGGGGCTGTGTAACTAGTGAATATACCGGATATAACATTAGGCAAGACTGGTCTGGTGGTGGATCTCACCATGGTATCGACCTAGACTGTGTCAGTGAAGGAACAACCGCTTATGCAGCTGCTAGCGGAGTAGTAGCTAGAATAGTAAATTACTCAAATTGTGGTGGTAATATGGTCTGGGTATATCATAACGTTAATGGAATACCATACACCACAGTATATATGCATCTACTTAGAATATCAGTATCAGTAGACCAAGTAGTAACACCACAAACAAAAATAGGTGAAGTAGGAGGAGGCTCTACACAGTCATATGATAACTGTACCACAGGAGCTCACTTACACTTCGGTATGGCCTATGGACATAATGCCTATAACTTTAACGCTAATTCATTCAACCCAAGAAACATAATAAATTTCCCAGCCCTATACTATAGTGGTGGCGGATATTTCACAAGATAAGAGCTATATAGCTCTTTTAACTTATAAGGAGGATAACTATGGAAGGTTTAACAAGACAAGAAGTAGAATATAGAAAAAATAACGGACTATCAAATGACGAGAAAGTAAAATACACTAGAACAACCAAAGAAATAATACTATCAAATGCCATAACCCTATTTAATATTCTAAATATAGCACTAATGGTACTAGTATTAACTACCGGTTCAATTCAAAATGCTACCTTTATAGGAGCAGCAGTATTTAATACCATAATAGCCATCTATCAAGAATTAAAATCAAAGAAAACCCTAGATAACATCAGAGTTACTAACCAAGAAAAAGTAACAGTAGTTCGTGATGGCAAGAAAGAAGAAATACCCAAAGAAGAAATAGTACTAGGAGATACCATTTATCTATCATCAGGAGATAATATCCTTGTCGATCTTGAAGTAATAAAAAGTAGTTCACTAGAAGTAGATGAAAGTATCATTACTGGTGAATCAAATGCCATTCAAAAAAAGAAAGACGATAAAATAATGTCTGGATCAGTAGTCACTAGCGGTACAGCCTATGCCAAAGTAGCAGGACTAACCAAAGATAGCTATGCTAGTTCCCTAGTAAAAGATGCTGCCTCAGTAAAAGATAATACTTCATACTTACAAAATACAATCAATAAAATACTAAAAATAATAACATTCCTAATCGTACCCGTAGGCATACTCTTATTCATAAGTCAGTACTTCCGCAGTGGCCTAACTTATAAAGAAGCTATACTATCCACAGTAGCTGGTATAATAGGTATGATACCCGAAGGCCTAGTCTTACTTACTTCCATAGCCCTAACCGCTGGAGTATTAAAAATGGCCCGAAAAAAAGTACTAATTCAAAAATTACATGGTATCGAAATACTATCATGTACTGATGTCCTATGTCTAGATAAAACAGGTACCATAACCGATGGTACCATGGAAGTAGTGGATACCGTAGTACTTAATAATAAAATAGATGTAGACGAAATAATAGCCAATATCAATACAGAAGAAGGAAACAACGCTACCGATATAGCTCTAAAGAAAAAGTATGGTATTAAGACTAGTTTAAACGTAACCGATAGAACAGCCTTTTCATCAAGTAAAAAGTGTAGTATTACCACAATTAATGATACCAAGTACTATCTAGGAGCCCTAGAGTACATTACCGATAAAAAATTAACAGACTATGAAGAATTAACTAAATATATACTAAAAGGTTATAGAATAATAACTCTTGCCAGTGGTAATACCAATATCAAAGTAGATGCCTTTATTATCCTAAAAGATAATGTTAGAGCAAGTGCAAAAGATACCCTAAATTACTTCAAAGAGCAGGATGTTGAAATAAAAATAATATCTGGAGATAACCCTGTTACCGTATCCAATATTCTAAGACAGTTAGAATTCGACGGCTATGATAGATTTATCGAAGGTAAAGACCTACCAAAAGATTATGACGAACTAGTAAAAGCCGTCAAAGAAATAACCATCTTTGGTAGAATGACTCCAAGCGATAAACAAAAAGTAATCAAAGCCCTAAAAGAAAATAATACTGTCAGTATGATTGGTGATGGTGTAAACGATATTCTAGCCCTAAAAGAGGCTGACTGCGGTATTGCCCTAGGAAGTGGCGTACAGGCCGCTAAAAGTGTCAGTGAAGTAGTTCTAACCAATAACGACTTCAGCACTCTACCAGGAATAGTAAATGAAGGAAGAAGAGTAGTAAATAATATCGAAAGAGTAGCCTCAATGTACCTAATCAAAACAACATATTCCTTATTACTATCCCTATCATCAATAATATTATCCTATGAATATCCATTCTATCCAATTCAGTTATCACTAATTAGTGCTATCTGTGTCGGAATACCATCATTCTTCTTAGCCTTAGAACCAAACTACAACAAAGTAGGTAAAGACTTCATAGTAAATGTCTTTAGAAATGCCTTACCAAATGGAATAATGGTAATGTTAAATATATTCATAATAATAATGTTCTGTAGTATCTTTGGACAAGACTTCAATAACTATAGACTAGTAGTAGTATCCCTAACAGGCTTAATAACCCTAAGACTACTATATACAATATGTAAACCACTTAACTTATGGCGCAAAATTCTCTTAATATTCTGTAGTATATCATTTTTTGAACTACTAATTTTACTTCCAGACTTGTTTTTAGTCTCAAAATTTGGTATAGTAAGTATCATCTTCATTTTAGTCCTTGGCTTTGTAGATACTTATGTAATAGATTTCTTTGGAGAATTATATGATAAAATAGTAAATAAAGTAAGGAATTTAAAAAATGAAAGAAAAGAAAAAAATAAATTATCTTAGGATAATTTGGGTAACAGGAATATATGTAATGCTAATTATAATACTATATTTAGTAGTTATGTATAAAGTAAAATACGAAGGATAGTGATAATATGTTTGTCGATGAAGTAGTAATGAAAGTAGAAGCCGGTACAGGTGGTAATGGCTGTATGGCCTTTAGAAGAGAAGCCTGCGTACCAATGGGTGGACCATTCGGTGGTAATGGTGGTAAAGGAGCCGATATAATATTCAAAGCAGATGAAGGCTTAAAGACTCTAATAGATTTAAGATATCAAAAGAAAATCAAAGGTAACAATGGTGAAAATGGTGAAGGTAAAAATAAATTCGGTAGTAATAGTGAAGACCTAATAGTAAAAGTACCAGTAGGAACCACTGTTAAAGATGCTGACACTGGTGTAGTAATAGCAGACTTAACTAGACAAGGTGAAATGGCTACGATAGCCTATGGTGGTAGAGGCGGAAGAGGTAATGTCAGCCTAGCCACTAGAAGTAATCCATGTCCATCATATGCCGAAAAAGGTGAGCCAGGTGAAGTAAGAAATATCAAAGTAGAACTACGTATGATTGCCGATGTCGGCCTAGTAGGTATGCCTTCTGTAGGTAAGAGTACCATTCTATCTATGATATCAAATGCCAATCCTAAAATAGCCGATTATCATTTCACTACCTTATCACCAAATCTAGGAGTAGTAAAAACAAGTGATAATACTTTCGTAGTAGCGGATCTTCCCGGTCTAATTGAAGGAGCTAGTGAAGGCGTAGGACTTGGTCATAAGTTCCTAAAACATATCGAAAGAACAAAAATTATAGCTCATGTCATAGATATGGCAGGTACTGAAGGAAGAGATCCATATGAAGATTATGTTGCTATAAGAAAAGAACTTGAAGACTTTAGTCCAAAATTACTAACTAAGAAAGAAATAATAATAGCCAATAAAATGGATGGTGAAGAGGCTAAAGAAAACTTAAAGAAGTTTAAAGAAAAGATTAAGAATGAAGATATATACGAAGTAACTGCTTTAATAAATGATGGCCTTGATAAAGTAATAGATAGATTATCTACCTTAGTAAAAGAAATAGATAGAGAAGTATTATATACTGATGATGTTCAAGAAAGTCATGTTTTATATAAGTTTAAGAAAGAAAAACCATTTACCATTTCTAAAGATAAAGATGTCTTTGTCGTAAGAGGAGATGCTATTGAAAAATTATTTAGAATGACTAACTTTAGTACCGAGGAGGCTTATGAAAGATTCTCTAATAAACTTAGAAAGATGGGTCTTGATGAAGAACTTATTAAAAATGGTATTGAAGAAGGAGATACTGTTAGAATACTTGATTTTGAATTTGAATGGACAAGATAACCTTTTAGTTTATCTTGTCTTTCTTCTTAAGCCTAGGTCTTAAGAAGCATAAGATAGCCTATAGTCTATCTTATGAATATATTTTATTTATTTTATCTAATAAACTTCTTTAATTTTATAAAAAAATCTGCTATAATTATGTTGTGTCCTCGTAGCTCAGTAGGATAGAGCGATTGCCTCCTAAGCAATAGGTCGGCAGTTCGATTCTGCCCGAGGACGCCACTATTATATAAGTAAAGTCTAAATATTTATTTAGGCTTTTTAATTTAATTTATAAGGCCATGTTCATATTGACAAACATAATAAAAAGTGGTATCATATAAAACGATTTCAAGAGGAGGTTTTGTTATGAAATTAAAAAAAATATTATTAAGTGTAATGATAATTATTACAAGTATATTTACTACTAATACTGTAAAAGCACAAACTGATGCACCAGAATATTTTTATATTGATGGTTCAAAATTACATTTGATTTATGCTTCAAAATATTTACCAAACAGTACATTGACAGTAACCGTTAAAAAGACCACTGACGGAAAATTGGTTTATTGTTGCGAAAGTCCAAAATTAGGAGTATTTGATAGAGAATTAAAGTTTACTAAGAGTGGTGAATTAGATTCGAGATTAATCTATATTTATCAAAATGGATATCCAAATAAATCAATATTTGGAGATAATGATAAAGACTATTTAACCGCAAATATAGCTATATGGTATATTTTAACACCAAAAGCAGAAGTATTTACCCATTTTGATTTTACTAAAGGAACATATCGTGGCTCAGAAAATGATGTTGTTAAAGCAGCCGCTAAATTAATAAATGGAGCAAATGATTTTAAAAATACTACTCCTACTATTAAATTGACTGGTACAAATAATTTAACATTATCTAGTGATAAAAAATATTATGTTAGTTCTAACTTAGGTATAAATACTACTGGAACAGTAAAGGAAAACTATACTGTTTCACTAGAAGGAGCACCTACTGGAACAATTATAGCAAATACAAAAGGGGCAGAACAAAAAACATTTCTTAAAGATGAACAATTTGTTGTTAAAGTACCAATATCAAGTATTAAAGATACTACTTTGAGTTTTAAAGTAAAAGCTGTAATAAGTGGTGGCATTGCTAAGGTATATGAATATAGACCTTCAGATTCGACTATTCAAGCAACTTCAGCTTTATACTATGATTATAATGATATTAGTACCACAATGGAATTAAAATTAAATATAGTAACTGAAGTACAAATAAGTAAGATAGATGCTACAACTAGTGAAGAATTAGAAGGAGCACATCTAGTAGTAAAAGATTCTAATAATAAAGTTGTAGATGAATGGACATCTACAAAAGAAGTACATATTATAAAAGGTTTAAAACCAGGTAAATATACATTAACTGAGACTATAGCTCCAGAAGGATATATCTTAAGTACGGAGACAATTACTTTTGAAATAAAGAATGATGGAACAGTAACTAAAGTAGTTATGAAAAACTATCCTGAAGAAAAACCTGTACCAATAAGTATTAGTAAAAGAGATATTACAACAGGAGAAGAATTACCAGGAGCTCATCTTGAATTAAAAGATGAGGCTGGAGAAATTATCTATGCTTGGGTATCAACTAATGAACCATTTATAATTAAAGATGGTTTAAAACCAGGTAAATATACATTGAGTGAAACAATAGCTCCAGAAGGATATGAATTATCTACTGAAACAGTTACTTTCACAGTAAAAGAAGATGGTACAGTTGATGGCGATATTATCATGTATAATAAACCAGAAACAGTAGAAGTTCCAAGTACTTCGTCATTTAAAACAATAACAGCATCCTTAATAGGTATCATTATTATTGGTCTTGGATCATTAATGATATACAAAAACTATAAAAAGAATGAAGAATAATTTAAAATTTCAAGTAGCAGCGGGAGTAATACTAATAATAAGTGGAATCCCGCTTTTACTTTCAAATTATATCAAAGAAAAAAGGGATGTTGTATTTAGTCAAATGAATTTAGCTCTATCAGAAATAAATATGAGCGAAATAACTAATAACGAAGTAGAAGAACCAGTAGCGGAAGAACCTACTGAAGAAGTAAAAGAAGATAATAATTATACTTATGAAGAATATTTAGGAATATTAGATATTCCTAAAATAAATTTCTATAAAGGATTTTATAGTAAAACATCAAGTTTAAATAATGTTCAGTTTAATTTATTTGTTTTAAAAGAATCTGATTATCCTGATGTAGTAAATGGTAACTTAATAATTGCAGGACATTCAGGCAATTATAATAATAGTTACTTTGCAAATCTATATATGTTAGATTTAGAAGATACCATAACCGTTCATTATCAAGGCAAAGATTATACATATAAAATAACTAAAATATATAATGAAGAAAAAACAGGTACAGTAAGAATATTAAGGAATAGAAATAAAACAAGTTTGACATTAATTACTTGTACCAAAGATGATAATTATCATCAGACAATATATATAGCAGAATTAATGTAATAAAAGAGGGGGTGACGATATGAGATACTTGACACTACTAGAAAAACTAAAAATACTAATTGATGTATTAATGACATATAAATTTGTTTTAGTACTAATAGCTATAATGTTAATCTTAACAATACTATTTATATTTAAGAAACTAAGTAATAAAAAATATACAATACTTATGAGCTTATCAATACTTTTAACATTAATAATTAGTATTATAGGAAATTATAAAATATTATTTAAAACATTTGATAACTTTACTACAATATTCTTTAGTGGTATTTATTTTCCATCTATCTATATTTATTTAAGTATATTACTAGTAGTAGCAGTAGCCTTTATTACTAGTATATTAAGTACTAAAAAGAAGAAAGTATACAAAATAATTAATAGTATAGCATTTATTCTAAATAATATTTTCTTTATCATAGTATTAAATATTATAGCAAAAAATAGCATAAATGTTTTTGAAATATCGTCACTATACACTAATAGTTCATTAGTGGCTATATTAGAATTAAATATGGGCTTATTTATACTTTGGATATTTTCACTAAGCACAGCCTATATTACTAATACAATATGTGATAAGATTACCTCTAAAAAAACTATAAAAGAAGAAATAATTTCCGAGGTAAAAGAACCAGTTACTAAAGAAGTAATTACTCCTGAAACTATACCAGTAAAAGAAGAAGTATCACTTATTGAAGAAAATATTAAAGTACCAGAAGTTACTGAAATTAAAGAAGAATTACCTACCGATACCGAGGTAGAAACAAATAATAAAATAACATTTAACGATATATTAAATGGTTTAGTACCAGTAACTTATTATGATACTGAAGTAAATAATAAAAGTTATAATATAACAAATCCTCAAAAAATATATGAAGATAATTATAATAATTTAAAATTAGAGTTAGAAAAAGATAGCCCAAAGATAGAAGAATCTATTATAGAAAAAGTACCCGAAGTTAAAATTAAGAATGTAAAAACTAAAGTAGATAAAGTGCCAGAAGTTAAAGTTAACATTATAAAAGAAAAAGATATAATTGGTAAAAATATTTTGAATGTTAATTTAAATAAAGTAGAAAATAAGACATTAAAGATAAAAGAAGAAAATATGAAAAAGAATCTTATTAGTAATACTATTTCTCTTAATGATTTAGTAGAGAAAGAAGAAAAAATAATAGAGCCAGTTAAACAAACTATTATTAGTAATGATACATCTTATACACTAAATGATTATAAGAAGATAATAGCAATGTTAAAAGAAATAAAAAATAATTCTAATAAGAATAATATAAGTATCGACGATGCAATAACTATGAGCTTAATTAGTAATTATAGCATAGATGATTGCGTTAAATTTAAAGAAATACTAGAAAGTAACTTAAACTAGAGTTATTTTCTTTTTTCTTTGTAAAAAATAGGGCAAGAATCTTGCTCTTATCTTCATTTTATTGTATAATTATTATGGAATTTAATAGAAAGAGTGATAGTTATGGCAGCAAAATATGATGAGAGTTCAATTAAAATACTAGAAGGATTGGAAGCAGTAAGAAAAAGACCAGGTATGTATATTGGTTCTACTGATAAAAGAGGCTTACATCATCTAGTATGGGAAATAGTAGATAATTCTATTGATGAAGCATTAAATGGTTATGGTAATCATTTAAAAATAGTTTTACATAAAGATGGAGCAGTAAGTGTAACTGATAAAGGTAGAGGCCTACCAGTAGGTATGCATGCTTCTGGTAAATCAACTCCTGAAGTAATATATACAGTACTTCATGCCGGTGGTAAATTTAGTGAAGGCGGATATAAAGTATCTGGAGGCTTACATGGAGTAGGTGGATCAGTAGTTAATGCTTTAAGTTCAGTTATGGAAGTAGTAACTCGTCGTGATGGCGGAGAATACTATATAAAGTTTGAAAATGGTGGAAAAGTAGTAGTACCATTAAAAAAAGTAGGAACTACCAATAGAACTGGAACGACAGTTAAATTTAAACCAGATCCAGCAATATTTCCAGTTACAACATTTAGTTTTTCTACTATATGTGAAAGAATGCAAGAAAGTGCTTTCTTAATAAGTGGACTTACCATTGAAGTAGTAGATGAAATAGATGGTAGAAGTGAAAAATATCATTATGAAAATGGCTTAGAGGCCTTTTGTGAATATTTAAATGAAGGAAAAGAAGTATTACATAAACCATTATGTTTTACTAGTTCAAAAGATAAAATCAATGTATCAGTAGCTATGCAATATACTGATAGTTATTCAGAAAATATTGTATCATTTGTTAATGATGTAAAAACTAGTGATGGTGGTAGTCATGAAGTCGGTTTCAAAACTGCAATTACAAAAGTATTAAATGACTATGCTAGAGCCAATAATTACTTAAAGAAAGATAAAAGTTTTGATGGTTCTGATGTAAGAGAAGGTCTAACCGCAGTTATATCCGTACAAATACCTGAAGATATACTTCAGTTTGAAGGACAGACCAAATCAAAACTAGGTACACCCGCTGCAAGAGCAGTAGTTGAAGCAATAGTTACTGAAAAATTAAAATTCTTCCTTGAAGAAAATAAAATGGTAGCTACTAAAATAGTCGGAAAAGCCGTAAAAGGAAAAGAAGCTAGAGAAGCTGCTAGAAAAGCAAGAGAAGAAACAAGAAAAGGTAAAGATAGTAAAAAGACAGAAAGATTACTATCAGGAAAATTAACTCCAGCTCAAAGTAAAAAAGCTTTAGAAAAAGAACTATTTATAGTAGAGGGAGATTCAGCCGGTGGCTCTGCTAAACAAGGTAGAGATAGAAAAGTACAAGCTATTCTTCCACTTCGTGGTAAAGTATTAAATACTGAAAAAACAAGAATGGAAGAAATATTCAAAAATGAAGAAATAAATACTCTAATCTATACAATAGGTGCTGGAGTAGGTAGTGACTTCAATGTGAAAGATATAAACTATGGTAAAGTAATAATAATGACCGATGCTGATGATGATGGAGCCCATATCCAATGTCTATTATTAACATTCTTCTATAGATATATGAAACAGCTTATCGAAGAAGGTCATCTATTTATAGCCATGCCACCACTATATAAAGTAACTAGTGGTAGTAAACATGTCTATGCTTGGTCTAATGAAGAATTAAGAGAAGAAACTAAAGGAAAGACAAACTATAAAGTCCAAAGATACAAAGGACTTGGTGAAATGAATGCTAACCAGTTATGGGAAACTACTATGGATCCAAAAGAAAGAAAACTAATTAAAGTAAATATAACAGATGCAGCTCTTGCTGAAAAAAGAGTATCAGTACTTATGGGAGATGCTGTAGAACCAAGAAAAAATTGGATTGAAGAAAACGTTATATTCTCTCTTGAAGACGATTATAAAATAGCATAGGGAGGCGTTATGAAGAAAAGATTACTTGGAGGAGCTTTAGTAGTAGGTATTCTATTACTAGCATTCTTATTAGGAAATACAGTATTTAGAATAGTTATGACAATTACCTCTATACTAGGTTTAAAAGAACTAATAGATATCAAATACAAAAATAAAAATATACCAGTAATAAAAATAATATCTTATATATTACTTGGAATATTTATGTTAAATGGTATAGTATATAAAATAAATATTACTAGTATGATAATATTAACTATATTATCGCTAATATTACCAGTAATATTCTATAATGATAAAGATAAATATAATATCAATGATAGTATGTATTTTATAGGAATAATATTACTACTAGGACTTGCTTTTAATAATATTAGTACTATGAAAGAAATCAATATATATAAATGCATTTATATATTTATAATATCATTTATTACCGATACATATGCTTTCATAGGAGGAAATCTAATAGGAAAACATAGATTTACTAGTATATCTCCTAAAAAGACAATAGAAGGCTGTGTAACAGGAGTACTCGTAGGTACTTTTGTAGGAACTATGTTTTACATATCACTAATAGGTAGTATATCAGTATTAAAAATAATATTAATGTCATTAATACTTACTATATTAAGTGAAATGGGAGACTTAGTATTTAGTGCAATAAAAAGATATTATGATAAAAAAGATTATTCAAATATAATACCAGGTCATGGTGGTATATTAGATAGATTTGATAGTGTTATATTTGTATCATTAGGTATGAGTTTATTACTTAGTATTTTATAATAAAAAGGAGGATAGATTATGAATTTATTAAGTTTATTATATTTCGTATTAATACTTGGTGCTATAGTATTAGTACATGAATTCGGACACTTTATATTCTCTAAACTATTTGGAGTATATGTCTATGAGTTCTCAATAGGTATGGGGCCTAAAATATTCCATTTCAAAAAGAAAGGCGGAGAGACAGAATACTGTATTAGAGCTATACCAATAGGTGGCTTTGTATCACTAGCGGGTGAAGATGCTGACGATAATACAAAGATAGATAAAAAAAGAATGCTATATTCTAAGCCAGTATGGCAAAGATTAATAATAATGATTGCTGGTGCAACCTTTAACTTCTTATTTGCCTTTGTAATAATATTTGTATCAGCCTTAATATATGGAAGTATTTCTACTAAACCAGTAGTAGCTAATGTAAGTGAAGGATATCCTGCTTATACTGCTGGTATTAAAGAAGGAGATACCATAGTATCAATAAACAAACAAAGAGTATCCAGTTGGAGTGAAGTACAATTATATATTCAAGCTTCAAAAGGAGAACAACTAAATATAGTACTAAAAGATAAATCAGGTACTAAAAGAGAAGTAACACTAATACCAGATAAAGTAGAAGACGAAGAAGGAAATGTAGGTTATGTAGTAGGAATAGGACTAGATACAACAGTAAAAAGAGGCTTTATAGTATCACTTAAGAATGCTGCAGAAACAACTGCTAGTCTATATAAACTAATGCTTACAACATTAAAAGAATTAGTAACAGGAAAATTCGGAGTAAAAGATTTATCAGGACCAGTAGGAATATATTCAGTAGTAGATAGTCAGTCTAAGAAAGGTTTTGAAAGTATCTTAAGTCTAGTAGCATACCTATCTATGAATGTCGGAGTAATAAATTTAATACCATTCCCAGCCTTTGATGGAGGAAGAGTATTATTCCTAATAATAGAAAAAATAAGAAGAAAACCAATAAAAGCAAAAACAGAAGGAATGATAAACAGTATAGGCTTTATATTACTAATGTTATTAATGGTATTTGTAACAATAAGTGATATAGTAAAATTGTTTTAAGAAAGGGTGACGCTCTAATGGGAAAAAAGAATATTATATTATTAATTATTGCAATAGTTTTGTTTGTTCTCGTAGGAACAACAATGGCATACTTTGGTTGGAGCAGCACCGCAGTAAATAAAGATCAGTTAGTAGATGTAACAGTATCAGGAGGTACTGGCTCATGTGATAAACTATCAGACAATAGTAAGTTATTATATCCAACATCCGCAAGAGAAAAAGGAAGAATATTAAAAGTAACAACCAAACAACAAATGGCCGCAAATGCCTTTGTTACTTGGAATCTAGTAGTAAATAGTATTAATGACACTTCACTTACTACTTCAGGATTAAAACATAAATCATTTAAATATGAATTAGTAAATGATACAACAGGAGTATCTTATGGTACAGGTAACTTTGCTAATGTATCAAATGGTAGTACAATAACACTAAATACAGATAAAGAAACATTAGATTTTAATAAAGAATATACCTTTATATTATATTTATGGATAGATGGTACCATAGGTAATAATCCATTAGACATGGCTAACCAACCATATAATTTTGATTTAGTTTGTAATATAACAGGTACTGATACTAAAATTACACCGCCTGCACCAACAAATATGGCTAAATATATAAGATATTTATATAATAATGCAGAAAAGAAAACAGTAACAAATAATAGTATTACATATAATACAGCACCTTCAGTATCACTTATGAATGATAGATTAGGTAGTACTTCAACTGGTATAGATGGTGGAAATATAAGATATTATGGAGCAAATCCAAATAATTACATATATTTTAATTGCTCTGATTATAGTAATCAAACATCAAGTACCTGCGAAACATGGCGAATAATTGGTGTATTTAATGGGAAATTAAAAATAATAAGAAATACATCTATTGGGAATTATTCTTGGGATAACAAAAATAAAAGTACTGGTGCAGAATCTGTTAATGGTAAGAATGACTGGACGACAGCAAGATTAATGAAACTTTTAAATCCAAGTGATTATTATACAACAGATTCTAATGACAATGGCTTAGGACAGAGTTTATATTATAATAGTGCATCAGGCAAATGTTATAGCGGACAAAATAATGCAACGACAAATTGTGATTTTACGAGTACAGGAATAAAAAATGATACGACAAGAGATCTTATATCAGAAGAGACTTGGAATATTGGTGGATGGAATAGTAGTTCTACATACTCTAATCAATTTTATGGTTATGAAAGGGGAACAACAGTATATTCTGGAAGACCAACAACATGGACTGGTAAAATAGGACTAATGTATCCATCAGATTATGGTTATGCAGCAGATTTAAGTCAGTGTACTAAGCAGTTAGTTAGTTATAATGATTCAACTTGTAAAAGTAATGATTGGTTATTTAATAGTGCTTATCAGTGGATCTTAACCCCTCGTTCCGGCAATGCGTTCGGTGCGTGGTATGTGTATTCGACGGGCACCTTGACTTACAGCCTTGCGTCTAATACTTTCGGCGTGCGTCCAGTCCTTTATCTTGCCTCTGATCTAGCGATGGAGCCAGGAGATGGAACTTCGAGTAATCCGTACAAATTATCAGGGAATTAATATTATCAGGGATTTTTAAAAAGAAGCCTTATAAATCAAAGGTTTCTCTTTTCTTTTTCCCTGATAACGTTTATAAATTAATTAGTTGATTAAGTAGATCAGCATCATTATTCCAATCTTTGTATTTATCTTCATTTACAAATTCTGGTGATACTTTTTTAATAGCTTCGAATTTTGCTTGTAAAGACACTTTCGCATATTCTTGTGTTGTAGATATACTTTCGTGTCCTAATAATTCCTGTATATATACTATATTTACTCCCGCATTTAATAAATGAGTTGCTCTTGTTCTTCTAAATGTATGTGGTGTGATTTTTTTATTTATACTTATTTTAGATGTAATAGAATTGATAATATCTCTTATAAAATATTCACTTTGCTTTCGATATCTACTATTCCTAAATATATAACCATCATTTATTTCATATTCTCTTAAATATTTTATTAATAATTCTTTTGTATTATCCATAATTGTAACAATTCTTTTCTTTTTTCCTTTACCATTTAAAATAATGAGATTCTCTTCTAATCTAATATCTTCAATTTTTAAATTTATTAATTCATTTGCTCTAGCAGCTGTATCATATAACAATACTAAAACTAAAAGATTTCTTTTGCCTAATTTAGTACTTGTATCTATGGCATTGAATATTTGTTCTAATTCTTTTTCGGTTAAATAGACTTGTACTGGTTTAATGTACCTTTTTTGCCTAATAGATAACACTTTTTTAATATTATCTATATTATTGATTTCATCTATGGCACAGTATTTATAAAAAGACTTAATTGCTGCTAGCCTTTGATTTTTTGTTCTTATAGATACTTTCTTTTCTTCTTCAAGATAATTTAAAAATTCACATACAATTTCTCTAGTTATTACGTTAAAATTAATATTATTTAGTTTAATATTTTTAACATTAACTAAATAATTAACAAGTTGTTGAAAGGTGTTTTTATATGATCTTATAGTTTGTTTAGAACATTGTCGTTCTACCACTAAATAATCTTTCAAAAAATGTGATAAATAATAAGAAAAATCTTTATTCATCTTCATCTTCCTTTAATGGTATCAAACTATTGAAATTATTATTTGAAACATTTCTTAATTCCTGTAATACATCATTATTTAAATGAAAATAATATGTTAGCGATGAAAGTGATTGATGGCCAACATATGCTTGTAATATAGGTAACATTTCATCTATGTCTTTACCTTCTTTTCTAAATTTTTCAATTGTATGAACTATAAAAGTGTGTCTTAAATCATGAAGTCTTGGAATGCCATTTGTTCTTTTAATATTAGATTGTTTTAGTGTTTTTTTAAAATATCCTTCTATAGTAGATCTATTTAATTTAAAAAACAATTCATTATTATCAGATTTATTATGAAATTTTACATGATATCTTTTTATTTCTTCTTTAAGTGTAAGTGGTATCATTATTTTTCTGTCTTCTCCATTTTTTGTATCATTAAGTATAAAATAATTTTCTTTATAGTCGTTAATTTTTATATTTATAGTTTCGCCAATTCTCATACCTGTTTGATATAAAATTTTTATAATTAATGGGTATATTGTTTTTTGATAATAGGTGTATTTTGGACTATTATAAATGAAATTAAGATTAGAATATATTCTTTTTATTTCTTCGTAAGAAAATACATAAGGTATAAAATTATGATGATTTTGTGGATATATTTTCTTTGATATTTGATAACATTCAATATCATTTAATAATAAATATTTATTAAATTCCCTAAAAACCCCCATATTTCTAGCAAGTGTATTTGGTTTGATGTTTTCGTTAAGTCTTGCATATCCTTCTGTTATTTCTTTTGTTATAGTTATAACATTATTGTCAACTAGATATTTACCTATTTCTTTTAAAATAATTTCATCACTTTTATATTTGTATCCTAAACTTCTTTTGTATTGCAAAAAAATTAAGATTAAGGTATTATATTTATACATTATTCATCTACCTCCAAAGCACATTGAATCAATAATTTTTCTGATGTTTTTATATAGGTGTTTGATGTTGTTTCAAAAGTATCACCTAAAGTAGATGAAATAATGCTTAAAGGTATTCCACTATCCAACATATTCGTTGCAAGGCTATGTCTAAGATTGTGAATTCCTTTTTTATTTTTTTCATTTACATTTATATCTGCTTTTTCAAAATATTTATTAAATTGATTAAAATGTGTCATTTTATCAAATGGATATTTCATTTTAACAAATAAATATTCGTTTTTACATTTTGGTCTTGATTCAGTAATATAATTAATAATTGCCCAGCCAAGTTCTTTTGTTAAAGGTAATAAATTTAAATTATTGTTTTTAAATTGCTTAACACTTATTTTATTATTTATCCAATCTATATCTTTAAGCTTAATATTTAATATATCACTTATTCGTAGTCCATATCTTGCAGAAAGTAAAATAATACAATAGTCTCTTTTTCCTAAAATAGTATTATTATCAATACTGTCTAATATGATTTGTATATCTTGAACCTTTAAATAAGTTGGTATTTTCTTTCTCGATTGTCTCTTTATAGATGGTACATATATTGATAAATCTTGGTTTAAAATGCTATTGATAAATAAGTATTCTAAAAATTGTTTTAGCACATAAAAATTTCTTTGTTTTACTCTATAGGATTTATCAATAAAAATATTTGTGAATAGAAAAATATGCTCTTTTGTTATTTTTGATAAATCTGTTACTTTATTTTGATAAAACCATGAAGATATTCTTTTCGCATATGAAGTTTTCGCTTTTACAGTATCATGTGAATTTTGTCTAACATTAAAACAATACTTTTCGTAATTGGTAAAAATGTTGTCCCATTCACTTGGATATATATTATACAATTTTCCTGGTAATGCTTCTCTAGTTATACATTTTTTGTAACTATCAAAATCATCCAATATTTTTTTAGATCTCATTAGTTGCTGAAACCACGATTTAGTTGATTTATTAGAAAAAGTATTAACATCAAAGCCATAACACTCCAGTAAAAATTTAGCATATTCTTTTTCATCATATACAAAGTCATTAATTTGTTTCCATTTAATATATTTATTCCAAATAAATAGATAATTATCCATAGTAATTTTTGAAAATCCTACATTAATTGCCTCCTCACATATCTTATCAATCTGGGTTTTAAAATTTGTATTCATAAATACATCATCTCCATTTCATACTGGCCCCATTACCAGTGAAGTGTATTATAAACGTTATCAGGGAAAAAGAAAAGAGAAACCTTTTATTTATAAGGCTTCTTTTTAAAAATCCCTGATAATATTAATTCCCTGATAATACAAATTACTTATTAACTGACAGTTTTTTATAAAGCCTTATAAAGTAAGGCTTTATAAGTGACAAACCGACACCCAGTGATATACTAAAAATGACAAAAAATGCATATTTTTAGACATCAAGAATGATAAAATTAAGTCGTAAATTAATATTTTGATAAGAATTAAAGGCGAGTTTAAATAAGGTGAGACCAGTATTAAAAATAGATATAACTCTGATCTTACCTTTGTTTTTATAAATTTTATGAGTTGTAATTTTAACATTTTTATAGTCTCTTCTTCTATTTGTATAATGTGTACCAATTGAAGTAAGTAAAAGGACACAAATGCAGATGGTTGCATAAAGATTTTCAAAATATTCTAAAGAAGCAGAACAAATATCTTCAAGATAGAAACCATTAGATTTCTGATTTTTGAAGATAGTTTCAATGCCACCAAAACGATAGCCATAATCTTTTATTGCTCTCTTTGGATCTCCATTAGTTGCAATAATCTAGGCTTCTTTAACACCACTTCTTTTGCCTCTTACAATAGAGGTGGTAATAGAATTATTATCATATAAAATCACATTTTCATAAAATACAGAATGAAATTGATAAGCAAATAAATCACCAGTTTGCCTTCTGATATTGTGCCCTTCTTTTTCATTGAAAATAAGAGTTGATAGATTACATTTTAATCTAATAACATAAGTGTGGCCTAAAGAGTCAATATGAGATAGGATACTAGAAGAGTTAAACCATCTATCAGCAAGAAAAATAAGATCAAAATCATAATAACTAAATAGTTCATTTACTGTATTAATAGCTTTAATGATAGTAGAATCAGCAAAAGCAATAGGATTATTAATTCCTTCAAAACATTCAAAATAAATAGGAAATCCTTGTTTACCAAAATTCTCATAGAAAGAAGTAAAACAGTGTAATTATCTTTAGAATACATATGGATCAATAATAATATGAATTCTTTTATCACTATGACTAAATTTGTAATTAGATATAATGTATCTAACAATTTCAGAGAAAAGTTCTTTACCTTTATATCTAGAGTTATTAAAAAGTCTATGAATTCTTTTAATAATAGAATCTTGTTGAATTAAAGTGAAATTTTCTTTTAGAGTTTTAGATATATCAGAAACAACAGAAGATTCGGATACAAAAAGAACTTCAGGTAAAAAATTTAACTGATGTTTATGTAAAGAAGTAGTATTTTCTTTAAGAAAAGTTCTGATATTATTTGTAATTTGAGACTGACTATTGTATAATTTAAACATAAGACGACACCTATTCTATAATTTTAATTTTATTGTATATATAAAGAATATCAAAAAAAGGTCGTCTGTCTTAGCAATATTTAATAATAATATGGTAATACCTTTAAGTATAAATAAAAAACTGTCCGTAGATAAGTACAAATTATCTGTTTAATACTAACTCTTATATCATATGCTTATATATAATAGGTATCTTGGATACATTTAATTAAGACAAGTTTACTTGGCTTAATTAAACACTAATAAGACTTACATAGTAAGGCTTATAGTAAAACATAAAATAAAACTGATAAATATATTTTTATCAGTTTTAATATTATATATAATACTTACCTTGGTAAGTATCTCTTCTTACCATTTCTTTATCAATATCATTAAGTAAACAAAATTTCTTAATTAACCAAGTAGGTTCTACTAAAGTAGATACATCAGGATCAGAAGTAATTCTATGAATTACTATCTTAGGATCTAATAATTCTAACTGTTTAATAACTATATCTATATATTCTTCTTTAGATAATATATGAAAATGTTCTTTATTATATAAAGTTTCTAAAGGGGTATCCTTAACAATATTTAACATATGTATTTTAATACCCTGTATATCCAAGGTATTTAAATGCTTAACAGTATCTAACATCATATCCTCAGTTTCATAAGGTAAACCATTAATAATATGAACAACAACATCAATATTCCTATCCCTTAATTTCTTAACCATACAATCAAACTCTTCAAGAGTATGACCTCTATTAATTAGTTTAGAGGTCTTTTCATGTATAGTTTGTAAACCAAGTTCAATAGTAAGATAAGTTCTCTTATTAAGTTCCTCTAAATAATCTAAAGTATCTTCAGTAATAGCATCACATCTAGTAGCAATAAATAACCCAATAACATTATCTATCTTTAATACTTCTTCATATTTAGCTTTTAATACCTCAAGAGGAGCATAAGTATTAGTTCTAGCTTGAAAATAAGCAATATACTTACTATTAGGCCATTTCTTTTCTATAACATCTTTAACTTCATAAAACTGAGTAGTCAAATCCTTATTAGGATTACCACCATATTCTCCAGAACCACTCTTAGAACAATATATACAGCCACCATAACCCTTAGTACCATCAATATTAGGACAAGTAAAACCAGCATTCAAACTAACTTTAAATACTTTAGAATTAAATCTATTCTTAAGATAATAATTCAAAGTATGATATCTCTTATTATCTAACGTATATTTAAACATATATCAGTCACCTCAAGATATATTGTATCATAAAATAAAAAAAATACATAATAAATAATGGTGATATCTATGTCTAATATAAAAAGATATAATATATTTATATTACTATCTACTTTAGCTAGAAATATAGTAGAAGTATTCTCTTCAGTACTACTATATAAAATGGGCTATTCTCTAAAAGAAATACTACTATTTTATTCATTAGTATATTTAACTGGAGCCATAACTAGTACTATAGTAATCTATCTAACCAAAATAATAAAACCAAAATATATATTAATAGTATCCAGTATTATCTTCAGTGGTAGTTTCTATTATATGTCTATAATGGATAAAACATTCACTAATCTAATAATATTTAGTATTATCTATGGACTTGGAGCCTATACCTATCATACTATAAGACACTATTATGCCATTAAATCTATAAATAATCACGAAAGAAAAGAAATAGGTAGTATATTAATATATACTAATATAGCCATAGTTCTGTCTTCAGTAATAGGTACTTATGTAGAAGCTAAACTATCAAAGTTAATACTTGCTATAATCGTAATAATAATCTCAGTATTAGCTATTATACCAATATTTAAATACGAAGATAAAACAAATAACAATAAAATAAAAATAGATAAAATAGAAAAAAATAAACTATTATTCTTTATATGTGAACAAGCTAAAGTAATAAACTTAAGTCTTCAGCCATTATATCTATATCTATTTATAAATAATACCATTAGTTATGTAGGAATATTTAATATAATTATGGGTATTAGTTCTTGTATCTTTATCTATTTCTTTGTTAGAAAAGTAGATGATAAAAAATATTTTAAATATTTAAATATATTATTTTGTATCATATTAATATTAAAACTAAATATAAGTAATAAATACTTAGTATTAATTATAGCTTTATTTGAAGGACTAGGTATAAAAATATTTGAGATAGTATCCTCAGAAAATATATATAGTATAAAAGAAGATACTAATATTAAAGGATATCTATTAATCGTAGAAATAATATTCTGTATGGTAAGAAGTATAATGTGTCTGATAGGATACTTTATTAATGATATAAAAATAATTCTTTATCTAACAATAGTATTAATATTTATAATAAGTTTTATAAAAAGAGATAATAAAGTGTAAAATACACGTAAAATAGTAATTTTACTCAAAAACATCTTTTAAAGGTATCAAAAAATCAAAGTAAGGACTTTTAGAAATCTAAAGGTCTTTTTTCTTATCTTTTTCAATACCCAAAAACAAGTTTTAGTCATTTGCAATATATATTAGAACCTGCTAGAGTGTACTTATGGAGGCACAGAAATGAATTATTATAAAGAAATAAAAAACGAACTAATAAACAACGAAGTATACAAAAGAGTAAAAGATTATTCAAAAAATAAAAATGAACTAAGTACTTATTATAATGTAGGTAAGTTATTAATTGAAGCACAAGGTGGCGAAGATAGAGCTAAGTATGGTGACGGCTTAATAAAAGAGTATTCAGAAAGATTAACAAAAGAATTAGGCAAAGGATATTCCACTAGAAGTTTAAAGAATATGAGAAAGTTTTATTTGATATATCAAAAAGGGCAGGCATTGCCTGCCCAATTGACATGGAGTCATTATTGCGAACTTTTATCGTTAAAAGATATAAATGAAATCAATTATTATGTAGATACTTCTATAAAGCAAAATCTATCTTATAGAAAATTAAAAGAAAAGATAAAATCTAAAGAGTATCAAAGACTAGATGATAATACTAAATTAAAGTTAATAAATAAAGAAAAAACAGTAGTAAGCGATTTTATAAAAAATCCAATAGTTATAAAGAATAAATACAACATAGATAAAGAAGAAGTAACTGAAAAAATATTAAAAAAATTAATATTCGAAGATTTAGATAATTTTCTAAAAGAATTAGGTACAGGTTTCTCATACATAGAAAATGAATACAAAATAAAAATGGGTAATACCTTTAATTATATAGATCTACTTTTATACAATATCAAGTTTAATTGTTATGTAGTAATAGAATTAAAAGTAACAGAATTAAAAAAAGAACATATCGGCCAAATACAAATATATATGAATTATGTAGATAAAAATATTAAAACTATAAATCAAGATAAAACTATTGGAGTAATAATTTGTAAGAAAGATAATGGTTATTACATAGAGTATTCTAGTGATAGCAGAATATTCTCTAAGAATTATATATTGTCTTAGGAGGCCTAAATGAATTATTATAATGTCGGTAAATTATTAATTGAAGCACAAGGCGGCGAAGATAGAGCTAAGTATGGAGAAAGTCTAATAAAGGAATATTCCAATAAATTAATCACTGAGGTTGGAAAAAAATATAATTATAAAACATTGTTAAAAATAAGGAAGTTCTATTTGATGTTTAAGAATTTCTCGACACTGTCGCGACATTTGACATGGAGTCATTATTGTGAACTTTTATCATTTAAAGATATTAATGAAATTAACTATTACATAAAGCAAACTGGAGATTATAATTTAAGTGTTAGAGAGTTAAAAAAATAAAATCAAAAGAATATCAAAGACTAGATAATAATACAAAATTAAAGTTAATAAATAAAGAAAAAACAGTAGTAAGTGATTTTATAAAAAATCCAATAGTTATAAAGAATAAATACAACATAGATAAAGAAGAAGTAACTGAAAAAATATTGCAAAGATTAATACTTGAAGATATACCATCATTCCTAAAAGAATTAGGCACAGGTTTCTCATACATAGAAAATGAATACAAAATAAAAATAGGTAATACCTATAACTATATAGATTTATTACTATTTAATTATATTTATAATTGTTTTATAGTAATAGAATTAAAAGTAACCGAACTAAAGAAAGAACATATCGGCCAAATACAAATATATACGAATTATGTAGATAAAAATATTAAAACCATAAATCAAGATAAAACTATTGGAGTAATAATCTGTAAGAAAGATAATGGTTATTACATAGAGTATTCCAGTGATAACAGAATATTTTCTAAAAATTATATATTGTCTTAGAAAAAACATTACGAAGAATAAGACTGTTTTATTTAATATTTAATAATAAGATTTGGTCGCCACTGGCGACCAAAAATGGGAGGGCTCTATTTGCTGTCAGAAAAAGGGCAGCCAGTGGTTGCCCAATTAAGCTGGTCTCACTATTGTGAATTACTATCATTTAAAGATATTAATGAAATAGAGTATTATATTAAAATATCTTCAGAGTAATGTTTAAGTAAAAGAGAGCTAAAAGAAAAAATTCAAAATAAAGAATATCAAAAATAAATAGTCTGTTGCAGTTTAAAGAATATGAGAAAGTTTTGTTTGATATATCAAAAAGGGCAGGCAATGCCTGCCTAATTGACATGGAGTCATTATTGCGAACTTTTATCATTTAAAGATATTAATGAAATAGAGTATTATATTAAAATATCTTTAGAGTAATGTTTAAGTAAAGGAGAGTGAAAAGAAAAAATCCAAAATAAAGAATATCAAAAATAAATAGTCTGTTGCAGTTTAAAATGTATGAGCCAATTTAATTTAATTATTGAAAAAGGTGCGACACTGTCGCACCAATTAACTTGGTCTCATTATTGTGAATTATTATCTATTAAAGATTTTATTTGTTATAAGAAAAATTGCGCCACTGGCGCAACAATTGCTTTATCTATTGTTTACGACACAATTAATTTAGAGATCATTACTATAACTTGGTTATTTAAAAAGGTCAACCACTGGCTGACCAAATAATCATATAAATATATTGCATTAAAAAGGTGCCACAGTGTGGCACTAATTACAATTACTAAACTAATACTAAATATATCCCCTCTCTTATATATAATAGATATGTAGATATATTGTTGTTAGACTACAGGCTAACAACAACACTCTATAGACCTTAGGCTATAGAGTGATTATACAATATTATCCAAATATAACTTATATACCTTATCAAAATCAATAATATCAAAAACATTCTCTAAGTATTTCTTTCTTAAATAAGTATATTTTAAATAATAAGCATGTTCCCATACATCAATAGTCATAATAGGAGTAAAACCATAATAATAAGGAGTATCCTGATTAGAAGTATTAATAATTCTAAGTTTATTATTCCTATCCATTACCAAAAAAGTATATCCACTACCTTTAACTTCCATAGCCATATCAATAAATTCCTCTCTAAATAAAGAAAAAGAACCAAAATATTTATTAATAAGATTAAGAAGTTCTATAGGTATATCTTTCTTCTTATTAGTCAAATTATAAAAATATAAACTATGATTTAAATATCCTCCTAGATTAAATAATATCTCATCTCTATTCTCCATAGGTAGTATATCAATATGCTTAGCAAGGTATTCAGGAGAATCCTTATAATCATAATTAATATCCTTCAAATACTTATTTAACATATCCGTATAATTTCTATAATGAATATTATAATGAAGATCTAGTGTTCTATCATCAATATAAGGTTCTAAACTCTTATAATCCAAAGAAATTCTTTTATATTCCATATACATTCACCAATACATTATATTATTACTTCCCATAATTTACCACATTTATTTGATAATTCACCCAAATAAAAATAATATAATTAAATTATGAAAAGAGGTGATAGATGATTAGATAAGAAAAAATATTAATTTTGTGTTATACTATATTTAGGAAGTGATACATATGAAAACAATAGCACTAGTAGAGGATGAAAAAGATTTAAATAATCTAATAAGAACATATCTAGAAAAAGAAGGCTATAATGTAGTATCCTATTATGATGGAGAAAGTACCATAAACAACATAAATAAAGATGTAGATTTATGGATATTAGATATAATGCTTGGAGATACCATCAGTGGATATGACATTATAAAGAAAATCCGTGAGGAGAATCCCGATGTACCAGTAATATTTACATCCGCGAGAGACAAAGATCTAGATAAAATAATTGGTTTAGAATTAGGGAGTGATGACTACATAGCTAAACCATATTCTCCTAAAGAACTAGTACTTAGAGTGGGCAACATCATAAAAAGAGTCTACTCCAAAGAAAAACAAAAACTTACCTATAAAGATTATACAATAGACTTAGAAAAAAGAATGGTACTTCACAAAGAAGAATGCATAAACCTAACTACTTTAGAGTTCGATTTACTCTATATGTTCGTTACCAATATAAATAAGTCCTTCTCAAGGGATGATATTCTAAACAACATTTGGGGAGAAAACTATTTCGGTACCGATAGAGTAGTAGATGACCTAGTCAGAAGACTAAGAAAGAAAATGCCAGAGTTAGATATAAATACAATATATGGCTATGGGTATAGATTATTATGAGAAAGCCTAATTTAACAGAGCAATTACTATTTATTTGCATAGTAATAGTGGCAATAATGATAATATCACTAGGAATAATATTACCTAGAAACCTATTACCAATATACGAAGATAATCTATATAACTATCTTGGTGAATCTTTAAATATATTAGATAGCCCAGAGAATAGTAAAATAAATAGTGAAGTAGCCTATATATATGTAAATAATGAAAATATATTTATATCAAATAACTTAAATAAAGTAATAGGATTAGATTCTCCTAAAGAAATTCTAAGTAAAATAAATAAAGAAGAAGGAAAATTCCTCTATAACAAGAAAGTATATTATTATAGTACTATTACTTCAAATAATACTAAGAAAATAGCACTTACTGGTAGTAGTTATATAAATGATATGCGTATGTCAATATTCAAAATAATCCTTCTAGTAGTAGGTATAACCTTTATAATAGTATCAATGGTTATCCTAATATGGTCTAATAGCTTAGTTAATAGAATAAAAAAATTAAAAGAAAAAATAGATAACTTAAATAACGATAACTATAATCATAAGATAAAATATGATTATGAAGATGAAATATCTACCCTTGAGGTAGCTTTGGAGAAAATGCGTGTATATTTGAAAGAAGAAGAAGAATATAAAAATCAAATGTACCAAAACATTTCCCATGATTTTAAGACTCCTATCACAGTAATGAAATCCTATATCGAAGCATTCGAAGATGGTGTAATAACAGATAAAGAAGCCGTAAAAGTATCTAAAGAGCAGTTATCCAAATTAGAAGGTAAAGTTCACTCCTTATTGTACCTTAATAAATTAAACTATTTCAAAGACAAAAAAGATATTATAAAAGAAAGGTGTGATGTCAGTAAAGTAGTCTTTGATTCAGTAGATAAATTCTCTTTAGTAAGAAATGATGTTAAATTCACTCTAGATATCGATGAAAAAAATACTATCTTTAAAGGTAGTAGTGAGATGTGGGAAGCAATTATAGATAATATATTAAATAACTTTATTAGATATGCTAATAAAGAAATAAAGATAACCATAAAAAATAATAAGATAATTCTATTTAATGATGGACCAAATATTGATAAAGATGTATTAAATAATATCTTTTCTCCTTTTGAAAAGGGGGTTAATGGTGTATTTGGCTTAGGATTATCTATCGTAAAGAAAACACTTACATTCTTAAATTATGACATTAACATTCAGAATACCAAAAATGGTGTTAAGTTTATAATAAGTTAAGAACTCTAATTTTAGGGTTCTTTTCTTTATGTTCACATTAAGCCTTATTCTAAGTCTTAATAGTGTTTATTTGAGCCAAAGTATTGCCCTAAAATAAATATATCAGCCATATCTATCATATAGAAGAGGGTAGTATATACCAGGAAATTGACAAATAAAAATATTTATTGTATTTTATAGATGGGTGATTATTTTATGTTAGAAATAACAATTAGTGATAGTGATAAAAAAATACTTGAAGATACTAATATCTTTAATAGTAATAGTATTATGTCTTTTTGTCTTTTGCTATGTTTTGGAAGTATTAAAAATATAGAAAAACAAAAAGAAAGAAAAATAGGATGGATAAAAATAAATGTATATGATAAATTAACTGAATTAAAAGAAATGATAACTAAATATAGTAGTGTTAGAATATGGTACAGTAGTAAAGACAATGAAGATGTTTGTAATGTACTGTATTTAATAAATTATCTAAGTAGTTACAATATTAGTATTTACCTATGTGATATATATAGAAGTAATAAATATTATTTAAGTAGTTATAATAAAGAAGAAATAGAAGAATTTACTAAGAAAAGTATTAGATTAAATGATAAAGATATTAATTATTATAAAGAAATATGGAGTACTTTAGTAAAAGAAAATAAAGATATAAGGGTAGTTGATAGTAATATAAAATCATATTCTTATAATTATCTAGATGAAAAGATAATAGATATATTAAAACAAAATAAAGAGATAAGGTATTGGAGTCTAGTAGGAGAATGTCTAAGTAAGAGATTAGCAGGCTTTGCTATGGATGCATGTTTTCAAGAAAGAATAGATAGTCTTATTAATAGAAATATAATTAAAACAGTCAGAAAAGTAAAAGAAAAAAATGCTTTTGGTGAAGCAGTAGAAGTAGTTTATCTAAGTAGTAAATAAAAAAAGAAGATTACTCTTCTTCGATAGCTCCTGTTGGACAAGATTCTAAAGCAGTAGTAGCTTCTTCTTCATGTTCTTCTGCTACTGGGGTTTCAATAACCTTAGCTAAATTATCATCATCAAAATCAAATACATCTTCACATAGACTAACACATTGTCCACATCCAATACATTTATCCTTATTAATTTTTAATTCCATAATCATACCTTCTTTCTATTTAATTATATCAAAATCAAATAAAAAATCAACATAAAATCTTTTATTTATCAAAAAAATATGTTATTATATTAATAGTAGAGGTAGAGCAATATGGAAAGTAGAATGGAAAAATATTATAAAGAAGATTTAAGTGAATTTAATAGAACTAAAAGAAATGAAAAACTTTATAGAGATATTTCATCAGAAATATCTGAACTAGATAATTTACCAATACCTGATAATTCCAATGAAATAGATATAAATGGCCTAAGAGAAATAGTTTCCAGTAGAGACGAATACAGAAAGGCCAAAGATTTAGGTAGAACAGTTACTCTTCCTAAAAGGGAAGTAACTAAAGAAGAGCCTAAAGAAAGTAGTAGAATATATGATATTAATGTTCTACTTGAAAATGCTAAAAATGAAATAAATAAGAATGCTGAAGCTAATCAAGAAGAACCTAAAATAAATACTAACTTTTTAACTAATCTTGAAGATGCTAACATTCCAGATATACCTGAAGCTGACGATGCTATGGAACTTTCAGAAGAAGTACCAAAAGAAGATAAAGATAAAAAAGAAAGTAACACTAATTCACTTCCACTTGATATACTTGTTGACTTAAAAGGTGACGATAATACAGTAGTAACTGATCCTATTGTCAAAGATGAAGTTACTATGATAAAGAAAATAAAAGAAGGAGAAACCTTTTATAGTGGATCATTTAATTTTAGTAAAAAAGACTTTGACGAAGATGATGAAGATGGAAAATTATTTGAAGAAAAATCTCATAATGGAATAAAGATATTCTTCTTAATATTCGGTCTTCTAGTACTAGGAGCAGCCTTATACTTTATCATTACTAGATATGTATTATAAATAAAATTATTGATAGCGGAAGCTATCTTTTTTTTACACAAAATAAAAAAAATAAAATTATTCTAAAAAATAATGTTAAAAAAATTAAAAGTGTGGTAAAATATATTATAGGTAGGAAAGGTGGTAACATATGGATAGTGTCCTTTTAATCACTATATCAGCTATTATATTGGCAGTTATCCTTATAATTATTACTATTGTTATAATTAAAAGCAATCAAAATAAAAAATATAAAAAAGAAATAGAAGAATTAGATGTCGAAAAGAATAGCCTACTTGGGGTTCCAGTACTTAGTGAGATAACAAAGGTTAAAGAATTAGTAAAAACAGATAACCTAAAAGAAAAAATGGAAGATTGGGATAATACTTTCAAACAAATAAGAGATGAAGCAATACCTAGTATTACTGATTCAATATCAGATGCTGACTTTTTAATAGACAGAAAAGAATATAAACAAGCTATAAGAAAAATGGCTAATATTGAAATGGAACTACGTGTTCTAAAGAAAAAGACTGATAAATTACTTGAAGAAGTTCAGTTAATAACAAAGTCTGAAGAAAGAAATCGAACTCTTATTACTAAATTAAAAATAGTATATCGTGAGCAGCAAAATAAATTTGAGAGAACTAAAAAAGAATTTGGCGTAATCACCGAACCAATGGAAGAAGAGTTTAGTAGAATAGACAAACTATTTGCCGAATTTGAAAGAGCCATGGATAACAATGATTATGTTTCTGTCGAAAAGAAAATAGTTCTTCTGGACGAAAAGATTAAAAAGATGGATAAACTACTCGCAGATGTTCCTACAATAGTATTAATGGCTACAGTAGTAATGCCAAATAAAATAGAGGACACTATAATATATTACAATAGAATGCGAAGAGATGGTTATCCACTAGACTATTTAAATGTTGAATATAATATCAAAGAAATAAAAGATAAAATAAATAAAATTATTGAGAATCTAAAGAATTTAGAAATGAATGATTCCATAATAGAATTAAAAACCTTTGTAGATTACTTTAATAGTTTATATAATGATTTTGATAAAGAAAAAGAATGCAAAGATTTATTCAAACAAAATATCAAAGAATTAAGTTATAGGATTGATAACATCAACAAAGTAGTAAGAGATATCTATCTTCAAATAGACGATATAAAATACAATTATAACTTATCAAATGAAGATATAAATAAATTTAGTCTATTAAATAAAAATTTAGAAAAAATAAATAAAGATTATAAAATACTATTAGATCAAGGTAAAATGAAGACCTTTGCTTATTCTAAGTTAGTCGACGAATTAGATGGTTTATCGCTTAAATTATCTAGATTACAAGACGATTTAGATTATCAGTTAAGATCAATTACTAGTATGAAAGACGACGAAACAAGAGCAAGAGAACAGTTAAATACCATTGAGGACTTATTAAAGAAGTCAAAATATCGTCTAAAAGATTATAAAATACCAGTAATACCAAGTAGTTATTACATAGAACTTACTGAAGCACAAGATGCAATAAGAGAAATAGTAAAAGAATTAGATAAGAAACCAATCGTTATAAAAATACTAAATATAAGAGTAGATACTGCAAGAGACTTAGTATTTAAAATATATAACAAGACAAACGATATGATAAAAATAGTAGATATGGCTGAAAAGATGATTGTTTATGGTAATAGATATCGCAGTAGTTATGAAGAAATAGATATAGCTCTTACTAAAGCAGAAGAATTATTTAGAAGAGGAAAATATAAAGAATCATTAGAATTATCCACAAAGAGTATAAGCTTTATAGATAAAAGTATTATAGATAGTGATTAATTATTGATTTTTTAAGTTATTTATGATATTCTTATATTAGAGTAAATAGGGAGGAAAAAATTATGCAAATGGTAGTAGATTTTTTATTAGAATATTATGTGTGGGTTTTGATTGTATTAGTTATTCTATTAATTACAGTAGTAGGCTTTCTCGCGGATACTAAAAAGAAAAAGAAACTAAGAGAAAAAAGTGAAACCGTTGATAATAGTATGCCAGCGGCTGATCCAAGCATGATAAACCAAGGCATGGATATGAATTATAATGCAGTAAGTCAAAATATGAATATGGGATATAACGATTTGAATAATAGTATGATGATGAATCAAAACTATAACAATATGATGAACAACAATATGTTAAATGATAACATGATGAATAGTCAAGACATGAATATGTCAAACAATATGGCACAGGGTATGAATCAAAATATAAACATGATGCCAAATATGAATGAGAGTATAAATAATATGGCTCCAAATACTAATCCAAGTATAGAGCCAAATATGAATGCGACTCCTATGAATAATAACTTTGAAAATAGTTATAATACATCTAGTAGTACTATTCCCAATCCAGTACCTAGTGCACCTAGTACTGTAGAGCATACTCCTGAAGTAAATCCTAGTAGTAATGATTCATTCTTTATTCCTGCTTCAGATCAGACACCAAAATTTGAACCTAGAGAAGTAGTTATGCCAAAACCAATTGAACCATCACCAATATTTAATAATGTAAATAATACAAATAATGGAATGGGTAGTGTAGTAACACCTGTTACAGAGCCAAGAGAGGTACCAAGTATGCCTACACCAAGTGTTATGCCAAATCCAGTACCGCAAATGACAGTGCCTATGCCAGAGCAAGTACAGAGTCATACACCAGAAATGAGTACAGCATGGACCACTCAAATGAGTGAACAAGCCCCTGCTTCAATACCAAATGCTATGCCACAAATGGCTGGACCAAGTACAATACCAAACGTTAATGTACCAAGCACTCCAGTCGTAGAGCCACTAGCTCCAACTCCTAGTATGCCAAATAGCATGCCTGGAAGTATTCCAAACACTATGCCAAATACAATGCCAAACATGAATCAAATGCCACAAGAACCTGTAAATAACATGAATGGTTACAACAGCAATTTAGTACAAAGTGGCTCAAACTTTGTAATGAATGGCAATGTACCTAATAATCAAAATAACGGAAATTGGAATTTATAAGATTTAGTTAATCTAAATCTTTTCTATCTTAAGGAGGTATTTAAATGAATTATAATGATGATAAAAAAAATGATAATGTTACACCATACAGGGCTACTGGTAATTTAAATACCGCAATTAGTAATCCTACTGTAAATATCAATGATACTATGGATGTTAATATTAAATCAGTAAATACAGTTCAAAATAATACCATGCCAAGTATTAATGAAACAGTTACCAATAATCAAAACAATATAAATCAAAATAGTATAAATATAAATCAAAATAATAGTACTGTTATACCTAATAATAGTTATAATAGACAAGATTCAAACAGCACTAACGTAAAAAGAACTTATGTAACAACCGATAATCAGCCCAAAAAAAAGAAACTAAATTTAAATCTTACAAAAGAATTTAAAATAGCTCTTCTTATCATTGTAATATTATTTGTGTTTGTACTTATATTAGATTTGTTACCAAGTTTATTTTAAACATTCTTAGATAATGCAATAATTAAATCAAAATTATCATCATTGGCCATAATATTCTTATGTAATTCATGACATTTATCACAGTTATAAATAATCTTATAGCTGTTTTTAAATTTTTCAATACCAATAGGCTTCATTAATCCCATACAGGTATTTTCTCTATCACCAGGATTAATATCTAAGTGTTTAGAATACAGGCAATAAGGACAATGATCTCTTGCTGTATATCCCAGCCTAGTAACTTTCTTACCACAATTTTCACAAATAAAATCTTCATCAATCATATTAAACTTTTTCATGTCTTAATTATACCAAAATACCACAAAAATATCAATAAAAACACCAAATGGTGTTTTAATAATATACAGGATAATTAGGATATGGTGAATATGGGTTATAAGGAACTGGATATGGTCTAGGATAAAAAGCAGGTGCTAAAAGACCTCCAGTTATGCCTCCTAAAAGAAAAGGACCAAAAAATCCACCACTAAATCTATCACCATTCATTGGCATAGGCCTCATCATTCTTCGATTATACATAAGTAGTCTCCTTTCTCTATATTATATTTAAAAACAATAATCATGTGAAAACACTTTATTTATTTTCTAAAATTTAGTATAATATATGTGTGGAGGTTTGCTATGGATGAAATAATAATTAAAAGTGACGATTTACTTATAATGAATTTAATTAACTATTTTATTACTGAAGAAAATTATAAACCTATGATAATCCATGGGGTTAATGACGAAATATGGCTTGAGAACCTAGATAATAATTATAAAATAGTTAGAATAGTATCTCACCATATACATAATAAAGAACAATTAGATTTTGATAAGTTTAAATTATCAAGAATAGTAAAACAAGTAAAAAGAAAAACATTATCATTTAAAGTAAAAGTACTTAGTATCTATACTGATATAGAAGATGAAAAAATACTTAATAAAGATGATGTATTAGTAGAAAAAGAAAAAGATATAAATAATCCTAAATTAATAAGTGCCTTTCCAGACATCGTTGAAAAGACAAATCGAAAAGAAGATGGATTAGAATATTTTATCAAAGTAACAGACAATATCAATAAGAAAAATGAAAGTAGAAGTAAAATGGCCGAAAAGATATTTTCTTATAAAGTACCAATAGTTACTTATATCATTATGGCCATATGTATAGTACTATTCATAATGATGGAAGTATTCTCTGGTGGTAGTACCAATGGTTCAACACTATTAAAATATGGTGCTAATCTAGACGCCCTAGTAAAAGAGGGTGAGTACTATAGACTATTTACCTGTATGTTTTTACATATTGGAATAATGCATCTAGCCTGCAATATGTATTCACTATATGTTGTCGGTAGAGAAGTAGAAAGTTTATTTGGTAAAATAAAATATATAATAATATATGTACTTAGCGGTATATTTGGAAGTATAATGTCAATAGCTTTTACCCATAATACAATATCTGCTGGTGCATCAGGAGCTATCTTTGGTTTACTAGGAGCTCTTCTATATTTTGGTATTCATTACCGTACATATCTAGGAGATGCCATTAAAAGATCTGTAATACCAATAATAGTAATAAATTTATTAATAGGCTTTTTCTCTGAAGGAATAGACCTAGCGGCTCATATAGGTGGCCTAGTAGGAGGCGTACTAGTAGCTATGATGGTAGGAATACCAGACAAATCAAAAACAAAAGACATTATAAATGGAACAATATTAACAATAATATACTTAATATTTATTTCATATTTAGCTTTTTGGAGGTAAGAAAATGAGAACAATAGACGAAGCATTAAAAACATTTAACTTAAAGAGTGACTTCACTCACGTTGAGTTAGAAAGAGCATATGCTACTAAAGCACAAGTAACATATGAAGACTTTAAAAACAAGAAAGAAGATAAAAAAATTCGTGCACAAGATAAGTTTGACTATCAATTACTACTAATATTCGAATACATGAGAGATATGCTTAAAGATATTGATATTGAAAAGAAAGGCCTTTTCCATGTATCAAAGGATGTTAAAGAATTTTACAGTAGAGAACCATATTCAACTTATGTATCACAATTATACGATTCAGTAAGAAATGATATTCAAGATTTAGATTCAGAGTTAGACTATCTACTTATGTCCTATGACTTAGAATTAGAACTTGCTTCATTCAAGAATGCCAAGAATAAAAGCTATCGTACTTTTGTAAATAGCATGTTATATGGTAAAAATAATGATGAACATTACGAAACAATAGACAATCAAAATTTAGAGTATATTGTATCTATGAAACAGTTAATTCTAACAGTCTATGATATTGTAAAAAATAAAGAACGTATGCTTAATGATATGAAAACTAAAGTAGAAACTCAATATAGACTAGGTACCCCTGAATACAATGAAGGTACTAAGTATTATATAAAAATGAAAGTAGCTAAATCATATGATGAAATGCAGGCAATATATGATGAAGCTAATGCCAAATTATTTGGAGAACCACAAGAAATAAAAAAACCGACATCAAGATAGTAGAAATACTATCTTTTTTTTTCATTTTATGCTATTATATACTAGAGGAGAATAGAAATGAGAGTACATATTGATAGTGATGTTTTATATAAAATAGATAATTATTTAAAACCAGAATTAGTTTATATACCTCTTGAAAATAAAAATGGAGTAGAGTATAAGCATCTAGTAAAAGGTGGAGATTATGTTCATAAAGGACAGGTAATTGCCATCAATGAAAAGATAAATTTCCCTATACATAGTTCTGTATCAGGTTATGCTCTAGTAGGAGATACTAAAACAATTAATAATGGTAAAAAGATTAAATGTGTTGTAATAGAAAATGACTTCAAGGAGAAGTATGAGAAAAGTAAGGTAGTACCTAAAAAAGATTATACTAAAGAAGAATTTATAAGTGCTCTTAGAGAAAATGGCATCACCGGACTAGGAGGAAGTGATTTTCCTACCTTCCTAAAGTATGATAACGATAACACTAAATATCTTTTAGTAAATGGTGTTGAATGTGAACCATTTGTCTCTTGTGATAAAGCCTTAATGAAAAATAGTGCTGAAGAAATACTTGAGGCTGTCGATAAAATAATGACTATCATGAATCTAAAGAAGAGTTATATTGTCGTAAAAGAGGATAGTACCAAAGTAATAAATGCCTTTACTAAGCATATAGGTACCTATCCCAATATAAGTTTAAAACTAGTAAAAGATGCCTATCCAAATGGCTGGGAAAGACTAGTAGTAAAAGATACTCTTGGAATAGAGTATGACAAATACCCAATTGAAAAAGGTATACTAGTTAGTAATGTTAGTACCATTTATGCAATCTATGAAATGCTAAAATATAATAGACCATTAACAGAAAGAATAATTACCATTACTGGCCCTGGTATAAAGAAAAAGACTAATATCAAAGTAAAAATAGGTACTCTCGCTAGTGAAGTAATAGCCTCACTAGATGGTTATAAAAAAATAAAGAATCCACTTTTTATTGCGGGTGGCCCAATGATGGGAAAGAGTATTCCAACTGACGACTTAATAATTACTAAAGATATAAATGCCATACTTGTCATAGAAAATAATTTTACTAGATCATTACCATGTATATCATGTGGAAAATGTCTTGAAGTATGTCCTGCAGGAATATATCCAGCCTTTATTATGAAAAATATCAGTAATATCAAAGAACTAGAATGCCTAAAAGCAGGTGAATGCATAGAATGTGGACTATGTTCTTATATATGTCCTTCAAAAATAGAAGTAAGAGAATTTGTAAAAGCCGCTAAAGAGAAGGTGAATGATAAATGAGAGAATTCAAAGTAAGAAACGGAAGTTATCTAAAAAGTAAAAATAAAACTTCTGATATGATGTATACCATCTTAATAATATTATCTTTCTTTATATTATTCTCTATCTATAAAAATGGTATATATCCAGTAATAAAAGGTTATGGTAGTCTATACTTAGTATTTAAACCACTAATATTCGCTGTAGTAGCTTCACTTACTGGTTTATTAACAGAGTACCTATACTATCTAATTAGAAAGAATAAAAAAAGTATTTATGAATTATTTACAGAAGACTATGCCATTATACCAGGAGTATTTCTAAGCCTAGTAATATCCATAAATACACCATTATACTTAGTAATACTAGGTAGTATAATAGCCTCTCTATCAAAAGTATTAACAGGAGGCTTTGGTAAAAACAAACTAAATCCTGCTCTAGCGGGAAGTCTCTTCATAACCGTAATATTTTCATCTCTAGTAGGAGGATATCTAAATCCTTATGAAGTAGATACCATAAGTAGTGCAACCCCTTTATCAAATATGACCGCAGGTAGTTATGTTCTTACTTATGATAAATTAGTAGCCCCATTTGGTAGTCTATTAAACTTCTTCTTTGGTAATATACCAGGTGCTATAGGAGAAACATCATCACTACTATGTATAGTAAGTTTTATCTACTTAACCTATAAAAAAATGATTAAATGGCGCATACCAGTATCCTATGTATTAACCGTAGTATTAATAAGTTTAGTAATATGTATAACTAAAGATATTGGACTATGGTTTATCTTATTTAACATATTATCTGGAGGTTTACTTTTTGGAGCAGTCTTCATGGCTACCGATCCCGTAACGACACCAATTACTAATACCGGACAGTTAATAAGTGGCGTATTCTTAGGTATTATAACCATGTTTATTAGATATTTAACTCCATTACCAGAGGGAGTATTAATATCAATATTAATAGTTAACTTAATAACAATACTAATAAACTACTTAAGTATAAAACTATATAATAAAAAAATAATTAAAATATCTTTAATGTTTCTAAGTACTATAATAGCCCTACTACTAGGAGTAATAATAAGTACTAAGGTATTAAATAAAGAACCAGATGATAGTTTTAGTATATTATCTAAAACAAAGAATGGTAATATAACAACTTATGAAGTAATGGGAAGAGGTTATGCTGGCAAAAATAGTTTAAAATTAAAGATAGTATTTACTAGTGGTAATATTTCTAATATAGAGTTATTAAAGAGTAATGAAACATATACCGCTATTATAAAAGATAATAATTATTTAGATAAGATAAAGAATAATCAAAATAATCTTGATAATTTAGATACTATCAGTGGTTGTACTTATTCTACTAAATATTTAAAAGAAATAGTAACTAAAACAATAGAAGACTATAATAAATAGTTTTCTTTTTCTATTCCTTTAGAGCCTGTAGTCTCTAAAGGCGTAAGTAAGCCTAAGGTCTTCCTTACGACAATTTTATTTAAATTAACTTAAGGTAAAAATTTTTGACTTCAAACACTCTAATTATTTCTTTTTGTTTATTTAACCATAGTGTTTTTTTGTAAATTTTTAGTTAAAGCTTAGACTTATTAATTAGTATAAAAAAGCAATTAAAAACTTTACTTTTAATATTAGCAATGTTATAATTAATATGGATAGAAGGTTGATAAAGTGGCAAAGAAAAAAACTAAAAAAGATAGTGAAAAGAAAAAATTTGAATATACAAATGAAGTGGTAGGTATAATACTAATACTTGCTGCAATTATAGGAATAGGAGCTTACGGTCCTGCGGGTAATTTTATAAAATCATTCGCAGTATTTCTAGTGGGTAATATATATCCATTCCTATTATTTGGATTATTAATATTAGGAGGATATCTAATAGTAAAAAGAAAAACGCCTAACTTACTTAGTCTAAGATGGATAGGTTTTTATATACTAGTAATATCTTTCTTAGTATTACTTCACTTAAAATATATAGAAGTACATTCACAAGAAGGAATAAAAATAATAACAGAGACATTTAATAATCTATTAAAAGCCTTTGATAGCACAGGAAATACAAATATAGTAGATACTATAAGTTATGCTATTTCTAATAGTGGTGGTGGTATGATAGGAGCAATCTTTACCTATATTTTCTTTAGTCTATTTAGAGATGGTACTAAGATAGTTATTATTACTTTAATTGTAATAGGTACAATATTATTATTTAATACTAGTCTTATCGATTTAATTAAGAAAATAAAAGTACCAAAGATTAAAAAGAAAGAACACAAAGAGAAAGAAAATGCTGATACTACTGATAGTAGAATAATTCTTCCTACTGTAGAAAAAACTCCAGATAAAGAAGAAAAAGAGTTATCAGTAGAACCAGATATACCAATAAAGACTGCTAGTGCAAGTGTAATGGTAAAAGAAGATACTGAAGAAGAAAAACCAGTAATCAACGTAAATTACAAATTACCACCATTAACCTTATTAAAATTATCAAAAAGTAATAATGATAAAGAAAATATTGAAGCAGTAAAACAAAATATAACTACTTTAGAGAAAGTACTTGCCGATTTCGAAATACCAGGTAAGATAAAAGAGTGTCATATAGGACCATCAGTTACTCAGTATGAATTAGAGTTAAAAGCAGGTACTAAAGTTAATAAACTATTATCAATACAAAAAGAAATAGCCTTAAACTTAGCCGCTAAAGATGTAAGAATACAGGCTCCAATACCTGGTAAAAGTACTATTGGTATAGAATTACCAAATAAAGTAAATAGTGCTGTATCATTTAGAGAAGTACTAAGTAAATTACCAGAACCAAGTGATAAATCATTACTTGCTGTAGGACTAGGTAAAGATATCATGGGTACAGTAAAGTGGGCTGAAATAAATGCTACACCACATCTTTTAATAGCAGGTGCTACTGGTAGTGGTAAATCAGTGTGTATTAACTGTATAATAGCCTCAATATTAATGAGAACTAAACCTGACGAAGTAAAATTAGTAATGGTAGACCCTAAAAAAGTAGAATTATCAATGTATAATGGTGTACCACACTTACTTACTCCAGTAGTAACAGATCCTAAGAAAGCCTCTATTGCTTTAAAGAATATTGTCGTAGAGATGGAAAGAAGATACCAAGTATTTGAAGATACTAAGTGTAAGAATATAAGTTCTTATAACAAAATGTGTGAAACAAATACAGACTATGTAAAAATGCCATATATTGTATTTATAATCGATGAGTTAGCAGATTTAATGCTTGTAGCTGCTAAAGATGTTGAAGACTCAATAATGAGAATAACTCAAATGGCTAGAGCAGCAGGTATTCACTTAATCGTAGCTACCCAAAGACCATCTACTGATGTAATAACCGGTGTTGTAAAAGCCAATATACCATCTCGTATATCATTTGCCGTATCATCATCAATAGATTCAAGAACAATCCTAGACCAAACTGGCGCCGAAAAACTATTAGGTAAAGGTGATATGCTATTCAAACCAATGGGAGAAAATGTTCCAATAAGAATACAAGGTGCTTATGTAAGTGATGAAGAATTACAAAAAATAGTAGACTTCACAATATCACAGCAGAAGGCTAATTATGACCACTCTATAACAGAAGAAAGAGGCGGCGAAGGAACAGATGCTGGCAAATATGACGATGGTTATGAATCAAAAGAGGAATATGATGATCCATTATATAATGATATTGTAGATTTCGCTATGGAGTTTGGTAAAATATCAGCCTCTCTAATTCAAAGAAAGTATCGTATTGGCTATAATAGAGCTGCTAGAATAGTAGACTTACTTGAAGAAAGAGGTATAATAGGACCACAAAATGGTTCTAAACCAAGAGAAGTATTAGTAAAAAGAGAGGCTAATACTGAAGAAGAATAATAAAGAAAAGGAGGTCCTTCTCATGAATAAAGTAGTAATTAAAAACGTTAACTATTTGTTAATTAGGGGGGGGGCTTGAAAGTCTATTAACCTATATAAAT
>UROI01000006.1 GCA_900549325.1 uncultured Mycoplasmatota bacterium | reverse complement strand
TTAATATAGGGTGATTTTATATAAAACTAGTACCCCTAATTCCAGCAGCTCGTACCCTGTGGGGAATATCTATTCGGACGGCTCTGTGCGCAAAGCCGGCATTGTGTATGATGCGGCTAGGGTCGTGCCAGTCCTTTCTCTAAGTCCTGAACTAATGGTAGAGTCAGGAAATGGTTCTTCAACCAATCCATATAATAATATAACTAAGAAAGGTATGACTAATATCTTTCTTTTGGTATATAGATTATGCTTATATATAATAGGTATGTAGATACACTGTTATTAGACCTTAGACTAATAACAGCACTTTAATACTTTAGGATTAAAGTGTAAATGAAATAAAAAAATAATAAAAGATATTGCTTTATTAATTAAAATATAGTACAATTAAGTTATGAATAGAGTAGGCGGAGGATATAAGATGATGAAATTAAACAGAAAAGGTCAAACTTTAGTTGAATATGTACTTATAATAGTTTTAATTACTGTTGTTGCAATAGGAGCAGTTAAAGTATTTGGAGGATATCTTCAAGATGCAATAACTAAGGTTGGATGTAATATATCCGGTAAAGAATATGTTGAAGGTGAAAAAGTAGGTGGTGCCTACTGTGCTGGAGACGAAAATAAATTATTTGAATAATAGAATATAAATCGACATAGTATTTATGTTCTTTTTTTTATAATTAATATATGAAAATGTATATTGATTTATTTTTTATATTTAATGTTATTATGGATTATATTATTATTATGTCTACGAGTATTTTACTTAAAAGAAAAACTAGTCATATTAGAATGATATTATCTTCTCTACTGGGAGGTATATCTTCACTAGTACTATTTACTTCTCTTAATAAGATAGTTATAGAAATAGTTAGTATTGTTATTATGGTACTTATTTCTTTTGGATATAAGGATATTAGATATTTAATTAAGAATATTCTATATATGTATATTCTTAGTACATTACTTGGAGGTATTATATATTTGTTTAATATTAAAGTATCTAATAGTATGTTTCTTACTTATTTAATAATTATAGTTATTAGTATAGAAGTTATGATTTTATATATAAAAGAAAATAAGAAAATGAGAAGTATTTATAATAATTATTATAAAGTAGACATATATTTTAAAGATAGAGAAAAATTATCTTTAATAGGATTTGTTGATACTGGTAATAATTTATATGATCCATATAAAAAAAGACCTGTTATTATAGTACCTGATAAGTATATTAAGGAAGATAAATATATTTTAGTACCATATCATACAATAAATGGTAATGGACTACTTAAATGTATTAAACCTGATATTATTTTTATTGATGGTATAGGATATAAAGGTAATGTTCTAATTGGGTTTTCTGATAGTTTTAATTTTGGTGATGGAGTAGATGTAATACTACATAAAGATATAATGAAAGGATGATAATATGTTAAAATTACTTAAAAGAATTATTGCTAGACTTAATTATTTATTTTTTGTAGGTAGTACTGATATATTACCTGAACCATTAAGTAAAGAAGAAGAAGAAAAGTATGTTAATATGTTTTTAAATGGTGATATGAAGGCAAGAGATAAACTTATTGAGCATAATCTTAGACTAGTAGTATTTCTAGCTAAGAAGTATGAAAATACAAAGATTGATTTAGAAGACTTGGTATCTATTGGTACTATAGGTCTTATTAAGGGAGTTAATACTTATCAAAATGATAAGAATATTAAACTAGCTACTTATGCTTCAAGATGTATTGATAATGAAATACTTATGTATCTTAGAAAGACGAAGAAAAAGAGAACTGAAGTCTCTTTTGAGGATTCTTTATCTTTTGATTCTGAAGGTAATGAACTTCATTTAGAGGATGTTCTTGGTACTGATGATAATATTGTTACTAAGCCTATTGAAGATGAACTTGATAAGAAACTTATGTATAGGGAAGTATCTAAACTTGGTAAGAGAGATAAAGAAATTATTGAACTTAGATATGGTCTTAATGGTAAGAAAGAAATGACTCAGAAAGAAGTAGCTAATATGCTTGGTATATCACAGTCCTATATTTCAAGAATAGAAAAGAAAGTTATTAAGAAATTATCTAGTATTATTAAATTATAAAAAAGAGCCAAGGCTCTTTTTATAGTTCTTCATATTCGTATATAGATTTTTTACTCTCTTTATTTAAACTAATTGATAATACTTCTTTCTTACTAGATAATTCATTCATTAGATTTTTAGTTAGTTTATCATTTAAAGCATTATCTAGTATATAGATACTTAGTTTTTTATCATTATTTTCTAGAGTAGTTATTTCAGTACTATCTATTCTACCATCATTATCTTTAATTACTTTCTTAGTCAACTCTTGTAATTTATCTAAGTCTTTTTTATCACAAGTAATACTAAAATGATATACGTTATAAGTTCCTTTACCACTTAAGAGATTAATTCTACGATTAAGACTTCTTAAAACGATATTAGTAAAGAGAATGAATAGTGTGCCAGTAGCGGCTTCAAAAAGAAGATTTGCTGAGCAAAGAATCCCAATAGCCGCACTACACCAAAGAGTAGCTGCAGTAGTTAGTCCTTTAACATTCTTAGAGTCTTTTATTATTACTCCTGCTCCTAGAAAGCCAATACCAGCGACTACTTGAGCCGCTATTCTAGTAGTATCACTCTTAGGAAACTCAAAAGAGAAGTTTACAAATAAGAAAGAGCCTAAACTAACTAATATAACAGTTCTAAGTCCAGCCTTTCTTCCTCTAAACTGCCTTTCAACACCAATACAGGCACTAAGTAAAAAGCAAACTAATATTTTCAGTAAAAATTCAATATGATAATCCATTTTTATTCTCCTATCAATAATATTATAGCATGGATATTTTAAGATGTAAATTAATGAGATAAAAATTCTTGATAAATATTTAGCAATATAGTATAATAATATTGTATTAGATAAGAAGGAGATATGTATGAAGGATTTTTTTAAGAAAATAAAAAGTTGGGCTAATAAAAACAAAGGTTTTGCTATTATTATTGCCTTAGGTTTTATATTATTTTTAATATTATTAATTATATTTTTTCAAATGTTAATTGGAGGCTCTTCTGATAAGTATGGTAATAGATTAGATGGTATAGATAAAGTTAAGATTAGTAATGAAACTTTTGAAGAAGTTAAGAAGGAAGTTACTGATACAGAACTTGTCGAAGACGTAAGTACTAGAGTACAAGGTAAAATAGTTTATATGGCTATTACTTTAAAGAGCGATACTTCAAAAGATAAGGCTAAAGAAATAGCTAGTGCTACTCTTGATAATTATAGTGAAGAAGAACTTAAATTTTATGATTTTTCATTTTTCTTAAGATGGAAAGGTGAAGAAGGGGATACTGTTGTTACTGGTAATAAACATCATAGTTTAGATAGTATTACTTGGACAAATAATTAGGAGATAGATTATGAAGAAGAGAAATAATAAGACAATAGTTTTAATTGTTATTGGAATATTTTTTGTAGTATTATTTGGTATATTTATACTTAACTACAGTAAAGATGATGCTAGTTTTTCAATACTAGAAAAGAAATGGATAAGTGATAATACTAGTAATATTATTGATGTTAGTGTATATAATGATGTTCCTGTTTATGGTAATAAAGGTAAGGGAGTTATATTTGACTTATTAAATGATTTTACTGATAAATATAAAATTAATTTTAATAAAGTTTCTTATCTTAGTAGTTCTAGTTCTAATTTAAAGACTACAGCATTTAGAATATTAAATAGTAATGCAGAACTTACTGATAATGATATTTTACTTTATGAAGATAGTTATGTTTTAGTTACTAGTAGTGATGATGCTTATATTGACAGAATAACTGATATTGATGGTATTGAAATTGCTGTATTATCTTCAGATATTAGTTTTGTATCTAGTTATTTAAGTGATGCTAAAAAAGTTAGCTATGTATCTAAAGATAGTTTAGAAGAAATAGAAACTTCAATTAAGAATAAAGAAGTAGAATATGCAATGATACCTTATAATATGAACTTAGATTTTATATTAGAGAATGATTTAAATATTGTATATCATTTAAATGATATTGCTAAGAAGTATGTACTTACTATTGAAAATAAAACTTTCTTAAATATTATGAAGAAATTTTATAAAGAATTTGGTACTACTATGCAGACTAATTCTTATAAAGAACACTTTTTAGATGAATATTTTCTAGATAAGAATATTAGTGAAGCAGATAGAATGGGATATAATGCCAGTTCTTATACTGTAGGTTATATTACTTATATGCCATATACGGATACTGAAGAGAAAGAACTAGTAGGTACTTTATCTAATTATTTAAGTGGATTTGAAGATATATATGCTGTTGATTTTAAACTTAAAGCTTATGATAGTATTGAACTATTAAAGAAAGATTTATCTAATGGTACTATAGATGTTGCTTTTGCTAACTTTAATACTAATGGTATGAATATTGATACTTTATATACTCCTTCATTATTCAAAGAAGAATATGTTGTTTTATCTAAAGATAAATTTGTAGTTAATTCTATTAAGAGTCTTAGAGATAAAGAAGTATCTATATTAAAAGATAGTTATGTTAATGATTTAGTTACTGCGAGTGGTATTAAATATAAAGCTTATAATAATACTGACGATTTAATTAGAAATATTAGTAGTGATACAGTATTAGTAATTGATAAAGATACTTATGAATATTATAGGGCTAGAAAACTTAATGATTTTAATGAATTATATAGAGGAGTACTTCCTTATCAATATAGATTTGTAATTAGAGATGTTAATAAGAATTCTTTATTTGCAGATATGTTTAGTTATTATGTATCTACGGTTAATTATGACGAAGTTAGATTTAATTATAATACTAATACTAGTTTATATGATTATACTGTACTTATAGCATTTCTTACTACTTTGTTTGTTATTCTTTTAGCAATATTTATAATATTTATAATTAAGAAAAAGAAGAATAAGAATGATATTATTATTACTAATAATGATAAGTTAAGATATATTGATGCAATGACATCTTTAAAGAATAGAACTTATTTAAATAGTAAGATTAAAGAATGGGATGAGAATGTTATATATCCTCAGGGATTTGTAGTAGTAGATCTTAATAATATTAAATATATTAATGATAATAAAGGTCATGAAGAAGGAGATACTGTTATTAAGAAGGCTGCAAGTATTCTTATAGTTAATCAGGAAGCTAATACGGATATTATTAGAACTGATGGTACAGAATTCTTGATATATATGGTAGGATATAGTGAGAAAGATGTTGTAGCATATACTAGAAAACTATATAAGGAACTTAAAGAATTACCTTATGGATTTGGAGCCACTATTGGATATAGTATGATAATGGATGATGTTAAGACAGTAGACGATGCCATTAACGAAGCTACAATTGATATGAGAAATAAAAAAGAAAATCATTAGGTGATTTGAATGGAAAATATTAAAAAGTATATTAAGAGAATAATTGAAATTCTAAGTTTGAAAGAACTTAGAATTTTGCCTGCTTATTTGGCCTATAGTTTTGTACTAGCTAGTATTCCTTTATTTACAATAATTGTTGTAATAGCGGGTAGATTTAACATATCTATTGATACAGTAATTAATTTAGTTAACGAGGTACTTCCTGGATATGTTAGCAGTACTATTACTAATGTTATATCTGGTAAAGATTATGATTTATCTATTTGTTTTTTAAATCTTATTACTTTCTTTCTAGCGGTAAAAGGTACTTATTCAATTATTAATGCTTCAAATAGTTTATATAAGATAAATAAGACTTCTCCAATTAAAGATATACTTAAATCTATATTAATACTATGTATTATTATTGTTATATTACTATTTTTAATTATTGTACCTATACTTGGTGATAAGATATTAGAACTATTTAGAAATTATAATTTATTTAAAGATATTATTGATAACTTAGTACTTATATATAAGGCTATTAGATGGCCTTTAACTTTCTTAATGATATTCTTTAGTGTTAAGTTAATATATGTACTAGCACCATCTGTTAAAGTAAAGGGTAGTGATACTACTATTGGGGCATTTATTACCACTATTGGATGGATATTATTTACTTTGATATTTGGATATTATATTAAGTATTTTAGTAAGTATGATATTATATATGGAGGACTATCTAGTATAACAATATTATTAATATGGATTTATGCTTTATGTTTTATATTAGTACTTGGTATAGTTATTAATACTCTTAAGTATAATAAATAATATTTTTGTTATAATATGTATGGATACATTAAATAGTATTACTTAGTATCCATTCACAGACTATTATTAAAATAATATAGTAATACTATTGTCTCCTTATAAATGGAGTCTTATGACTTAAGTGAGTTTAAAGCTCACTTTTTATTTTGGTTTACACTCGGGATAAAAAATAATTATAATATGTAGAAAAATGTCTAAAAAAATGTTATAATGTATAAGAGGTAGAATATATGAAAAGAGTATTATTTACAATTATATTATTTTTATCTTTTAGTATTAGTGTTAATGCTCTTACTGGATATGTTTATTGTCCTGACGATAATAATCCAATTAATGTAAGAGAAGGAGAGAGTACAAGTAGTAAGATTTTAGGAGCTGTTAAATGTAATAGTACTGTTACTATACTTAATGAAAATACTGGTAGTAATTGGTATCAAATACAACAAGGAAATTTAATAGGTTATTCTTCAAAAGATTATATAAGAATAAATAAAACTTCTACTAATTTAAAAGGAAGAGTATCATGTATTGAAAATAACGATCCTTTGACTGTTAGAGATAGTGTTAATGGTAATGTTGATACTAGATTACCATGTGATACAGAAATGAAAATACTTGATGATACTTTGGGTAGTGCTGGATACTGCTCTAACTGGTATAAAGTTAGTTATGGAGATAATAAGATTGGTTATGTATGCGGTACTTATGTTATAACTGAAGTAGATGTTGATCTTGATGGTGATGAAGCAGTAAACTATAGAAATAGTTTAAAGTCTGCAGGATTTCCTGATAGTTATTTAGACGACTTGGTAAAACTACATTTTGAACATCCAACATGGCAATTTGTTCCATTTAATACAAATTTAGATTGGAATACAGTCATTGAAAATGAGAGCGTGGCCGGAAGAAACTTAGTTTGGTATAGTTATGGGGAAGGCTATCGTAGTAAAGAATCTTATAGTTATAATTATGCTACTGACGAATATTATAGACATTCTAAAGAAATTAATTGGTGGTATGCTTCTCCTGAAGCAATTGCTTATTATATGGATCCAAGAAATTATTTAAATAGTAAAAATATATTTACTTTTGAATCTTTATCTTATGAGTCTTCTTTTCAAACTAGTGGTATTGTAGATAAAATACTTGGTAATTCTTTCATGCCAAATCTTTATAAAAAATATAGTAGTAATCCTTATACAGATGCTTTTATTGAAGCCGCTGGTACATATAATGTAAGTCCTATTCATTTAGCCAGTAGAGTTCTTCAAGAACAGGGAATAAATGGTTCTTCAACAGGACTTGGTACTTATAAAGGTTATGAAAATATATTTAATTTTTATAATATTAAGGCCGTTGGTAATGATCCTTCGGTAGCACTATTATGGGCTAAAGGAGGAGCAAGTGGTACTTTAACTTCTTATGGTAGACCTTGGGATAGCCCTTATAAATCTATAATAGGAGGAGCTAAATTTTTGAGTGAAGACTATATTAGTATTGGTCAAAATACTTTATATTTTGAAAAGTTTGATGTTTCAAGAAGTAATGGCCATTATACACACCAATATATGCAAAATTTAACAGCTCCTTTAACTGAGGGAGTTACTACTTATAGTAGTTATAGTAGTATTAATGGACTTCTTGACGAAGCTTTGGTATTTATAATACCAGTATATAATAATATGCCTAGTACTAAGGTAGAAGTGCCAGCAAATAATAATCCTAATAGTTATTTAAAGAGTATTAAAGTAAATGATAAAGAACTAGATGGCTTTGCCTATGATAAACTAAATTATAGTATGGAAGCTGATGCAGGAGTAGATAGTATTAAGATAGAAGCCACTTCAATTAATAATAAAGCAAGCATTGAAGGACTTGGTACTGTTAAATTAGAGAATGGTGATAATAAAATAACTATTAAAGTAACTGCTGAAAATGGTAATGTAACTAATTATGTTTTAGTTATTAATAAGAAAGAAAAAGAAGAAAATATTGATGTACCTGAGGATAATACTATTACTAATATTGTTATAGATAATACTGATTTAGTATTTGATAAAGATACTTTGAAATATGATATAGAAACTTCTTTTGAGAATAGTAAATTAAGTATTAAATATTATATTGGTAATGATATTAATACTAAAGAAATAGACTTAATAGTAGGAAAGAATATTGTTAATATTGGAAAGTATACAATAAATATAACTAGAAATGATATAGCTATTGGTACCGCACTTAATAATTCAGGTATTAAATATAATGATAGTTACGTATATGGTATTAGTTTAAATACTGGTACGGATAGTTTAATTAATAATATTAAGAAAATTAGTGATACTTTATCTATTTCTATTAAAGATAGTAATGGTAATAATTCTTCAATATTTAAGACTGGTGATAAAGTTAATATTAAGTCTTCGCTAGAAGAAAAGAATTATGAAGTACTTATATATGGAGATGTTAATGGTGATGGCGTTATAGATAAACTTGATTATCTAGCAATACTTAGACATTATTATGGATATAAGAAATATGATGGAGTATATAAAGAGGCTGCTGATGTTAATAAAGATGGCACTATAGATAAACTTGATTATTTAGCAGTACTTAGAGACTATTATGGATATAAAAAGATAGTACAGTAAAAGGAGTAGAAATGAAAAAGAAATATATTATTGTTAGTTTAATTAGTTTTATATTATTTAGTAGTGCAGTTAATGCTGCGAGTGTTAGTATTAAAGCAAGTAATACTTCAATAACTAGAGGTAATAGTGTAACTATTACTGCCACTGTTAGTAGTGATAGTCCTCTAGTTAGTATAGAAGGAACACTAATGTGTAAAGGAGCTGGAGTATCTTCGGGAGTAGATATGGCTTTTGATGATAGTAGTAATAGTATTTATTCTAAGTCATATAGTACAACAGTTAAACCCACTAGTTCTGGTACAATATCTTGTAGTGTTACTTCAAGTAGAATTACAAATATGGCTAGTGATAGCTGGCAAAATCTAGGAGATAAAACAATTAGTATTAAAGTTAGTGAACCGGTATACATACCTCCAAAAACTTATAGTAGTAATAACTATTTAAAGTCTTTAGAGATTGAAGGTTATACTATTGATTTTAATAAAGATACAAGTGAATATAGTATTGAAGTACCTAATGGTACTGAAAAAGTTAATATTAAAACTTCTTTAGAGGATACTAAAGCTAAAATATCTGGTGATGGAGAAGTTAGTATTAGTGAAGGTACTAATAAGTTAGAGGTAAAAGTAACTGCAGAAAATGGTAATGAGAGAGTCTATGTTATTAATGTTACTGTTAAAGAGTTAGATCCAATTGAAGTAACTATTGATAAAAAGAAATATACAATAGTTAGAAAAGAAGGAGTAATTGAGAATATTCCAGAAAATTATGAAAAATCCTCAATTAAAATAGGTGACGATGATGTTCTTTGTTATAAGAATACGAAGACTAATAATATATTAATAGGTCTTAAGGATGAAAAAGGGGAAGCTAAGTTCTATTCTTATGAGGAAAAGACTAAGAAGTATACTTTATATAATGGATATAAAATAGGTGGATTATATTTAAATATTATTACTATGCCAAGTGATAAAATACCAAGTGGTTATTCTAAGGTATCATTTAAATATGAAGATAATAAATTAGATGGATATCAACTAATTGATAAGAGCGGTACTTATGCCGCTGACGATGGTGTTAAAGGCAGTGATTTTTACTTATTATATGCTGTCAATGAAACTACTGGAGAAACTAGTACTTATGTATATGATAAATTAGAAGGTACTATTCAGAGATTTAATACTAGTATGATGCTTGCTTATAAGGAAAAAGCTGATAACTATTTATTATATTTCTTACTATCTTTAGTAGTACTTGCTACGACCGTTATTACATTTACAATTGTTTTAATGAAGAAAAAGAAGCATAAAACAAAATTTGCTTAATATAATATAGTATCATTATGATTAATGAGAAAGAGAAACATAAGAGTTTTATGCTTCTCTTTTTATTACCAAAATGTTTCGTAAGGAAGACCTTAGGCTTACTTACGCCTTTAGAGACTACAGGCTCTAAAGGAATAATATATGATTTACTTTTTACTTAGAATTTGTTACAATTATATTGTGATGAATATGAAAAATAAAAGTTTAAAAAAGATATTAATTATTATTTTACTATTGATACTAGTTAGTTTAATACTATTATTTATAGATAAGAGTTCTTATAAAGATTATACTAAGAGTTATTTCTATTTTGATACTTATATTAATGTTAAGGTAAATACTGTTAAAAGTAAGAAAGAAATGAATGATATATTTAATGATATAGATTATTTATATGATAGTTATCATAAACTTACTGATGCTTTTGATAGTTATGATGGTATAGTTAATGTTTATTATTTAAATAATAATCTTAATAATAATGAGAATATTGAAATAGATACTAGACTTGCTAATATTATTAAGACAGGTATAGATTATTATGATATTACTGATGGGTTATTTAATATAGCTGCGGGTAATCTAACAATAAAATGGAAAGAATTTATTGATTCTTGTGATAATCTTCCTAGTATGGAAGAACTTAATGTTAATACTAATATTAATGATATTAAGCTAGATGGTAATAATTATAGTAAGAGTAATGATGTTAAATTAGATTTAGGTGGTATTGCTAAAGGTTATGTTACTGAATTAGTAGGTAAATACTTAGAAGAAAACGATATTCATTCTTATATTATTAATGCTGGTGGTAATGTAATGGTAGGTAAAGCCTATAATAAAGATACTTTTTTAGTAGGTATTACTAATCCTGATAATAAAGATGATATGTTTACTAAAGTTAAAGTTAATAATTTATCAATAGTTACTTCAGGTAGTTATCAAAGATATTGTACTTTAGATGGTATTAATTATAATCATATTATTAATCCTATAACTAAGTATCCTAGTAATTATATGAAGTCTGTTACAGTAATTGGTAAGAGTTCAATGATTGCAGATATTTATAGTACTTATTTATTCTTACTTCCAGTAGAAGACGGACTAAAGATAGTTAATAATACTCCTGATATAGAGGCAATATGGTATATAGATAAAGATAATATAGTTAGAAGTGATAATTTTAATTATGAATAAGAATGATATTAAATTAATTATATTTATTCTCGTTATAGTAGGAGTTCTTATACTTATTATTAATCTTAATAAAAAAGATGGTGATACAGTAGAAGTATATTATAAAGATAATTTAGTACTTAGTGCAGATCTTTCTATAGATAACACTTATACAGTGGAGGGACTTCTTGGTGATGTAGTTATTGAAGTAAAAGATAAAAAGGTTAGAGTAGTAAAAGAGAATTCTCCAAAAAATATATGTAGCAAGGAAGGATATATTAGTGATAGTACTAAGCCCCTTGTCTGTTTACCTAATAAGGTTATTATTAAGATAGTACAAAGTAGTGATATGGATGGTGTTGTATACTAATGAAAACAAGAGATATTACAGTAATAGGAATAATGACCGCGATATGTGTAGTTATTTCTATTATAGAGAGTTATTTTACTTTTATTAGTGATTTTATACCAGGATTAAAACTTGGTTTATCTAATATTGTTATAATATATGTTTTATATAAATATGGTTTTAAGACTTCAATTATGGTATCACTTATTAGAGTATTAATTGTAGCTTTACTTAGAACAGGCTTTGGTATTAATTTTTTCTTTTCTTTATCAGGAGCTTTATTTAGTATAATAGCTATGGTACTGGTTAAGAAAACTAAATTATCTATAATTGGTGTATCAATAGTAGGTAGTATATTTCATAGTATAGGACAAGTACTCGTAGGAATATTAGTACTTAATAATTATAATATTACTTATTATTTACCATATTTATTAATATTTTCTATTCCTACTGGTATAATCGTAGGAATAGTATCTAAGAAACTTATAGATAATACAAAGAATATAGGAAGGAATTAAAGTATGAATGAAGTTATTAAATTATTAACTGAAAAGAATAAAACTATTAGTACAATGGAATCATGTACTGGTGGTGGTATAGCTAATGCTATTACTAATATCGAAGGATCTAGTGAAGTATTTAAGTTTGGCGCAGTTACTTATTCTAATGAATATAAAATTAAAATGGGAGTAAGTAGTGATATTATTGATAAATATACTGTTTATAGTACTGAGACTAGTAATGAAATGAGTAAGAATATTAGTAATTATACTAATTCTAATTATGGTATTGGAGTTACTGGTAAATTAAATAGAGTAGATAAGTTTAATTTATATGGTGAAGATAATATTGTTTATATTAGTATTTATGATAGAGATAATGATAAGTATTATAATGAAATAGTAAAAGCTATTTGTGATAATAGAGAAGATAATAAGAAATTAATAATTGATAAAGTTACTGATATGTTAAAAAAGGTAGTGTAGGTGAAGTTATGTTAGCTAATATTTTACTTGGAATAGCAACGGCTAGTACCTTCTTTTCTTATTTACCTCAGGCTATAAAAATACTTAGAAATAAAACTGCTAGTGATCTTAGTATTTCTTCATGGATATTATGGGTAATAAGTAGTTTGTCATACTTTTTATATGCTATTTTATGTAGTAATGAATTTATGCTTAAAGTAGTTACTACTACTGAATTTATCTTTTGCCTTTTGATACTGGTGTTAACTATTATATATAGAAAGCCTAGTATTAGTAAGAGAATAAGAATATTTATTAGAAATAAATTTAATAAATAGAATAAAAAATATTAATTTAGTACTAGTCAAAGTAATTAAAATGTTTTATAATTAGATAGTAGGAGGAAATATGAAAAAGAAGATAATTGTACTTAGTATGGTTAGTCTACTAGTACTAGGAGGCTGCTCGAAGGGATATAAAGAAGGTATATATACTGGTACTGCTACTGATAGTTATGGTGGACAAGATAATACTGCTACTGCTACTGTTACTGTTGATAGTAATGGTAAGATTACTAGTGTAGAACTTGATACTACTTATACTAAAGATGGTGTTAAGACCACTAAAAAAGCTTTAGGTAGTGAATATGGTATGTATAACAATCCTTATGGAAGTACTCTTGGTGAATGGGATACTCAGGTTAAGGCTCTTGAGGATTATATTGTTAAAAACCAAGGTATTGATAGTCTAAAGTTAGATGAAGATGGTAAAACTGATGCAGTAAGTGGTTGTACTATTAAAATTGATGCTTTATATGAAGCTGCAAGCAACGCTTTAAAACAAGCAAAGAAATAAAAGTGCTATTTTAAGTAGTACTTTTATTTTTTAATTCATATATATTATTAGGTGATTATCTTGAAGAATATATTTAAAATGGTATCGTTATTAGTACTTGTACTATTTAGTTTTTTTTATACAGATAGAGTAATGAATTTTATTAATAAGAAAGATCCCCTTATGAATAAGATAGACTTATTAAAAGATAAATATGAAGTTCTTCCTGTCAATGCAGTACTTGATAATAATACGATTATTCCTGGAGTTAAGGGAAAGAGTGTAGACCTTGATAAGAGTTATGAGAATATGAAAGTAAGTGGTATCTTTAGAGAGGATTATCTTGTATATAATGATATATTACCTAGTGAGATGCTATCTAATAATATGGATAAATATATTATAGGAGGCAATACCTCTAGTAGTAGAGTATCCTTACTTGTTATTACTAATTATGATAATATTGATAAGATTAAGAATAATAATATTACAATATTTTTAAATCATAAAGATGTATCTATAAATAATATTAAAAAAATTAATAAGAATAGTATTTATACTTATGGTAATAATGGTATATATAGTGAAGAAATACTTGATAATGATAATACTATTATTAATAGAGTTAGTAAGAATAAATCTATATATTGTCTAAGTATGGATAAGAATAATGATACTTTGAATATTTGTAATAAGAAGAAGATGTATGTTGTAATACCTAGTATAGTTGGCGATTATTTAGATATTAAGAATAATTTAGCTAATGGTAGTATAATACTTCTTAATGATATGAATAATCTTGATATTATAGTTAAGTATATTAATAGTAAAGGATATATGATAGTACCTCTAGAAGAATTACTTACAGAATAGATTAAAAATAAGAACTATTTTATGATAAATAGCATAATATATAGTGTCATGAGCATTAGCTTGTGTTTATATATATAGTAGCTTCCTTATACGAGGAGGCTATTTATGTTATATTATGTGAAAATAAAAAAAGTACTTGCAATTTACTAATAAAGTAGTATATAATGTTACAGAAAGGAAAGGATTCTATGGCAAAGAAATTAGTAATAGTGGAGTCCCCACATAAGAGTAAAACAATAGAAAAATATTTAGGAAGTGAATATAAAGTAGTATCTTCAGTAGGACATATTAGAGATTTATCTACTTCTGGGAAGTTTGGTTTTGGTGTTGATATTGATAATAATTTTAAACCTGACTATCAAATTATAAAGGGTAAAAATAAAATAGTAAAAGAATTAAAGAAAGATGTTAAAGATTCAGACTTTGTTTATTTAGCAACCGACCCCGATCGTGAAGGAGAGGCTATTAGTTGGCATTTATATGATACTTTAGGTCTTACGGATAAAGATTATGATCGTATAGTATTTAATGAAATAACTAAGAAAGCTGTTTTAGATTCTTTTGCTAAGGCTAGAAAAATAGATGATAACTTAGTTAAGTCACAGGAGACAAGAAGAATTCTGGATAGAATTATTGGTTTTAGACTTAGTAAACTTATGCAGTCTAAGACTGGTGGAAAGTCTGCTGGTAGAGTTCAGTCAGTGGCTCTTAAGTTAATCGTAGATAGAGAAAGAGAAATTGAGGCTTTTATACCGGAAGAATATTTTGAGATAGATGCTTATTTTAATGACTTTAGTGCTAAGCTTGATACTTATAATCATAAAAAGATTGAAATTAAGAAAGAAGTAGAGGCTAAAGAAATATTAAGTAAGCTATCTAATGCTTTTAAGATAGAGAGTATTGATAAAAAAGAAAAGGCTAAGAAGAGTAAGTTTCCTTTTACGACAAGTACACTTCAGCAGGAAGCTTCTAATAAACTAGGATTTACTTCAAAAAAGACTATGAGTATTGCTCAAAAGTTATATGAAGGTATTGATTTAGGTAGTGAAACTGTTGGTTTGATTTCTTATATGAGAACAGATTCGGTAAGACTTTCTGATGAGTTTGTTAAAGAAACTTATGGTTATATTAAAGATAACTTTGGTAGTGAATATGTTGGTTATGTAAAGAAAAGTACTAAGACTGAGAATGTTCAAGATGCTCACGAGGCTATTAGACCAACATCAATTAATAGACATCCTGATAAGATAAAAGAATATTTATCTAATGATGAATATAAACTATATAAGATTATTTATTATAGAGCTTTAGCATCACTAATGAAAGATGCTAAGGTAGAGGCTACTACTGTTATTCTTGATAATAATAATTATCAGTTTAAAACTACTGGTCAAGTACTTATTTTCGATGGATATTTAAAAGTATATAATATATATGAAGATAGTGAAGATACAGTACTTCCTGATTTTAGTACTTATAATAGTAATGTTATTGTATCTAATAAGATAGAGTACTCTTCACATACTACTAAACCTCCTGCTAGATACACCGAAAGTAAATTAATTAAAGAAATGGAAGAACTTGGTATTGGTAGACCTTCTACTTATGCTAAAACTATTGATACTATTAAAGAAAGAAATTATGTTAAGATAGAAGATAAAAAGTTTGTTCCTACGGAAGTTGGTATTGAAACTACTGATAAGTTACAAGAGTTCTTTAAAGATATTATTAATGTTGAATATACTAAGAATATGGAAGATGATCTTGATAAGATTGCTGAAGGTGATATGGAGTGGTATAAACTACTTAGAATGTTTTATGATGACTTTGAACCTAAGGTAGAAGTAGCCTTCAAGGAGATGGAAAAGAAGGCTCCTGAAAAGACTGGAGAGATATGTCCTAACTGTGGTAGTGAGTTAGTTATAAAACAAAGTAGATATGGTAAGTTTACGGCCTGCTCGAACTATCCTACTTGTAAGTATATAAAAAATGATAAAGAAGAGAAAAAAGTAGTAGAAATAATGGACTGTCCTAAATGTGATGGCAAGATAGTTGAAAAGAAAACTAAAAGAGGTAAAATATTTTATGGCTGCTCGAACTATCCTAAATGTGATTTTGCTACTTGGGATAAACCATTAGAAGAAAAATGTCCTAATTGTCATGGAACTCTAGTTGAAAAGAAAGATAAAATTAAATGTATGAACTGTGATTATGAAAAAGATATTGATTAATATAGTCAATGTCTTTTTTCTACTCTTGCAAACTATTATTTATTATGATAAAATTATATTGAAACGTAGGTAGGTGTTATTTCATGAATAAAAAGATTAAACTAATGATATTTAGTATTTTTTCTTTAGTAATATTGTTTATAGGAACAAATAATGTTTTGGCAGTAGATTGTGATACAAGAACGGCAGAACAACTTGCTAAAATTGTATATCATGAAGTTGGTGCAGATACCGCTAAAAATGCAGACGATAATTTCTTTCAGAGATTAACTACTGCTAGTGTGGTACTAAATAATGCTAATAATAAAAGTGGCAGTTCTATGTATGAGAAGTTAATTAATTTAACTGATAATAACTATTATGGTTATAGTAGTTATAAGAATAATAGTTTTAGTAGTGAGGTTCCACAAAATAAACAAGGAGAGATGCTTTATATAGCAGAACTTGTTTTAAGTGAAAAGTATAATGTACCTAAAAATATGACATTACAAGCTTCAAAAAGTATAGTTAGTAATTATGGAACTATTTGGACTTATGTCGAAAATCCTGGTTATGATGATGTATATTTTGGCTATGAAGGAAGTAAACTTAGTGATACTAATATATTTAATACTAAACTTTCTAATACTACAGTAGATTATTATAAAAAATTAGCTAAATCATATGAAAAATCTACATATAATGTAACTTCTAGTACAGTATGTAGTGGAAATATTAAACCTTCACCAACACCTACTCCTAGTGATGGCAATAGTAGTAAAGGAAATACAACAATAGTAGATGCTTGTACTAATCCTGATATTCTTAGAGTTATATATTTTGGAAAACTAATTGTAGATATAGTTAAGATTGTTATTCCAATCGGTTTAATAATTATGGGAATGATAGATTTTTCTAAATCGGTTGTTAGTAGCGATGAAGGCGCACAAAAAAAGAATATAACACTATTAGGAAAAAGAATCATTTTTGCAATACTTGTTTTTGCAGTTCCTTGGATAGTTGAAACACTTATGGTTAGCCTAGGTAATTTGACTGAAGGTGTTAATTTTACCGACTGTTTAGAAAATGCAAATAGCGACTGTATCGAACAGTTGGAAAATGGTTATCCACGCTGTTATTCAAAAGAAGAATTTTCGTGTTATTACTGTCAGACGACAAATCAGTATTTATGGAGAACAGGTAGTCCGAGCGAATCTTGTCCTGGAGGAATCGGTTGGAGTAAACAAGCCAATGTATCTGAAGAAAAATGTAATAATTAAAAGTGTAACTTAGTATTGGTTATACTTTTTTTCTAAAAATAAGATTATGTAATTGACTAAAAAACTTCTAAATGGTATACTTTATATAGTAGGAAAGTAGGAATCTTATGAAAAAGAAAAAAGTGGTTAAAAAAGGGTATGATTATAGAAGAACTTTTCTAGTTTTTGCTATAGTATTTAGTATTATTATAGGAATAAGTACTTATTGGATTTATGCTTATAAGCATAAACATCCTTATCTAGAAGATAATATAATTAATTATAAAATAGACGATTATGTTAAGATTAATGGTAATATAGTAAGTCTTGAAAATATTGATAACAAAGTAGCTAATGATTTTATGAGTAAACAAAATAAGCTTATAAGTAGTAATAAGATTATTGATACGGATATTACTAAGACAATATATAAGAATATTTTATCTATTAAAATAGATTATATTATGTATGGTGAATTATCTAATTATGAAGAGATTCTAACTTTAAACTATAACTTGAAAGATAATAAACTAGTAAATAATGATAGTCTTTTAAATATGACTAAAGTTACTTATAAAGATATAGCTGATTCACTATTTAATGAGTATATAAAATTAGACGATACTAGTGGTATGGTGGTAGATGCTATTACTAATGAGAAAATTACTGGTACAGAGTTTAATGATAATAGTTATAAATATATAACTAGAATAAGAGAAAATTTACCTGATATAATGAATTTATATATTAAAGATAATAAGTTATATTATACGGTTAAATTAAAAGATATAAATAAATTATGCTACCTAACAAATATTGATGTTAGTAGTAAATATATAGATGAAGAAATAGATAAATTATAAGGAGGAAATTATGGAAAGTATTTTATCTGCAACTGCAATTGGAATAGGGGTAATGGTTGGTCTTGCATTTTTAGGACTAGGATTAGGTATTGGATTACTTGGAGGAAGAGTAGCTGAAGCTGTAGGGAGAAATCCAGAAACTAAAAATGATGTAGTACATTCAATAATGACAATATTAATAATATTTTCAATATTCTTATTATTCTTATTTGCATTTTGTTTCTTATTATTATTCTTTAATCCATTAGTGGGATAATATGACTTTGTTTATTATCTCTTTTGCTGTTATTATACTACTTGTAGTATTAATGAGTTTAATACTTAAGAATGCTGTAAAAGAGGTAGATAAGAAATCTAAATCATACTTTGTAGATAAGCTACAAGAATATGATTACCTAATAGATGAAAAAGAAAAAAGACTTTCTGAATTAGAAAGTGAATTAGAGAAAAGGAAAAATGGATTAAAAGATAATAATAATGATGTTAATAGTCCTAACTATGATTTTGATAGTAGTATTATTGATATGCTTACTGAGACTAGTTATCTTGACAAGAATATATTTGAATTAAATAAAAAAATAGAAGAAAAATTTATAATTAATTATGAAGATTTACTTAAAGATTTTTTATCAAATATTAAAGATAATAATAGATATGATTTTGCTCTTAAACTTAGAAATAAATTTACACCTGACGAAATATATAAGATAGAAACTTTATTACCTGAAGAGAGAGATAAATATTTAAAAGAATTATTAACTGGTGAAGAATATAAAGTATATGAAATATTTGAGATAAGTAATAAATTTAATATGGTGGATTTTATTGATTATTTAAATAGGTTAATAGAACTTAATAATCCTACGATTACTGTACTTGTACCAAATAAAAATATTAATTATGATTATATTGATAGTAAAATTAAAACTAAAGTATCTGACAATATATATAGAGGTATTAAAATTATTTATAAAAATAAAGTATATGACTTTAGTTTAAATGAAGGGAATGTGTGATATGGAACTTAATAAAGTAGATAAGAAAGTTGAAGATATTAAGAATAATGATAATATCTTTTCTGTTGGTAAAGTAATAAAGGTTAATCCTTATACTGTTATTGTATCAGGACTTAATGATATTACTTATTATGAAGAAGTAAATATTGATGATAAAGCTAAGGGATTTGTTTTTGCGGTAGGTAAGAATAATGTCACTATTTCTCTAATTGAAGTAAAAGAAAAAATAAATCCAGGAGACTCTGTATATGCTTTAAAGAAACAATTTAAATGTTTATTTAGTATGGATTCAATGGGTAAAGTTATTGATATCTTTGGTAATGATTTGATAGCTGGTAAGAAGTTTGATAACTTAGTAGAAGTACCAATTGAGAATGAACCTATTCCTATTATGGATAGAGATTTAGTTACTAGAGAGTTTTTAACTGGTATTACTGGTATTGATATGTTATATCCTATTGGTAGAGGACAGAGACAATTAATAATAGGAGATAAAAAGACTGGTAAAACGCAAATAGCCTTAGATGCTATAGTTAATCAAAAAGATAAAAATATGGTATGTATTTATGTAGCTATAGGTAAGACTAAGAAAGAAGTTAAGGATATTTATTATGATCTTACTAAGAGAGGAGCTGCATCTTATACAATTATTATAGCTTCATTTAATGATGAACTTCCTAATAGAACATATTTAACTCCTTATGTTGCTCTTTCTATTGCGGAAGAGATGATGATGGACTCTTATGATGTATTAGTAGTAATAGACGATTTAAAGAAGCATGCTGATGTATATAGACAGATATCTCTTGCTAGTGGTAAAACTCCAGGTAGAGATGCTTATCCTTCAGATATCTTTTATGCACATTCTAGATTACTTGAAAAAGGATGTCAACATAAGAATGGAGGCTCTATTACAATACTTCCAATAGTAGAAACTAAATCTTCAGATATTACTGATTATATATCTACTAATATTATATCTATATGCGATGGACAACTTGTTTTATCTAGTAAAAACTTTGCTAAAGGACAAAAACCAGCATTAAACTATGGATTATCAGTATCTAGACTTGGTGGTAATGTACAAGCTCCTGATATGAAGAAATTAGGTAGTTTAGTAAGAAGAGAATTACTAGAATATTTGGAAGTTAGAGATATATATGAACTTGCTAATATTGATGAAATGGGAGAAGAATTACAACATAGAATGAAGGAAGGTAAAAAGATTCTTGATAAATTAAGTCAAAATAAATTTTCTCCAAAGAGTAAGGAAGAAATGCTAGAATTATATAAGTTCCTAGAAGAAGGTGAAGATAATGCAAGTAGGTAAGATAATAAAAATTAGTGATATATCTATAGAGATAATTTTATCAAATACTAATATAAAGATAGGAGATATTCTTAAAGTTGAAGGAGATACTGAAGAAAAGTATTTATTCGAAGTAGTTGAAGTAAATAATGTATCTGCGACTTGCGTAAGTTTATATTCTACTAGAGGACTACAAAAGGGTAGTATAGTTTTAAAGAAAGCTGACGAGCTAGAAGTAGAATATTCTGATAAAATATTAGGAAGAATATTTGACTCATATGGTAATCCTATTGATGGTTTACCATTCGAAAGTGAAAGAAAAGTATCTGCAAATAACAGTGCGGTATCTTTGAAAGAAGTTAAGGTTGAAACAGAACCATTATGGACTGGTATTAAAGTAATTGACTTCTTTGCTCCACTGCAAAAAGGATTTAAAATGGGATTACTTGGAGGTGCTGGCGTTGGTAAAACAGTGCTTATCAAAGAGTTAATTCATAATATATATGCTAGTTCTAACGCAAGAGCAGTATTTGTTGGAGCAGGAGAAAGAAGCCGTGAAGGTAAAGAATTATATGAAGATATGAAAAGTTCTAACTTACTTGATAAGATGGCTATGGTATATGGACAAATGGGTGATAATCCAATATCAAGAAGTAAGAGTGTAAGTACTGGACTTAGAATGGCAGAATACTTAAGAGATGAGAAAAAAGAAGATGTATTAATCTTTATAGATAATATATATAGATTTATTCAGGCTAAAGCAGAAATAGCTACAGACTTAAAAGAGTTATTAATAGAGAATGGTTATCCATCTAATATGGCTAGTGAAATAAGTAGTATTGAAGAAAGAATCAATTCTAATGATAATGGTTCTATTACTTCATTCCAAGCTATTTATATACCTGCGGATGATTTAACCGATGATGCTGTACAAACTACGATGAGTTATATGGATGGACAAATAGTACTTGATAGAAAGATATCTGAGTTAGGATTATATCCTGCAATTAATGTATTTAAATCTACTTCTAAATTAATAGATATTGAAAAGATAGGAGAAAGACATTTCAAATTAGTTGAAAGAGTTCTTGCTTATCTAACTAGATATGAAGAATTAGAGGAAATAATTGCAGTACTAGGTATTGAAGAATTATCTGAAGAAGATAAAAAGATATTCCATAGATCAAGAAAATTAAGAAACTATTTCTCACAGCCAATGTTTGTTGCAGAACCATTTACTAATATTAAAGGTGAATTTGTTGACATAAATGATGTACTTAATGATGTAGAAAATATTCTTGAAGGTAAGTATGATGATGTAGATGAAAGTAGATTTAGATATATAGGTAAAATAACATGGACGGAATAAAAGTAAAAGTATTTGATATTAGAAATGGTATGAGAGTATATGATAACATTAAAATAATAAGAATAATAAGTAAAGACTATAATCTTTTAATTATGAAAGACTATTTACCTATAATTGGTGAAATAGAGGGATCTGTTGATATAAAAAACGATGTAGTAAATGAATCTTTTAAAGATATAAAAGCTTTTTATATGAATAGTGATAATGTCTTTAATTTAATGATAAAAGAGGGATAGTATGGAGAATGTATTATATTTTGCTAGTGTAGGATTAATAGTATTAATATCTTTATATGTAATATTAAAAATATTAATAAAGAAATTTAATCCTGAAGAATCTAAGGTAAATATATATGGAATACTACAGGGTATGAAAAATACTGAGATAATTAGTTTATCTTGTAGTATTGTTAGTTATATTTTTCTACTATATATAATGACTTCTTTTATGGATCTAGATTGGTATATAGTATTAGTTTCTGTATTGCTAACTCTTACTAGTGGTCTTTTAATAAAAAATAAAAAAGTAATAATAAATCTTTTATTAGATTTGGTATCACTTTTTGGTATTAAATTAGTTTATTTAATTCATGATTATATAGTAAATGAATATTATTCGGTATGGATGCTACTATTACTAGTATTCTTAATGATATTTTTATTACTTTATTTATCATATACATTACTTAAAAATATTAAGAATGTAGTAATTAGAAATAAGTATGTAAGAAAGGGTGGTAAGGATGAGAATAAAAAACGTAGTTAAAGTAATGAACTTCCACTCTTTACTTAGAATTGAAGCTTCTAAAAAAGAAGCTAGTCACTATCAAAATGTTGGTGATGAAATAACTAATATAATAAGAAGTATTCTATATAATAGAAATTTAGTTCTAGATAAAAAAATAATTACTCCTAATCCTGATAATCCTAAGTTAAATATATATATAGCTAATGACTATGGATTCTGTGGTAATTTTAATTCTCAAGTAGCACATCAAGTAAGACAAGATAAAGATGCTTATAAAATAATTATAGGTAAAAAAATAGTATATAGTGATGATAAGACATTATTAAAAATAGAAAAGGATAACTTTAATAATGAACTTGGTAAGATAGAGAAAACTATAGATGAATCTATACATAATTCATCATATAGTGAGATTAATCTATATTATAATCACTATAATTCTAGTACTTCTTTTGAATTTAAGAAATTAAATCTATTTCCTTTAAAATTTGAAGGAGATTATTATAGTAATAAAGACTTTGTTATAGAGACAGATATTACTAGTATGATTTATAGTTTGCTTACTTTCTATATAATGTATCAGCTTAGAATGTGTGAATGTATCAGTAGAGCTGCTGAAAATACAATAAGAAACCAAATAACAAGAGAAGCAATAGATAAAATAGAACAAATAGAAGAAGAGCAAAGTAATGAATTAAGAAAAGAAAAGAAAACTATTCTAATTAATAAAACAGTAGATAATTATAAGAAATTATCTTATATGGAGGCTGACAATGGATAAATTTGATTATATTACTGCGACTATTGAAGAAGAAAAAGTAAGAGTAGAAAAGATAATAAAATATTTAAAAGAAAATAATTTATTAGATGAATTACCTGAATATCAAGAAAGATATAATAATATATTAAAATATTTGACTGCTAAAGAAAGATATTTTAAAGTATTAGAAAGTGTTAAGCTAGATAAAGAAAAGCTAGAAGAATTAAATAGAATTAAAGATGAATATGAAGTAGATAATATTTTACTTGAAGATACGCTTTTATCTAAGTTTAATGAAGATACTTTTGGTAAATATAGAAATATATTATATGAAGATATTAAGAATCAAGATAAAGATGTTCAAGATTTATTATACTTATTACTTGAAAAACAAAGTAATTATGGTGAACTTGTAATTAAAAGAGATAGATTAAAAGATAGACTAGATAAAAATAAATATCCTAAAACATATAATACTTTATATTCACAAGATATTATTATTGAAAAGCAAAATAGTATCTTGGAAAAAATATTTGTTGTAGAAAATAGTATAAAAATAGAAAAAGAAAAATTATCTTCAATTGAAGATAGCATTATGACCGATAGTATATTAAAGTTATTATATGAATTTTGGATAGTTAATTCTTATGATCCAAGCAGGGTAGATAAGACAAAACTTTTTATAACTAATAAGTCATTTACTAGTTATAAAAATAATATTCCTGAGAATAAAAAAATTGAAGTGTCTGATGAAAAGAAAGACAATGAGATTAAAATAGATAATTTAAAACTTCCTGGTTTAGATGAAGAAAAACCTATTAGTATAGATGGAAAAGAATATTTAAAATAGAAAATGGTATTGATAATTATAGCAAACTCTGCTATAATTATTTTATGATAGGAGGAGAGAGAAAAATGGAAGAAAAGAAAATGAGTAAACAACTTTTATTTTCAATATTAGGAGTTGCTGTATTAATTGTTGCTGTTGCAGGTAGTGCATACGCTTATTATGTTGCTAGTGTACAAAATGCTAATACAGTTAAAGGTGAAGCTGGTGGTGGTGCTGCCCCTACATTAACAGTTACTAATGTAACAACTAGTGCTACTGGTAAGTTAATTCCAATTGATATGGATGCAACTACACTTACTACTGCTGCTAAAGGATCTGGAAATAGTGGTACTACATTTGATGCTACTAAGGCTTGTATAGATAAAAACAAATATTCTGTATGTCAAATTTATTCTGTAACTTTAAAGAATAATAGTGCAAACGCAATGAGTTTTAATATCGGTGTAACTGCTTTATCTGGAACTAATACACCAAATATTGATGTAGTTAAGATGGCAAGTAATGTAAGCGTTACTGATGCAAAATCTATTAAAACTAGTACTACTGGTATTGCTAGTGCTGTATCAATTGCTGCTGGAGCTACAAGCCCTACATATTATATAATGGTACTTATTAAGAACCAAAATGCCGCTCAAACTGATAATGGTGCATTTACTGGCACAATAACTGCTACTAGTACTACTGGTGCTCAAGTAAAGGCTGAGTTCTAACAATAAGAAAGGTATAATACTAATATAATGAAAGGAAAAAACAGCAAAGCTTATTTTATTGCTATAGTTGGTGTACTTGCACTTATAGTTTTAGTGTCTGGCGCAACATATGCTTACTATGCTGCTGGTGCTAATAATAATAATGCCATTAATGGTAATACTGCTACTACAGGATTAGAACTTACTGTCACGAAGCTTAGTGAAACTGCTACTGGTAAATTGATACCATTAGATAGTGATCCAACTAGTCTTACTACTGCTGCTAAGGGTTATGGATTTTCTGGCACTGTTTATGATAAAACTAAATCTTGTATAGATAAAAATGGATATAGTGTTTGTCAAATTTATCAAATCACAGTAAAAAATACTAGTACAGTTGGCGTAAGATTAAAGGGTGGAATTACTAAACTTGAAGGAGCTACAGTTCCAAATATTACTTGTGATGTAATGGCAAGTAGTACAAGCGTAACTGCTAATAAAAATTGTAAAAGTAGTACTTCACTTGAATCAGATAAACTATTTGCTGCTGATGAATCTAAAACTTATTATATAATTGTTTATATTAAAAATATTGATAATAAGCAGGAAGATAAGGGTAGTTTTTCTGGTGTTGTAGAGTTTTCTACTGATACTGGTAAACTTCAAGCTACATTTGATTAGTTAATTAAAAATTCTATAAAATTAATATTTATAGAATTTTTAATTGCTATGTTTTGTGTTTTTTAATTTAGATATTGAAAAGTTTATGTTATTTTGTTATAATAAATTTATAGGATAGGAGGAATAAGAATGTTTGAAAAAGATGAATTCGGACAAAAAAAGATTAATAAGTCATTAGTGTATGCTATTTTAGGAGTGGCAGTACTAATTGTGGCTGTCTCTGGTAGTGCATATGCATATTATGCTGCTACTGCAATTAACAAATCAGTTACAGGTACTGCCGGTGGTGGCGCTGCACCTACACTTACAGTAACAAAGGAAAATACTTCAACAGGTAATCTAATACCTATTGATATGACTGCTGCTATGCTTACTAATGCTGCAAAAGGTTCTGGAAATACTGGTACTACTTTTGATGCTGCTAAAGCTTGTAAAGATAAAAATGGTTATCTTGTATGTCAAATTTATTCTGTTACAGTAAAGAATAATAGTGCAACTGCAATGAGCTTTAACATAGGTATAACTGCTTTATCTGGAACTAATACTCCAAATATTGATGCTGTTAAGATGGCTAGCAACGTAAGTGTAACTGATATAACTTCTATAAAGAGTGGTAAACCTGCTGGTATTGCTAGTGCTATATCAGTTGGCGCAGGAGCAACAAGTGGTAAATATTACTTTATGGTGTTTATTAAGAATCTAAACTCTGCTCAAACAGATAGTGGAAGTTTTTCTGGTACAATAACTGCTACTAGTACAACTGGTGCTCAAGTAAAGGCTCAATTCTAATAATAGTGAAATGTCACTATTATTTTTTTTTAAAAAGTAAATTTAAGTATTGCATTTTAAACTATTATCTGATACAATTATTAATGTAAAGGAGGATTGAAATAATATGGAAGAAAACAGAAAGGGACCTGGCGTATTTTACGCTGTAGTAGGTGTTGCAACATTAGTTGTTGCTATAATTGGTGCTACATTCGCATACTTCAGTGCTAGTGCTACCAACAATGAAGCTATCACTGGTAATACTGCTGAAGCAGGTGGTGTTGAATTAACAATTACTCCAGTAACTACTACTGGAACAAATATGTTACCACTTAACTTAATGGATAACACTAAAGCAACTGATCCTGCAACTGGTGCTGCTGACCAATTTGCTGATGCTTTAGGAGCTACTAAAGGTGCTTCATGTAAAGACTCAAACGGAAACAATGTTTGTCAAGTATACTCAATCACTGTAAAGAATAAGTCAACAACTTCTGCTGTACAAGTAAGAGGAACATTAAATCTTGCTAGTGAAGCAACTAATATGAAATGGCAATTACTTGAAACTGGTACTTCAACTGCTAGAGCTGATTTTGCTACTGTAGTTGATAAAGGCGTTACTGGTGATGTTACTGTTGGCGGAAACACTGGTGCTACTGGTGCTGCTGCTGCCAGCCAAAGCCTTGCTGCTGAAGCAAGCGCTACATATTATGTGTTAGTATGGCTTGAAGAAACTGGCGATGCTCAAGAAAAAGCTGATGCTAGTAAATCATTCACAGGTACTGTAACATTCAATGCCGTTGATGCTTCAGGTAAAACTTCAGGTTTAACTGCATCATTCACTGCATAGTATTTATGAAAAATCAAGAAGACAATGTCTTCTTTTTTCTTTTTATGTAAAAAAATGTATTGCAATTTTTATTATTATTTGATACAATTATTAATGTAAAGGAGGATTGAAAATGATGGAAGAAAATAAGAAAGGAAGTACACTTTATGTTGTATTAGGTGTTGCAACATTAGTAGTGGCTATTATAGGTGCTACATTTGCATACTTCAGTGCTACTGCAAGTAATAATGATGTTATCAAAGGTGATACTGCAGAAGCTGGTGGACTTACTTTAAAAGTAGAGCCAATTACTTCTAATACTAATAATAATATTATACCTTTAAATCTAATTGCTGATGATAAGTATCCTGATTCACAATTTGAAAAGGCTATGGAAAAGAAATGTAAAGACGATTTAGGTAACAATGTTTGTGCAGTATATAGAGTTACTGTTAATAACATGAGTAAGACTTCAACTATTCAAGTTCAAGGAAAACTTAACTTAAATTCTACTGCAACTAATATGTATTGGACTTTAATCGATGCTACTGTAACTGAAACTCCAGCTGAGGGTGAAGGTACTCCTGCAACAGTTCAATTAGCTACTGGAACTGCAAAAGCAGATTTTGCTATGGTTAAACAAAATACTGATGGATATCTTACATATTCTACTGAAAAAGATGATTCAACTCAACTTAACAAAGCAGCTAATTTAAGTTTATCTGGTACTGATGGCGATACTTCAAGCAAGAGTTTCTATGTATTAGTATGGCTTGAAGAAACTGGTGCAGAGCAACAAGACAATGATGCTTCTTCAGCAGATTCTAAGAAATCATATACTGGTAATATTACTTTTGATGCAGTTGATGCTGCTGGTAATAAATCAGGTGTAACTGCTACATTCTTATCATAATGAAGCTTATAAAATATAGTAATGATTTTGATTACTATATTTTTTGTTTAAGATCTTTTGAAATATAAAGATCTTTTTATAATTAATGTCTTTTTTTGTTAATACCTAAGATACTTCCAAATACTCCAGTTAATACTAATATGACTAAATATAATATTCCTATTAGACTTAGATTTTTAGTAATTATATTAAATAATAAAAATATTATTATCCATATACCACTATATTTTAATCCTTCAATGTATCCTTTTTGACTAGATGTTTTTCCTAGCATGTAACTACCAATAAAGATAGAAATTATAGGTATAAATAGTTCTAATACTTTAAGTATAGTTCCATTTAGAATATTAAAATAATTAAAAATAGTAAGTATTATTATACTTGATAGAAGGATACCTAAAGACCAAATAAAACTTTTTAAATAATTCATTAGCATATATTTTATCACCAATAAATAATATGTATTTGTATAAAAAAATATACTTTAGTACATAATGATATTGGTGATAAGATATGTATATAGTTATGATTAGAACAGTATTCTTTTATTTCTTTATATTTTTAATATATAGAATAATGGGTAAAAGAGAATTAGGACAGCTAAGTATTATTGACTTGATAGTATCTTTATTAATCGCAGAACTTGCTACGATTAGTATAGAAAATTATAAAGGATCCATTTTATATTCTTTAATACCAATAGTAATATTAACATTGCTTCAATGTATATTAGCTTATTTTAGTTTAAAGAAACCTAAGTTTAGAATATTCTTAGATGGTAATCCTTCGGTTATTATTAAGAATGGTAAAATTAATTATAATGAAATGTTAAAACAAAGATATAATTTAGATGATTTGTTAGTACAACTTAGGGATAAAGGCTATAGAAGTATTGAAGAAGTTGAATATGCTATATTAGAAAGTAGTGGTACTTTATCTATATTTCCTTATGAAAATGGTAAAAGTCCATTACCACTTCCGATAATATTAGATGGTGATATACAAGAAGATACTATTAAACATTTGAAGAAAGATAAAAAATGGGTATATAATTTTTTAGATAAAAAAAATATAAATATTGAAGATGTATTCTTTGCTTTTTATAAAGACAAAAATATATTTATAATTAAAAATGATGATTTACTTAAAGAAGATAATTAGTATAATTTGATAAATTATTGTATAATATTATTGGTGAAGTAAGATGGAAGATAATATTAATAAATTAAAAGATATAATAAATAATAGTAAGAAAATAGTATTTTTTGGGGGAGCAGGAGTATCTACTGAAAGTGGAATACCTGACTTTAGAAGTAAAGATGGCTTATATAATATGAAGTACGATTATCCACCCGAATTAATACTTAGTCATAGTTTCTTTTATGATGATACTGAAGAATTTTATAAATTTTATAAAGATAAGATGAATAGTTTAAATTATAAACCTAATGTTACTCATTATTATTTAAGTGAGTTAGAAAAAGAGGGTAAATTACTTGGTGTAATTACACAAAATATTGATGGATTACATAGTAAGGCAGGTAGTAAGAAAGTATTAGAATTACATGGTAGTATTATGGATAATTATTGTATTAAATGTCATAAGTATTATGATGCTACTTATGTATTTGATTCTAAAGATATACCTAGATGTACTTGTGGTAGTATTATAAAACCTAATGTAGTATTATATAATGAATCACTTCCGGAAGATGTATGGAATGAAGCTATTAAATTAATTAAAGAAGCTGATACTATGATAATTGGTGGTACTTCATTAACAGTTTTTCCAGCAGCCTATCTAATAGATTATTTTCATGGTAATAACTTAGTTCTTATTAATAAAGATAAAACTAGTTATGATAATAGATGTACTCTTGTCATAAATGATAAATTAGGTAATGTATTTAGTAAATTATAAAGTATTACTATAAAAAAGTGGTACTTTTTTCTTATGTGCAACATAAATTATTGTGAGGGGTGATATCTTTTGTCTGCATATAAAGAAATAGTAACAAAAGCAGTAGTAGGTAAAGGTAAAAAATATTATAGAAATACCTATACTATAAATACTGATAGTAAACCTAATACTGTGCTTGGATGTTGGGTAATAAATCATAGATTTTCTGGTAAAGAAGTAGATGATAGAATAGAAATAGATGGTTCTTTTGATGTAAATTTATGGTATTCTTATGATAATGATACTAAGACATCTGTTATAACTAAAAATATACCATATAAAGAAATGGTAACAGTAGCCCAAAAAGAAACTACTGATTCTTCAAGTAAAGATATTATAGTAAGAAGCTTAAAACAACCTAGTTGTATATCCGCTAAAGAGAAAGATAATACTATAGTTATTGATATTGAGAAGGAATTAGGGGTAGAGATAGTTGGTGATACTAAAGTTAAAATTGCTATTGAGGAAGATGAAGAACCATGGGATGAAATACCTGAAGATGTAACTGATGATACCATGAAAGAAATAGATAATACTGTCGATCCTAACTATATTAAAGAAGAAAAATAAATCTTCTTTTTTTTCTTGAATTATATATGAAAATATGATAATATTTATATGTAGGATAGGGTGATAAATTATGAAGAGTAAGGTTACTACAAGTATATTGATTGTAGTTATAATTGTTATTTCAGTTATTGGTATTACTTTTGCTTATGTTACTTGGTCAAGTGGAAAGATTAATACTACTGGTAATAGTGAATGTTTTAATGTTTTATATGCTAAAGGAACTGATATAGGTAGTGATCAAAATATTGCTACTTTAAATCCTTCAACTGATTATACTGGAGGATTATCTTCTACTGTTAAGATGGGCTTTAGCAGTAGTTGCACTAATGTAAATGGTACTGGTATTATTAAATTAAATACTTTAAGTACTACAAGTAGTAATTTATATAGAACAGGGCTTCTTAACTATGTGGTATTAAAGAATGGTACTAAGATAAGTGAAGGTAATATTACAAAAGCAGGTACTACAAGTATTAATGTTGGTACACTAAAGAAAATAAGTAGTATAAGTAGTGCAGATAGTTATACTATTTATGTATGGTTAGATGGTAGTAAGATTCAAAATAGTGATATTCCTTCAACTTATTATGGTAATATTAGTGCTAGTGTGGAACAGGTAAGCGATTAATATGAAGAATAAAAAAAGATATTTATAATTACTGGTATTTCACTTTTAGTATTGATAGCTATAATAGGTGGTACTTATGCTTGGTATGTATGGAATACAAATACTAACGAAGTTACTAAGATAGTTGCTGGAGTAGGATCAGCCACGGTAACCTTTGATGGTGGTAGCGATATAAATGCTAGTTTAAGACCAGTAGCGGATAAAAGTAAAGGAATAGTAAAAGAAATAAAAGTAAAAGCAGATACTACAGGTTTAACATTTAATATGTACTTAGATATAACAAATATAGCAACAGAATTAAAAGACGTAAGTTTTAGATATGAGTTTTATAAAGGTACAACAAAAGTAAAAGAAGGTAACTTTAGTGATACATACTTAAATAGTAATACAACTGATTGTACCACCAATAGTACTAAACATATAACATTATTAAATAATGAAAGCATTGGTACTACAAATTCAGTTTATACATTATATATTTGGATAGATGGAGCTAACTATGTAAATCCTAGTACCATGATGGGTAAAGAATTTAATTTTAAATTACATGCTGATGGAGAAGGGGCAGTAGTCAAATTACCAGCAGATGTAACATTATCAAGATTAAATGCTTTAAATTCAACAATAGTCGTAGATACAGAACATACGCCTGATTTTTCAACAGTAAGTGGCAATAACGGAATTAAATATTCTGACACTGGTGATGTAGTAGCTTCAAACGTAGGCGATGGAACAAAAGGTATATATGTAAGTGAAGACGATTTGGGAAAATCATATTATTTTAGAGGCGATGTTGACGATAACTATGTTAAATTTGGTACATATCGTCAAGATTTATATTATGGTAAAGATAGTAATAGCAAGTATGTAACAGGAACAAGTTGTGCTAATATACCGACAGATTGTCAAAAGCTTGCATCAACTGGTGATAGTATGTACTGGCGCATAATAAGAATAAATGGTGATGGTTCTGTTAGAATGATATATGCTGGAACAGAAGCCTATGCTAATGGAAGCTCAGAACAACCAACTTCATATATAGGCTATTCTGCTTATAATACTAATACTAGAGATAATGCCTATGTAGGATATATGTATGGAACAGCTGGTTCTTCGACATATGAAGAAACGCATAAAAATACTAATGATAGCACAATAAAAACACAGATTGATAATTGGTATAAAACATACTTAAGTAATTATACAAACTATTTACAAGATTCCATCTATTGCAACGATAGGAGTATAACACCAATAGATAGTTTTGAAGAAACTGAGATGACTGGCAATGGTACAGGAACGTTAAATACAGCATATTCCGGTTTTACAAGATATTTAATAAATAATCCTAAAACGCCAAGTTTAAAGTGCACTAATGCAAATGATAGATTTACAGTAAGTACTGAAAATGGAAATGGTGCATTAACATATTCTATAGGGCTTATTACAATGGACGAAGCACTTTTAAGTGGCATAGGATTAGCTTTTGAAGAACCAGATGGTACTTGTCCGTTTATTGTTAATTCAAATACTTATTTAAGTGATGGTTTTAATTGTTGGACAATGACTCAAGCGGTGTTTGTTAATAATATTGCAGGTGCTATCATTATTCAAAATGATCTTATAGATCCAACAAATTTTGCAGTTGGTATTGATAATATTGCTGTCAGACCAGTCATATCCCTAAAACCAGACGCAATAACAGGTGGAAATGGTACAATGAATAATCCATTCATTGTGGGATAATAAAATAATAAGAAGACCTGAATAAAATCAAGTCTTCTTTTATATTTCATACTTATTCTTTGCTTTCTTAGGATTATGTTTGAAAAAGTCAAAAATTAATTTTTTTACATCATCATATCTATCATTAATAAATAAATCATGAGTTAATCCACTAATTTCTACTAAACTAACTGAAGTAGATTTAATGTTATCGTATACATAATTAACTGAAGTATCAGGAACTATTTCGTCTTTAGTACCATGAATAATTAAAGTAGGGCATGTTATACTCTTGACATCACTATGATGTTCGCTAACTAGTGACATAAATTCTTTAATTGTAGGGACTGGTACTTTAAATAATCTTGATATGACTTCTTCTTTATTATAATCTTTAAATAAATTAGGAACAACTTTAATACTTTCTAATATATTTATTTTATTACCTTCAAACTTAAAATATTGAAATGCTGGTGCAGCAAGTACTAGTTTTTTAACTTCTTTGTATTTACTTGCTAAATAGGCTGCAATAACACCACCCATACTATGACCAATAACATATATTTCTTTATATCCATGATTAATAATTCTTTCAATTTGTCTCTCTGACATTCTTATCCAGTCATCTTTAGTAACTTTATTAATAATGGCTTTATCATGACCAGGTAGAGTATAAGTAAATACCTTATAATTATTAACAAATTCTAAGTCATTGGTCAAATTACCATAATCATAAGATCCACCTGCAAAACCATGTATTAAAAGTATTGCTTTTTTTCTTAACATTATCTATCACCCTCTATTAATATATTAACATAATATTAATTAATTTCAAATAGAATGTTTAATCTTTTTATTATTTTCCTCTCTAGTAAGAAAATAAAATATTATATCTTTTATATCTTGATATCGATAGTTATTAAAAATACCATGATTAATATTATCTATAGTCCATAGTTCTACATCTTTAGATTTAACATTATCATATACATATCTAATAGAGGTAAAGGGTACTGTAGTATCTTTATTTCCCCAAAGTAGTAAAATAGGTATATCAATTTTTTTAACATCATCATAATGGTCATTAACTAAATAAGAAAATTCTTTAACTGTTTTAAGAGGAACTTTAAAGTATTTAGCCATCATCTCTCTAAAAGTATAATTTTTAAATATACTTGGAATTAGTTTAATACTATCAATAAAGTTAATTTTATTATTTTTAAAGTTACAAAATTCAAATGCTGGAGCGGCAAGTACTAGTTTTTTAACTTCTTTATATTTACTTCCTAAGTAAGTAGCAATAACACCACCCATACTATGACCGATAACATATATTTCTTTATATCCATATTTAATTAATTTTTCTATATTATATTCTGCATCTTTTATCCAGTCCTCTTTAGTAACTTTGTTAATAACTAAATTACCATGATTTTTCATTGTATAACTAAAAGTATCAAATAAACTAGTCAGTTCTAAGTCATTAATTAATTCACCATAATCATAAGTACCACCTGCAAAGCCATGAATAAATAATAGTGCTTTCTTTTTCATTTAGATTCTACCTTTCTCATATATTTAAGTTTAACTTACTATAAGGTATTAATATATTATAATCACCAAAATAATAAGGTGCTATTTGATATCTTTCAAAGAAGATAATAATCCCCTCATTAGTTAAAGCAAACCTTTTAAAGTTATCTATCTTAGGACTAGTACCATCCATTAGCATATCTTTAACATCACTATTACTAAGTACTTTGTTTTTTGCAAGTTCATCTCTAGAAATATCAGATAGTTTATTTAATAAATTTTTATCTATATTAATTAAATCGTTTATATTAATAAAAGAATTATTTTTAGTATTATAAATGATAGTATCAATATAATGATTAGGATGGGCTCCTCCAAGAAAGAGTTCACTATAAAATACAAGTGATATATAATCTTTATATTTATACTCTTTATAATCTATGTATAATGTATAAATATGATAATTATCATCAAAGGGAGTACTCTTAATTTCTTTACTATATTTATTAATAATATATTTAATTCTTTTATTAAGACTTCTATATTTAAATCTAGGATACTTAATACTAATTTCCAATTCATTATCTTTCTCATTAACAAACTTAACTCTAGTATTATTAATACTAATAATGAAGTAGGTTGTTAATAAAGCAAAAAATATAAATAAAGATATTATAAATAAAATGTTTTTTTTCATATTAAAATATATTCTTATTAAAATATAAATATTAATATAACTTTATGTATAAATAATTTGCTTATATATAATATAAGAATAGGCATATTGTTATTAGACTTTAGGCTAATAACAACACTAATAAGACTTGGGACAAGGCTTATAGTGAAAAAAAATAAAAAAATTAGCAATTTTATGTTGACATTGCTAATAAATAGTAATATAATGATATTAGCAGTAGAAAAGAAGAACTGCTAATAAGGGAAGTGATATAATATGATCACGGATAGACAAAAAGAAATGCTGAAAATAATCGCAGAAGAATATATAAAGACTGCTAAACCAGTAAGTTCTAATCATATCTGTAAAAAATTAAAATGTTCTAGTGCTACCATTAGAAACGAAATGGCTAAACTAGAAGAATTACATTTACTTGAAAAGAATCACTTTGCTTCAGGTAGAATACCAAGTGAAGAAGGTTATAAGTATTATGTAGATCATTTAATGAAACCAAAAAATATGACTGGTGAAGATATGCTTAAACTACAAACAATATTTCACAATCATTCACTTGATTTAAATGATACTATTAAAAAAAGTATCGAAATAATTAGTGAAATAACAAATTATACAGCAGTAGTACTTGGTAATTCTTCTAAAGAAAATAGATTAAAGAAAGTCGAAGTAGTACCACTTGAAGATAATAAAATATTATCAATAGTTATTACCGATAAAGGTGTGGTACAACATAAGATATTATACTTACCAAATGATGTATCTACAGGTGATGTTAAAAAGACCGTTGAACTAATAAATAAATTAGTCATAGGTACACCAATAAATGAAGTAAGCGAAAAACTAGAATATGAAGTAAAACCAATAATAAGAGATTATGTAAAACAATATGAAGTTTTATATAATACCTTCTATGACGCCTTTCATGAATTTACTACTGAGAAAACTAGTGAAGCCTATTTTGGCGGAAGAACAAATATGTTAAAACAGCCAGAATTCTCTAGTATTGATAAAGTAAAGGAAATACTTAGTAAATTTGAAGACATAGATAGCATTTCTAAAATGAAAGAAGAAGATAATGGTATTAATATATATGTTGGTAGTGAAACAGAACTAACAGATGATGTTTCAGTAATAAAAACAAAATATAATATCAATGGTGAAGAGGGAACAATAGCAATAATTGGTCCCAAGAGAATGGAATATGATCGAGTTGTAACTCTTCTTGATTATATAAAGAATAACCTAGGAGGAGATTATGGAAAATAAAAAGAAAAAGAAACATGAACATAAAGAAGAATGTCATTGCAATGAAGAACACAAGTGCGAGGAAACTTGCAAATGTGAAGATTCTTGCAAATGTAGTGAAGAAGAATGTTCTTGCAACGAAGAATCAAATATTAACGACGAAAGAGAACTTCTAAGTAAAAGAATTAAAGACTTAGAGGAGGCTCTTCTTCGTAGTCAAGCAGAATTAATTAACTATAAAAGAAGAAAAGACGAAGAAACATCTAGAATAATTAAGTATGCTGAAGAAGATATACTAAAAGGATTTTTACCAATATTAGATAACTTTGAAAGAGCTATAAATATGGATGATAATAATCTAGATGATGAAGTGTCTAAGTTCTTACAAGGCTTTAAACTTATGTATAAGCAAATAAAAGACTTACTTATTAAGTTTGAAGTAACAGAAATGAACTGTTTAGGTAAAGAGTTTGATCCTACCTATCATCAAGCTGTTACTACAGGTAAAGATGAATCTAAAAAATCAGGTATAATTCTTGAAGTATTACAAAAAGGTTATATGTACAAAGACAAAGTACTTAGAACCGCTATGGTAAAAGTAAATGAGTAAAAGTACCATAAGAGATATTATTTATATTCTAATATTCTTAGCAGTCTTAATACTTGGAATAAGATTTATCGTATGGATATTTCCAGTACTAATGTTATTAATACTAGGATACTACATCTATAGAAGTATAAAGATAAATAGAACTATTAGAAATATGCATAATACCACAGACAATAAAAATAAAGATAAAAAAATGAAAGTCATTCATGAATTTGATGAAGACTAATAAATATGTAAAGGAGATTGATAAATATGAGTAAAATTATAGGAATTGACTTAGGTACAACAAATAGTTGTGTATCTGTATATGAAGGGGGAGAAGCTAAAGTAATAACTAATCCCGAAGGAATGAGAACTACTCCATCAGTAGTAGCATTCAAAAATGGAGAAATAATTGTTGGACAAAAGGCTAAAAACCAAATGGTAACCAATAAAGATACTATTTCTTCAATAAAAAGAAAAATGGGTACTAGTGAAAAAGTATCCGCTAATGGAAAAGAATATACTCCAGAAGAGATATCTGCAATGATACTAGGAGATCTTAAGAAGACTGCTGAAGCTTACTTAGGAGAAACAGTAAACAAAGCCGTAATTACAGTACCTGCATACTTTAATGATAGTCAAAGACAAGCTACTAAGAATGCTGGTAAAATTGCTGGACTGGAAGTAGAAAGAATAATTAATGAACCAACTGCAGCAGCTCTTGCTTATGGACTAGATAAACAAGAAAAAGCACAAACTATCCTAGTATACGACTTAGGTGGCGGTACATTTGATGTATCTATTCTAGAACTTGGTGATGGTGTATTTGAAGTTAAATCTACAAGTGGTAACAATCACTTAGGTGGAGATGACTTTGATGAAAGAGTAATGGAATGGATGACTGATGAATTCAAGAAAGAAACAGGCGTTGATTTAACTAAAGATAAAATGGCTATGCAAAGAGTTAGAGATGCTGCTGAAAAGGCTAAGAAAGACCTTAGTGGTATGACTTCTACTGAAATATCATTACCATTTATATCTCAAGGAACAGATGGACCACTTCATTTAAACTTAACTTTAACAAAAGCTAAATTTGAAGATTTAATTAGAGATTTAGTAGAATCAACTACTGAACCAGTAAGAAAAGCATTAAAAGATGCAAAATTAACATCTAAGGATATTGATAAAGTATTACTAGTAGGAGGTTCAACAAGAATACCTTGTGTTCAAGAACTAGTTAAGAAAGAATTAGGTAAAGAACCATCTAAAGAAGTTAACCCAGATGAAGTAGTAGCTATGGGTGCTGCTATTCAAGGTGGTGTACTTACTGGTGACGTTAATGATATCGTACTTCTAGATGTAACACCATTATCACTTGGTATTGAAACACTAGGAGGAGTAATGACTGTATTAATACCTAGAAATACTACAATACCTACAAGTAAGAGTCAAGTATTTAGTACAGCCGCTGATAATCAACCTGCTGTTGATATCCATGTATTACAAGGTGAAAGACCAATGGCTAACGATAACAAGACTCTTGGTAACTTCCAATTAAATAACATTCCACCTGCTCCAAGAGGAGTACCACAAATCGAAGTAACATTTGATATAGATGCTAATGGTATCGTAAATGTTAAAGCAAAAGACTTGGGTACTGGAAAAGAACAATCAATTACAATTACTGCTACTAATACATTAAGTGATGAAGAAATCGATAAGATGATGAAAGAAGCAGAAAAGAATAAAGAAGCTGATAACAAGAAGAAAGAAGTAGCAGATGCTAAGAATGATGCTGAACAAGTAGTATTCATGACCGAGAAAGCTCTTAAAGATTTAGGAGAAAAAGTAACTGATTCTGATAAGAAAGAAGCTGAAGACTTAATGGAAGAAACTAAGAAAGCTATCGAAACAGAAGATGTTGAAAAGATTAATAAAGCTAAAGATAAACTATTAGAGAAGGCTAATGCTCTTGCTACAAAAGTTTATGAAGAAGCTGCTAAAAACAATCAAAATGCAGAAAGTACTAAGACTGAAACTAAAGAAGAAAAGAAAGACGATAAAGACGACACAGTGGTAGATGCTGAGTACGAAGAAAAATAATTTAAATAAAAAGTTAAAGTTCTAGTTTTCTAGCTAGAACTTTATACTTATGTTTGGAGGAAATTATGAATAAAAAAGATTACTACGAGGTACTAGGAGTACCCAAAACAGCATCTCAAGATGAAATAAAATCTGCCTTCAGAAAACTAGCTAAAAAGTACCATCCTGATGTATCAAAAGAAGAAAATGCTGCTGAAAAGTTTAAAGAATGTCAAGAAGCCTATGCTGTATTATCCGATGAAACAAAAAGAAAACAATACGATCAGTATGGTCATGCAGCCTTTACCAATGAAAATGGTGGTTTCTCTGGATTTGATGGCTTTGACTTTGGTGGTATGGAAGATATCTTTGGAGATTTATTCAAAAACTTTGGCTTTAGTTCATCATCATCTTCATCAGGTACAAGAACTAGATCTAGAAGAGAAGATGGTAGTGACTTACTATATCGCATGAGTATTACTTTTGATGAGGCTGTTCATGGAGCTAAGAAAGATATCAAAGTAGATACTGAAGACGAATGTTCTGAGTGTCATGGTCAAGGCGGCTTTAATATGCATACTTGTCCTGATTGTAAAGGCTCTGGAACAGTAACAAGACAGCAAAGTACTGTTTTTGGATCATTCCTATCAAGAACAGCTTGTCCTACATGTCATGGAACAGGTTCAACATTTGATAAAATCTGTACTAATTGCCATGGTACTGGTAAAGAAAGAAAAGTTAAAACTCTAACCATTACTATTCCTAAAGGAATAAATACAGGTAATAGAATAAGACTTGCAGGTAAAGGTGAAGCAGGTACTAATGGAGGAGAACCAGGAGATTTATATATTGAGTTTAGTGTTAAAGAAGATGACTTCTATACTAGAGATGAAAATGATATTTATATCACTGTACCTCTTACTATTACCGAAGCAGTATTAGGCTGCAAGAAAGAGATACCTACTATCTACGGAAATGCTATTATAACTATTCCTGATGGTACTAAGAATGGCAGTAAGTTAAGATTAAAAGGTAAAGGAATAGATAGTGATATCAATAATAAAAAAGGCGATATGTATGTAATTGTAGATGTCGTTATGCCAACTAAACTAACTAAAAAACAAAAAGATTTATTTAAAGAACTATCAGAAACAACATTAGATGACGATAGTAAGTTTACTAAATTTAATAAGATGTTAAAAAGATAATATATGCACTCTAAGCCAAGGTCTTAGAGTGTTATTTTTAGCCTACAGTCTAAAAATAAAATCTATTATATAAAAGCCATTAATACATATCAAAAATTATTATGATATTTAGATAACATAAATTTAAAATACGCAATGAAGAGATAAAACAGAAGTGAAATTCAAAATATTCACTTCAAATATATCTCTTTTTCTTTTTGTATGATATAATTATCTAAAGGCAATATAATGTAGTATGAGGCGTGAATATGAAGAAGTATATTAAAGAAAATAAAAATAGAATAATAATATTAATATTTAGTTTTCTTTTTCAAACATTAGTATATGGTATAACCAAACTATTTCAAGGTACACCAATGCATTTAAATAACTATTTTGATAATATGATACCATTTATACCAGCCTTTATAATATTCTATGTCTTGTGGTATTTATTACTATTCTTAATACCATTACTAATATTAAAATATAACAAAAAAGTATTTGATAGATACATAGTAACATGTCTAATATATACATTATTTGAAGGAATAATATTTATACTATTACCAACCACTATGACTAGAGAACCACTAGTAGTAGACAGTATTTCAACATGGATAATAAATATTATATACAAAGTAGATACTCCAGTAAATCTATTTCCTTCAGCTCACTGTGCCTTAGCCATATTATTTATAATATCAACATTAGACGTCAAAGAAATAAAAAAAGAATACAAAATATTAATAACAATAACATCAGTATTAATAATGTTATCAACAGTATTCATAAAACAACATGTAATCGTAGATGTACTAGGAGCCTTTATAATAGTTCCAATCTATTATATAATAAGAAAAAAGAAAATAAATCTAGAAGAGAGTGGTATATATGCAAAGATATTTTGCTAAAGCAAAAGAAAATAATAATTTAATACTTGAAGAGTCAGATCTTCATCATATTAAAAATGTTATGCGAATGAATATCAATGACAAAATAGAAGTAGTATATGATAAGATATTATATATATGTAATATAGATAATTTAGAACCATTGACCATTTCAGTAGAGGATACTATTAGTAAAGAAAATAAGCTAAATATAGAATTAACAATAGCCATAGGTTTAGTAAAAGAACAAAAAATAGATTTAATTCTTCAAAAACTAACAGAACTTGGCGTATCAAGAATAATTCCAGTCGATATGGAAAGAAGTATTGTTAAATTAGATAAAGAAAGATTTAGTAAGAAAAAAGCAAGATGGCAAATGATCTGCAAGGAGGCTAGTGAGCAATCTAAAAGAACGGATATCCCAGAAATTACCGATATTATGAGTATCAAAGACTTAACAAATCTAGACTATGATATCAAACTAGTAGCATCTACAAAAGAAAAAGATAAATTACTAAATTACTATTTACAAAGCATAAAAGATTGTGCTAAAATTATAATGGTAATAGGTCCAGAAGGTGGAATAAGTCCTAAAGAAGAAACATATTTATTAGAAAATAATTATAACCCAGTATCTTTTGGAGACCTAATATTTAGAGTGGAAACTGCCGCTATATATGCTGGTGCAGTATTTAACTTTATCGCAGTAAGAGGTGAATATAATGATAAATTCATTTAATGATTTCTATAACAATTTATCAAGTAATGGTTTATTCTTCTTTTGGATAGTAGTTTTTCTTTTTGTATTTGTTATCTTTTTACTAATAGTACTTTTATTAAAAAATAGAAAATTATCTAAGTATCTAAAAGAAATTAATGTTAAAGAAGAGTTAAATGATATTCAGGAAGAACCATCTCTAATATCAAATGAAACTAAAGAAGAACATCGTGAAATAGTAACAGAATTATCTAAAGAAGAAAAAATAGAACAAAAAGAAGAAACTAAAAAAGAAGAACCAAAAGAACAAAAAATATCAGTAAATACAAGTAATAATGGTTTATATACAAGAAATGTTTTCAAGGAAAATAGAATTCAAACGTCTCCAATTCATATTGATAGAGAGCCATATAGCAAAGAAGAATATGCAAAAGAGAACTATCAAGCAAGCGAAAATATCACCGCAGGCATAGATTTACATGAGGATGCTTTATCGCCACTTGAAACAATGGAAGATGCTTATGAAGTAAACGATAGCATGAAATTTGCTTCCGATATTGTTGAAAGAATGGAAGAAGAAGTAAGACCATCTAATATAGAATTAACTGACTATGAAAGAAAACAAGAAGAGGAAGCAATAATAAGCTATGATGAATTATTAAAAGTAAAAGATAAGATATATAATATAACTGACGACGAAGAAACAGACGAATTCATTGACGAATTAAAAAATTTACGTACAGATTTACAATAAGTAGGGTAACCTACTTTTTTTTCGACATAAAATTATTACCTAATGTTATATATTATTACTAGGTGATGCCTCTATGAATAGTAAAATGAAATTAAAAAAAATAGTAAAGAAAAAAATAAAACTATCATTTATTTATATCATAGTAATATACATAATCTTCTCAATAACTTTTTATTACTCACTAAAAAATAGTAATAATATAAATAATACAGCGTTTATTAACTTTCTCTTAAAAGGAGGAAATTCCCATTTAATTGGCGATTACAAACTAATAAATGTTGTTAACAAGAGTACTAAATTTCTATTTAGCATAGACTTCACTAATCCAAGCTCTATTCTTGATAGAAGTATAACTTCCTCTAATAAAGACTATGAACATAATGATGACTATAGTAATTTAGAAGAACTAAAAAAAATAAGTTCATATATAGAAGATCCAAATCCTGTAGATGTAAATAATCCAATTATATATATTTACAATTCACACCAGTTAGAAAACTATAATAGTTCAAACCTAGATATTTATGGAATAACACCTAATGTATTAATGGCTTCTTACTTATTAAAAGAAAAATTAAATAGCAAAGGATTATCTACCATTGTTGAAGATTCTAACTTATCAGAATTCTTAAGTATAAATAATTGGAATCATGCCAGTTCTTATAAAGCTTCACGTATATTTATCTTAGATAAAAAGAATAAATATAATACTCTAAAATATTTTATTGATATTCATAGAGACTCGGTAAACAAAAATGTAACTAGTGTAAACATAAATGGTAAAGACTATGCTAGAATACTCTTTGTCGTAGGATTAGAACATGATAATTATAAAGATAACTTAAAATTAAGCGAAGACTTAAATAACTTATTTAATAAATATTATAAAGGTTTATCTAGAGGTATCTATAAAAAAGAAGGCCCTGGAGTAGATGGTATATATAACCAAGATATTAGTCCCAATAGTATTTTAATTGAAGTTGGCGGAGTAGATAATAATATCGACGAAGTACTTAATACTACTGAGGCTATATCAAACATATTATATTACTATATAAAAGGTGACGATAATGGATAAGAAAAAAATATTAAAAATAGTATTTATAGTATTATTCTTAAGCTTTATTATAGCTTATGTAATAGAAAAGAGCGGCTACTATGAATATAATCTTCGTAATAAAACAGTACTAACTAAAGAAGCAATGGAAAAATTTGAAAAAGATATAAGTGAAGGTAGGGATGTTAGTATTGAAGATTATGTAGTTAATACCAGTACTGACTACACAACAAAATTAACGAGAGGTACCAACAGGGTATCCACTAAAGTAAATGATGTTCTAAAAAAAGGCATAGAGAGTGTATTTAAAGTATTAGGTAAGTTTGTCTATGACTAAAACATACAAGAAAACATACAAGAAAACATACAAGTAGATTGACTATAATTAATATATATAGTATAATATTAGTAGAAAAAAATGAGGTGATTTAAATGCAAAATTATATACCACCATTTGAAATAACTAATATTATGCTAGAAAGAGTTTCTTCAATTATGAAGAAAATTGGTGGACTTGAAAACTATAAAGATTTAAATAAAATGCCAGTCTTAAGAAGAAATAACAGAATAAAATCTATTCATTCATCACTTGCAATAGAGGCAAACTCTTTATCACTTAGTCAAGTTAAAGATGTTATTGATGGTAAATTGGTAATTGGACCAGAAAAAGAAATACAAGAAGTAAAAAACGCTTATAATGCTTATTTAAAAATTAAAGAAGTAAATCCATATAGTATAAAAAATTTAAAAGAAATACACGGCATTATGACATATTTAACTACAGAGGAATCTGGAAAGTTTAGAAGTACTGGCGAAGGAGTCTTTGATGAGAATGGCAATTGCATACATATTTGTCCACCAGCAAATCAAGTAGAAGAACTTATGGAACAACTGTTTAATTGGATGAAAGAAAAAAAGAGCGAAATACATCCATTAATATTATCTTCAGTATTCCATTATGAATTTATCTTTATACATCCATTTGGTGATGGCAATGGAAGAACAGCTAGATTGTGGCAGAATGTTATCTTATCTGAATATGAAGATATATTTGAATATGTTCCAATAGAAAGCGCAATAAAAAAATATCAAGATGAATACTATAGAGTAATTGCTAATTGTAATGCAAATGGTAATTCAACTGAATTTATAGAATTTATGTTAAAAATGATTGATGAAGAACTAGATACTTTAATTGTTGGAGTAAATAATCAAATTAATCATATAAGTCCATATATAAAAAAATTACTTGATACAATGGAGCCTGGAATTAAATATAGTACCAATGATTTAATGAAATTAGTAGATATGAAATCTAGAGTTTCATTTAGAGAAAACTATCTAGTCCCCGCTATTGAAAATAATTTAATAAAAATGACATATCCAGATAACCCAACTAATAAAAATCAAACATATTATAAAGATTAATATAGTCTATTTATTATAAAAAGAAGCAAGATTTACTTTCTTACTTCTTTTAATATTCTATCAGTATTACTAAAATTTAATTTAGCTACTTCTTTTAAAACATTAACACCATATTTCTCTACTAATTTAATACCAACATCTTCAACATAATAATTAGCCCCCTTAGGTAAGAAGATACCATACTTATCACCAAGTTTATCAATTTCCTTAACAAAGATATATCGACTTATTAGTGAGGAACAAGCGACAGATAAACACTTATCTTCAGCCTTAGTAATAAAAGTAATTCCCTTCAAAGGACTAGGTACTTCAGATAAATGCTTATAATAAGAAGATTCTGGTTCAAACTGATCTACAACAATATAATCATATACATTATCTTTAACCATTTCAGTTAATACCTTATTATGAAGTACGGCCTTTATTTTATTCATATTCATATCCTTACCATATTTTTCATTATATTCTTTGTTAGATAACATAATAGTTTTATATTTAATTCTTTTAATAATTTTAGGAACAATTTTTAATATTTGCTCGTCAGATAATTTTTTAGAATCTTTAACACCAAGTTCAGTCAAAAAAGGAATATCTTCTTTATTTACATATGATGCTGTTACCACAATAGGTCCATAATAATCACCAGTACCAACTTCGTCAGAACCAACTGAAGAAATATCTATTGGTATAGTAGTCTCTTCTTTTTTCTCTTTAACGTCCTCTCTATCTATAAAGTAGTCAATATTTTCTTTATCTTTACCAATACTTTCCCACATACCGGCTTCAATATCTGCAGATACTCCTTGAAACATTGCTTTACCAGACTCATATAAAGTAACTATAGTATCTCCTGTATCAGCTTGAAATATAGCGTAAGGAGGAGTTTTATCTCTTTTCATATCTCTATAAAAATCATTCATTAATTTTTTAGTTTCATTATCCACTCTTATAACCTTAGTAATAGTTTTATTTTTCATGTTCCACCTCTTAATTACATTTTATCAAATTAGACATAGAAAGTCTATAAAACTTTATAGTTAAAAGATAATTTTACACAATTTCCTTGAAAAAAAATTCTATCTATGTTATAGTAGTCACTGTCAAAGAGGTGATACCATGAAATTTTACACTGGACCAGAAGATTTAAAAGATGTTATAGAAAGATACATCGTTATAGAAAATGATATGACAGTATATTATTTAAACAATAGAAAAGTATATATTCCCAATTTTACTGAAGAACAAAGAGAAGAAATTAAAAAAATAATGTTACAACAATTACAAGAAAGAAATGAAAGTATAAATCTAAGACCATATGCTTTACAAAAGAGCTTTGATACAGTAGTATTAACTACATTAGCGGGTTCATATATAGCTAATCGTATTGTATTTGGTAATATTGAAACTTATCTAACTATTGGTACAATATTTGGTACAGTATATTTAACTAATAGAATATTTAAAAAAAGAGCTATAATTAATGATGTAAGAAAAGCAAATCTATTTCTTGATATGTATGAAGAACTACAAACACCCGAAGGAGCAAAAGCAGTAGAGGAATTAAACTTTGATAAAATATATTCTGAAGAACTAAATGTTAATACTTTAGATCATTTTAGTTACGGCAAAGTTAAAGAAGTACATAAAAAATTAAAGAAAGTAAAATAATAAGTTATCTTAATTTTAAGATGCTTTTTTCTTTATATTTCCTTGTTTTTTAAACATAATTAATATATAATATATATCGAGGGTGTTAGGTATGAAAAGACAAATCATCAAAGTAAATAATATGTCATTTAAGTACGAAGATAAATATCTATTCAAAGATTTCAATCTAGAAATAGAGGAATCTTCTTTTATTTCCATCATTGGCATGAATGGCTCTGGTAAAAGTACTCTAGCTAAAATATTAATAGGTCTATATAAAGCCGAAGGCTATATTACCATTGATGGCTATTTATTAAATGATCAGTTCATTAAAAAAATAAGGAGAGTATTTTCTGTCTGTTTTGCGGATAGCGAAACACATTTTATCGGAGAAACAGTAAGAGATGATTTAGTATTTTCATTAGAAAACTTAGGCTACTTTCACAATGAAATGACTGCTTTAATAGATATAATATCCAAAAAGTTCAAACTAGAAAATATTCTAGATAAGGAGCCAAGTCTCTTAACTGAAAGTGAAAAAACAAAAGTAGCTATTGCTTCAAGTCTAATTCATAAACCTAAGATATTACTACTTGACGAGACAATAAACAAACTAACAGATACAGATAAAAAACTAGTTTTTAAATTACTTAAAGAATATCAAAAAGAAGAAAAACTTACTATAATACTAATAACCCATAATCTTGAAGAAACATTATTTTCCGATCGAATTATCGTATTAGAAGATGGCAAAATAATCAAAGATGGATCAAAAGAAGAAATCTATAGTACTGATTATCTAGAAAGAAAAGGCTTTGAACTACCATTTATAGTAAAGTTATCCCAAAATCTAATGCTGTATGATTTATTAGATAAAGTATACTTTAATGAAAATGAGGTAATGAATAAATTATGGCCCTAAGTTTTAATAATGTAACATATAAAAGTAATTTAAAAAAGTTTAACTATGACTTTGAAGATGGTAAAATAACTGCCATAGTAGCTGGTGAAAATCTATCATATTTTACCTATCTAATAAGTAACCTTGAAGAAAATTATACTGGTAAAATAACAAACACCTATAAAGGAAGAGATGTTGGTGTAGTATTTAATAATCCTGAAGAAGCATTTATCTTTAACACCGTAAGAGAGGAATTAGAATTCGGCTTAAAAAAATATAACTATAAAGTAGATACTATAAATAAAAGAATTGAAGACTCCCTTAAAATGGTTAATCTACCAATAGAATATTTAGATAAAAGTCCATTTGAATTATCCAGTGGTGAAAAAGAAAGCCTAGCCCTAGGAATAGCATTATCACTAAATCCAAAATTAATTATTATTGATAATCCTACGAGTAACCTTGATAGTAGAAATAAAGAATATCTAATAAAATTATTAAAGAAAATAAAAACTAGATATAATAAAACAATAATATTATTAACAAGTGATATAGAATTTGCTATCAAAGTAGCCGATAATTATCTAATACTAAAAAATGGTAAAATAATAAGTTCAGGATTAAAAAAAGAATTATTAAATAATATTAGTAAGATTAAGACTGGTAAAATAGAAGTACCTAAAATAATAGATTTTATAAATGATGTAAATAAAAAGAAAAACATTAACTTAGAACTAACTTTTGATATAAAAGAATTAATGAAAGATATATATCGTAATGTTAAATAATATTACCATAGGTAGATATATAAATAAACCATCAGTAGTTCATAAGTTAAATCCCATATTTAAAATAATATCACTAATAATAATGATAATAAGTATCTTCTTTATAGATAGTTATATAGATATAACCTTACTTAGTTTATATCTCTTATTAGCGGTATTATATAGTGACATAGATATAAAAGTATACCTAAAAAATATTTATGGTATAAAAGTTTTCCTAATATTTATCTTCATTATAGATCTAATCTTCTTCACGAGTATAAATAGAATAATATTTGATATATTTAAATTAATATTTATTGTTTTATATTCCTCTATACTAACATATACCACTAGTATTACAGAACTAACCTTTGGTATAGAAACTATCTTAAAACCATTAAATAAATTAATCCCTGTAGGAGATATAGCCATGATAATAACACTATCAATAAGATATATTCCGACATTAACTGAAGAAGCTACAAGAATAATAAACGCTCAAAAACTAAGAGGAATAAACTTTGATACCAAAAATATCAAAGAAAAATTAATAAGCATCAGCGGTATTTTAATGCCAATGTTTACTCTATCAATAAAAAGGGCCGAAGAATCCGCAGATATAATGGATATAAGATTATATAATTATGGCAGGTCAAGAACCAACTATCGTACTAATAAATGGACTAAAATAAATAGTCTATTACTAATACTAAATATATTAATACTAATTATAATAATCTGTTATTAAAAATTACAAAGTAATAAAATTAGTAATGATACTTTGTAAAAGCAGTAAATATAGTACTTTATACAATTTACTAACATAAAAATAAAACTAAATTAATTAAAGGGGGAAGATAAAATGAATAATTTAGAAACTAATAATATTACATTCGAAAGTATTAAACATATTGATGAATATGGTAATGAATACTGGTTAGCCAGAGAACTAATGAAGGCATTAGAATATAAAAGATGGGATAAATTTTGTAATGTAATAGAAAATGCAAAAATAGCCTGTGAAAAAAGTAACAATATAATGTCATACCATTTTTCCCAGGTGGGAAGAATGGTTGAAATAGGTTCAAAAGCCTCAAGAAATATTACGGATGTCAAATTATCTAGATATGCTTGTTATCTAATAGTACAAAATGCAGATCCTAGAAAAGAAATTGTTGCTCTTGGGCAAACATATTTTGCAGTACAGACAAGAAAAACAGAACTTACTGAAAGAAATTACTCTAGTTTAACCGAAGATGAAAAAAGATTCTATCAGAGAAATCTAACTAAAAAAGGTAACTATTCACTAAATCAAACTGCTAAAAAAGCCGGCGTAAAGAACTTTGATAAATTTCATAATGCTGGTTATAAAGGATTATATAATGGAGAAACAGCAAATGATATTGCTAAAAGAAAGAAATTAAGATATCGTGAAGATATTCTAGATAATATGGGTAGTGAAGAACTCGCAGCCAATCTTTTTAGAATTACCCAAACTGAAGCAAAATTGAAAAAAGATAATATAGAGGGTGAATCTGAAGCAAATAAAACTCACTATAATATTGGTAAAAACATTAGAGAGGTAATAGCAAAAAATGGAGGTACTATGCCTGAAGATTTACCAGCACCAAATAAAAGTCTAAAAGAATTAGAAAAAGAAGCAAAAAACATACTTATAAATAGCAAATAAATGATATAATAAATTTATTAAGGAGCGAAGTATTATGAGATATTTAATTACAATTAGTTATGATGGAACAGATTTTTCTGGCTATCAGAAACAGCCTAAAGAAAGAACAGTTCAGTCAGAACTAGAAAAAGCGTTAAAAGAAATAAATAGCGGTAAGAAAGTAGATGTTCATGCTTCAGGAAGAACTGATGCTGGAGTACATGCCCTAAACCAAAAAGTCCACTTTGATTTAGAAACAAAAATAACTACCGATAAATTAGTAAGAGGTTTAAATAGTCTTTTGCCAAATGATATCTATGTAAAAGATGCCAAAGAAGTACCAGAGGACTTTCATGCCAGGTTTTCTGCGATAGGTAAAGAATACATCTACAAACTAAATATGGGTGAATATAATCCATTAGAAAGAAACTATGTCTATCAGCATAATAAAAAATTAGATGTTATCGAAATGGAAAGAGCTATGAAGTACCTTGAAGGAGAACATAACTTTAAATCATTTACCAAAACAGACGAAGAAAAAGACGACTACGTAAGAACAATATCGCAAACAAATATAATTAGAGATAGCAAAGACATAAATAAAATAACTCTCGTATTCGTAGGAACAGGCTTTTTAAGATATATGGTAAGAAATATCGTTGGCACCATAATCGCAGTCGGCGAAGGCAAAATAAAGAGTGAAGAAGTAATAGATATATTAAGAAAAGAAGATAGAAGAGCCGCAGGTAAAACAGCAAATCCAGAAGGATTATATCTAAAGAATGTCTTTTATTAATTTACAAAGTTAAAAATATATATTATAATTAATTAGAAGGATGTGTAATTATGGGAAGAGAATTAAGAAGAAAAGAAGCAAAAAGAAATGGGAAAAATGTTAAAGAAGCACAAAAATTAAGTAAAGAAAAACCAATGACTATGAAACAGTTCATTACAATAATTGTAGTTTTATTAGTATTTTTTGTAATACTATATATACTAACAGGAATATTTATTACTAAAGACATAAAGTGGTTTGATAAGAAAGATAATACTACTACTGATAATATAAGTACTATATCAAATAAGATACTAGGAGTAGATTCATTAAGACAATCTGAAGAAGAATACTATGTCTACTACTACGACACTACTAACGAAAATAGGAATGTAACAAGTACTATTAATAGTCTTACTACAAAGGTATACAAAGTAGACCTACATGATGCATTTAACGCCAATATAGTTGGTGATCCATCAGGAATCGTATCAGATATATCAGAATTAAAAGTAGCAGACCCTACAGTAATCAAAGTAGTAAACAGTACTATTACCGAGTACTATACAGGAGTAGAACAAATAACTACCACTTTAAAATAAAAAATAAGGGGGCAATTATGCAAAAATTATATTTAGATTGTGATGGTGTAATTCTAGATACAATAAATTATACCTATCAAATAATAAAAGAAAGAGGTATTTCCGAAGATAAAATAGATGACTTCTATAAAAACTTGTCATGGGAGACTCTAATCGAAGAGGCTGGAGAAATAAATAATTCCATTGAAAAAATAAAAGAATTAAGTAAACATTTTGATGTAGAAATACTAACTCATGTTAATTCTGATAATGAAATAAGAGTAAAGTTTAAATACTTTACTTCAGTACTCCCAGATATCAAGTTAAATGTTGTTCCAAAAATAATTAAGAAAGGCGATATAGTAAATCCAAAAGGAGCTATTCTTGTAGATGACTTTATGCCTAACTTAGAATACTGGAGTGAAGTAGGTGGAATACCAGTAAAATTTTCTGATACTAATAAAGAATGTAAATTTATTAAAATAAATGACTTATTAGAATTATTAAAAATAGACTTTACAAATAAAGTAAAGATTGAAGAATAAAGGTGATACAAATGAAGTTAATGAATGTAAAAGGAACTAGTGACAGTCTTCCTAAAGAAGAACTAATAAAAAGAAGAGTAGTAAATACCTTAACTAGTACTTTTGAAAAGTTTGGATATATGCCACTTGATACTACCATATTATGTTATTATGATCTGTTGGCATCAAAGTATGCTGGTGGTAGTGAAATACTAAAAGAAGTATATACTCTAAATGATCAAGGCGATAGAAAACTAGGACTAAGATATGATCTTACAGTACCATTTTCCAAAGTAATTAGCATGAATGTAAATAAAAATATAACATTACCATTAAAAAGATACGAAGTAGGAAAAGTGTTTCGTGATGGTCCAGTAAAGACAGGTAGAGCAAGAGAGTTCTATCAGTGTGATGTTGATGTCTGTGGTATAGAAGGAACATATATCGAAGCAGAAATGTTATCTATGACTAGTCTATGTTATAAAAAACTAGGAATAGATGTCTATATAGAAGTAAATAATCGTAAGTTACTTGAAGGCTTCATCCTCGCAGCAGGTATAGATGAAAATATTAAGAATAAAGTAATACTATCTGTAGATAAACTAGCCAAAATAGGAGAAAGAGGAGTAAAAGAAGAATTATCTTCTTATGATATAGAAGATGAAAAACTAGATAAACTATTTAGTTACTTCAAATGTACTATTGAAGAGTTAGATAATTTAGATATTACCAATAATACATTTACCGAAGGAAAAGAAGAAATAAAAGAATTATTTAACTACTTAAATAGTCTAGAAATAACAGAATGTAAGTTTACTCCATACCTTGCTAGAGGATTAGAAATATATACTGGTACAGTATTTGAAGTATTTGATAAGAAACAAAGAATAACATCTGCTATTGGAGGTGGAGGAAGATATGATAAAATAATTACCAACTTTATAGATGATGGTAATACATATCCTGCTGTAGGAATATCTTTTGGTATAGTACCAATATGTGAAATATTAAAAGAAGAAGTAAATGAAGTATTATATGATGTACTTATAGTACCTATGAATACTAATATAGAATCATTAAAACTAGCCAATAGTTTAAGAAAAGAAGATATCAAAGTACTAATAGAAATGAATAATAGAAAATTAAAGAAAGTATTTGAATCTGCTGATAAAAATAATGTACCTTATGTCATAGTACTAGGAGAAAATGAAGTAAATGAAGGTACTATAGAAATAAAAGATATGAAAAATAAGACTACTAGTAAGTTTAATATAAATGATATAGAAGGTATGAAAGAATATATTAATAAATAATATTATATATCCTCTTAAGCCTTATTCTAAGTCTTAAGAGGCACAATAGAGCCTAAGGTCTCTATTGTGAAAATTTATTTATTTTCTAATTACTTATTGCAAAATATAATTACTTATGTTATTATTTTATACGTAAGGTAAATAGATATAATTTATGTATAAGAACTATAAATTATGTAAGAAAGGAGGCCCTTCCAATGGAAAAAGTAGTAATCAAAAACGTTAACTATTTGTTAATTAGGGGGGGGGCTTGATAGTCTATTAACCTATATAAATAAAGGCTTTACAAGCATTATAAATATAAAGACTATAAAAGAAACTAATAGAAATATTAGTCTTTCTTTATAGTCTTTTTTTGATGCTGGAAAGGAGGAGAATACTATGAATAAAAAATTACTATATAGTATATTAACAGTATTATTAATAGCTATAGTATCTGTAGGTATTACTTA
>UROI01000005.1 GCA_900549325.1 uncultured Mycoplasmatota bacterium | reverse complement strand
TTATTAGAAAGATTAAAAACAATATAAATAACTATATAAAAATAAAATATATAGTTACTGCTTATATATAATAGATATGGTTGATATATTAGATTAAGACTAAGAATTAGGCTTAATCTAACACTGGAAGACCTAAGTTTACTTAGGGCTGTAAGTGAATATAAAGAAAAAGAAAGAACTTAATCTTTCTTAACATCTTCTAATTTAACAGATACTATCTTACTAACGCCAGATTCTTCCATAGTAATACCATATAAAATATCCGCATATTCCATAGTTTTCTTCTTATGAGTAATAATAATAAACTGCGTTTTATTTCTATATTTATCTAAGTATCTACCAAAAGCTTCAACATTAGCATCATCAAGTGCAGCCTCTACCTCATCAAATAAACAGAAAGGTACTGGTCTAATATTAAGTATAGCAAATAATAATGAAATAGCGGTAAATGTCTTCTCTCCACCAGATAATAAACTAATACTCTGTAGTTTCTTACCAGGAGGTTCTGCTTTTATCTCAATACCAGTTTCTAATAAATTATCTGGATCAGTAAGTGATAGTTCAGCCTTACCCCCCTTAAATAATTCCCTATATACAACCTTAAATTCCTCTTTTACTCTATTAAAAGTATCTAGGAATTTTTCTTTCATAATAGTATCCATCTCTTTAATAATATCATATAAAGTATTCTCAGCATTAACTAAGTCATTCTTTTGGCCATTCAAAAAGTCATATCTTTCTTTCTGTCTTTCATATTCAAGAGGAGCATCTAAATTAACATTACCAAGTAAACTAAGATTATCTTTAAGTTTAACAACTTCTCTTTTAGCAGTCTCTAACTCCATATCAAGTTTATAATTATTAATAGCAAACTCATAAGTCATATTATAATCATTAGTCAAAGTATTAAGTAAATTATCTAACTTAACATCAGTTCTATTAATCATAATATTAAGACTATTAAGTTCTTTTTCTTTCTTACTAATATGACTATTATTCATTCTAGAAGTTTCTTCTATCTCATTAATTAAATTATTAGTCTTATCTTCATCTACTTTTAATATGCTAATCTCTTTATTAATGTTAGAAATACTCTCTCTAACTTCCGATAAAGACTTAATAAGATTATCTTCTTCACTAGTATTATTACTAATATTAGATAAATCTTTAAGTTCTTTTTCTTTACTTTCTTTATCTCTTAATCTAATATCATAATCATTCTTAATACTAGCAATAGTACTCTCATACTCTACCTTCTCACTACTTAGAGAATGAATTCTACTAGTATATTCCATAATATCTTTATCAATATTAGCAATATCTTTAAGTATATTCTTATTCTTCTCTTCAAAGAAAGAACTCTTTCTTCTTAATTCTTCTATCTCATATTTAATAGATATTGTATTATTACTCTTAATTTGTGATCCACCAGTTAAAGATCCTCCTACATTAACTACTTGTCCATCTAAGGTAACTATCTTATATCTCTTATTGATACTAGTACTAACTTTATTAGCAGTATCTATATTATCTACGATAATAATATTACCAAGAACATTATCAATAATATTCTTATATTTATTATCAAAAGTAACAAGACTACTTCCTGTACCAATATATCCTGGTACATATTCTAAACTAGATAATACTTCATTATCTATGTACTTACCATTAATTACTGATAATGGATAAAAAGTAGCTCTACCTAAATTATTATCTTTTAAGTAACCAATTAGTTCTTTAGCAGTACTAGGAGTATCTACGACTAAGTAAGAAGATGCTCCTCCAAGAGCAGTACTAATTGCAGTACCATATCTACTTTCTACATTAATAAGTTCAGATATAACATTATGTACACCATTAAACTTAGGATTATCCAGAATACTCTTAATACTCTTAGGAAGTAATGTACCACTGGTAAGAGTATTCTCTAAGTATTCAATTCTATATTTAATACTATCAATCTCTCTATTATTCTTAAGTAAAATATTATTAAGATTATTCTTCTTAGTACTATTTTCATTATAACTATTAGTAGAAGTCTTAATATTATCATTAATAACCTCTATCTTTTTATTTAAAATATCAATATTATTCTTCTTATCATTAATATAGGAATTAATATTAACAAGTTCTTCTTTCAATTTAATAATATTATTAGATATTCTAGATTCATCACTCTTATATTTATTTCTCTCTTCAAGTAATTTAATATCACTAGCTATTTGTTCTTCTCTTTTAGTAAGTTCTATTATCTTAGACTGTTTTATATTAATAGCCTCTCTTATTTCTCTTAATTTATCTTTATACTTTAAAACATCAACATCATAAGAAGAAGAATTACTAGATATACTAGCTATTTCATTTTCTAACTCTTCTACTCTCTTCTTACCATTTTGATATTCTGTATTTAAATTATTAATTTCATAAGCAATTGAAGATACTTCTATATTAGATAGTCTATCTTTAATTTCAGTATATTTCTTAGCCTTATTAGAGGCTTCAAGTAAAGGAGCTAAGTTACTATCTAGTTCATTAATAATATCATTAACTCTATTTAAGTTTTGATTAGTTTTATCTAGTTTTCTTAAAGCTTCTTCTTTTCTTCTTTTATATTTTAATACACCAGCTGCCTCCTCAAATATTATTCTTCTATCTTCTGGTTTATTAGATAATATTTCATCTATCTTACCCTGGCTTATAATATTAAAACTCTCTTTAGCGGTACCGCTATCAGTTAAAAGTTCAGTAATATCTTTTAATCTTACTTTCTCATTGTTTATATAGTATTCATTTTCTCCTGTTCTAAAAGCCATTCTCTTAATAGATACTTCACTAAAATCAATAGGAAGACTTCTATCTTCATTATCAAATACTAAAGTAACGGAAGCACTATTAAGTGGTTTTCTACTATCACTACCAGAGAAGATTACATCTAAAGAAGAGTCTCCTCTTAAACTCTTCATAGATTGTTCTCCAAGTACCCATCTAACAGCATCTACTATATTTGATTTACCTGATCCATTAGGTCCTACTATTCCATTTATATTTTTACCAAATTCTATATTTATTTTATCTGCAAATGATTTGAATCCATAAGCTTTTATTTCTTTTAAGTACATATACTTCACATCCTACTTTTATATTTTACCAAATATTTAAAAGAAAATCTAGGATATTTTAATATTTTATGTTATATCTACTTAAGCCTAAGGTCTTAAGTAGCATAATGGAGCCTGTAGTCTCCATTATGAATATTTATTTGTTCTCTATAAAAGTTATTGTTTTTTTATTAAAAATAGAATATAATGTATATGGAAAGAGAAATTAGTCATAATAAAAATGGCTAACACCTATTTTCGTAAGGTGTTCTCTTCATTGCTTTTTGACAAATCGGAGCTACCCCCTGAGGTGCCCCGATTTTTTTATCTATTTTCTATGGCTACCTAGCACTATTAATGCTATGGTAACAAGAATAGTTAAAGCATACGCTATAACTAATTTCATCTACTAATAACCTCCTCCCCCTAAGGTTAAGAAATTACTTTCTATCATAAAATCACCTCTCCTTCCAAAGTAAATATACCCTAGAAAAAGAAGAGAACACCATAAGTATTAACCATGCCAACATTATATACTAGTTCAAGTATCGTAGTCAAGGAAAATATGACTATTTTTTTAATATCTTTGTAAAGTCTTTATTTATAAGAATTTATAGGCTTTTGGTGTATGATACAAATGTATATAAAAAAGTAAGAGCATTGATTTCTTACTTTTTACTTTTATATTTTAATCATCTATTATAATATTTTTATTATATCTAACTTTCTTTAAAGTTTTTTCTAAATTATTTATAACATGACACTCTCTTCCTATCATAGATTCATTAGTTATCATAACATCTTTATCAAAATCTAATTCATTAATAAAATTCTTATACATTTCATTTAATAGTCCCATCCCTTGATAAAAGTAATTAATTTCTACAGTACTAATATAATTTACATTACCATATATTTTATGAGAATTAAAATAACTAATACATCCAACAATAGTTTCTTTATCAATATTATTTTTTATTGTACCTATAAAATACTTATCAGTATATAAATGCCACTGAAGATAGTGCATACCAAAAATAGTAACACTAGTATCCCAAGTAATAAAACTATTATTAATATAATAATTATCAAGAAGAAATTTCTTCATTTCTTCCTTAGTTAAAGATTTCCATACAATATCCTCTAGTTTAAATTCTTTTATATAATCAAATATAATTCTCTTTAAATCAAGTAATTCTTTCTCATTATAATCTCTAATTATATTATTTGGTAACTCTTTCATAAACTGCCTACTTCCGTATAAGTATTATACTATCATATAGCAAATATAATTACAAGTAGAAAATAACAAAATAGTTTTAAACAAAGACTTTAGTTAGGCTTTGTTTAACAGTGAGAGACTACAGGCTCGAACTGAAATAAAAAGAAAAAGAAGATTACTCTTCTTAACCCACTATTAACTTACCAAGATATACTCCTAGTATAATACATATAATAATTATTAATATTGTATATAAAATTTTAGATATTTCATTAGTTTCTTCATCCATATAATTACCTCTATTCTGTATATTTATTCTTTAATTTAATAGTTACTGTATCAGTAATAGTCTCACCTTCAGGTATACTTTGTTCATATACATAACCATTACCTTCGAGTATATAACTAACTCCCATTAATCTAAGGATGTTATCGGCTTCTTTATAAGAATAACCAGTTAAATCAATCATTTTATTATCATAGTTATTAGTTTTTAGTACTACTAAATCATCTTCATATATAACACTATTAGTACTAGGATACTGATTAATAACCTTATTACCATCTCCTATTACAAGTACTTTAATATTTTTATTTTCTAAATAAGTCTTAATATCAGAAACATTCTTATTATAGAAAGATTCTACTGTATATGATTTCTTTTCATTATTCTTCTCTTCAATATTTAAATATTTAGTAATATTTTGCTCTACTTCTTTTACCATTGGAACTATATAATTAGTACCATCTTTTGGTCTTTTAATTGCAACATATAGTATTATTTCAGGATCATTCTCAGGAAACATACCAGAAAATGAATATATGTAATCTGATGAACCACTCATATATTTACCTTTGGTATAGTCGAATATTTGAGCTGTACCAGTCTTTCCTATTAGACTATAACCATCCATGTAGTAAGCATAACCAGTAGAATTGGTATTATCACCATTTATAACACTAGCCATTAATTGTTTCATTTTTTCGATAGTAGCAGTACTCGTTATTGTCCTAACTTCTGTTCTTGTATTTTCCTCAAGTACTTTACCAGTGGCAGAGTCTTTTATTTTATCCACTACAAATGGTTTTAGCATAGTACCATTGTTAGCAATGGAAGTTAGAGTCGCTAGATGTTGTATTGGTGTTGTTGTAATACCCTGGCCATAGCCGGCAGTAGCAGCTTCTATTTGATATTTATAATTTATGTTACCTGGCTCTTCTCTTTTTAGGGTGAAACCTGTCTTAGAGCCAAAGCCATACTTCTCGTAGCAGGCTCTCAAGTCTTCTTTAGTTATTACTGATTCTACTATATTGGCTACCGCTATGTTGGAAGAAAGGGCGAAACCTTGGTCGTAAGTAATGGTACCCCAGCCTTCTTTTCTCCAGTCAGATATTGTTACATCTTTACCGCCATTTTCTGAAGTGTAGGTTTTACTACCCGAAGTGTATGTAGTGTTTCCATCGTAGTTGCCTGAGTCAATAGCACACATATAACTAAATATCTTCATTGTTGAGCCTGGTTCATAAGTAAGCGTTACAAGGGGATCGATGTATGAGGTCATGTTTCTTAAGTTAGGATCAAAACTTGGAGTGCTAGAATAACCTAGTATCTTACCAGTCTTTGCATCCATCGCCGCCATTAAGACCCATTCGGCCTCTGAAGAGTCTTGAGCACTTCGTACTGCATTATGTAAAAATAACTGAATATTACTATCGATAGTTAGATAGATGTCATTACCATCTTCAGCAGGTTCAACATATTCACGGCCATTGGCAATCTTGTAGCCATATTTATCTTTTTCGTAAGTAACAAAGCCTGTCTTACCTTTTAAGGTATCGTTATAATATTCTTCAATACCCATCTCACCAGTAATCCAGTTGTTACCATCTTTATCTGTTTTGTTAACTGTGTAACCAATTAAATATGAAGCAAAATCTCCATTAGGATAATATCTTTTGATATCTTTGGTAAAGTCTATTCCTTGAAGATTAAGTTTATCTATTTCTTCTTTAGTAAGTTCAGAAAGACCCTTACCCATGGTTCCGAACTCAACTTGATACTTCTTATTTTGAATACCATTTATTAATATTGTTTTTATTTCATCTGGTGTTACTCCAAGAACTGTGGCAAGTTTGGTACTAGTATCATCAATATCTTCAACATAATCTTTGTTACCATCAGAGTCTACTCTAGTATCTGATAGATAGGCAATAAGGGTATAACTAATGACATCATTAGCTAAGATATTGCCATTGGTATCATATATCGTACCACGCTTAGGCATTATTACTTCTTCAGTAGTATTTCTATTTTTGATAAAGGCCGTAATTGTAGAACTACCTACCTTGTAGTCAAAAATACATAGGTAACATAATCTGACAATTAATATTAAAAATAAAAAAAAGGTAACAATAATAACAGGTTTACTAACTTTAAACTTATTACTATTAATTTCCTTTTTCATATTAATCACCTTACTCTATTGTCTTAATATTATCATTATTATAAGATAGACCTAAGTTTTTACTGATTGTTTGAATATTTTCAAGTGATGCCATCTCGTTGATTTTCATAGCAAGACTTTGATTAGTATCTTCTTGTTTTTCTACTTCACTATTCATTTTTTGAAGTTCTATATTCATCTTGGATACTGTTGCACTAGTAAAAACAATTCCTGAAATCAAAAGTGCAATAATAACTAAACAGCTTTTATATAAAAACTTTTCTATCTTAGTTAGCCCTTTCTTTTTCTTTTTTTTCATATTATCAGTCCTTTATTTTTTCTATTACTCTAAGTCTTGATGATCTAGCACGGGGATTTTCCTCTAGTTCCTCTCTGCTAGGAGTGATATTGGCTACCACTTTATACTTAGGCATATACTCTTCTGGGATGAATGGTAATCTTGATAAATTACTATCAACCTTAGAGTATTCATTAAATATTTCCTTTACAATTCTATCTTCTAATGAATGGAAAGTAATAACTGACACTCTGCCTCCTACCTTTAGGAGTTCAATACTTGATTTAAGTGCTATTTTTAATACTTCCAATTCATTGTTTACTTCAATTCTAATTGCCTGAAATGTTCTTCTAGCAGGATGGCTGTCTTTCATTGCTTTATATGGCATACTCTTTTTTATAATATCTACTAGTTCAAATGTTGTTTCAATAGGTTTAACGTCTCTATCTTTAACTATATTTTTAGCAATACTAGAAGCATATTTTTCTTCACCATAGTCTCTTATTACTCTAACTAACTCTTCGTAAGAATATTCATTTACAACATTATAAGCAGAAAAATCTTTAGTAGTATCCATTCGCATATCAAGCTTAGCATCCTTATGGAAACTAAAGCCACGATCTGCAATGTCTAGTTGTGGAGAAGATACTCCTAAATCAAAAACTATTCCATCTACTTCTGTAACATTTCTTTTATTTAATTCTTCTTTAATATAGGCAAAATTTGATTTTATAAGTTCAAAATTGCTGCCTATTTCTTTTAGCTTCTTTTCGCTATATTCTAGAGCCATATCATCTTGATCAAAGGCGAAAAGGAAGCCCCTTTTTATTCTTTCTAATATTAAACCACTATGTCCCCCGAATCCTAATGTGCAATCAACATATATGCCATCTTCTTTTATATTTAGGTTATCTATTGCCTCATTTAGTAATACTGTCTTATGCATCAATATCCAACCCTTCAAATAGATTTTCTGCCACATCACTAATAGCAGACAAGTTATCTTCGATAAGGCTATTAAATTTATCAGTAGCCCATATTTCTAGGCGATCATTAACCCCAATAATCGTACATTCTTTCTGTAATCCGGCATAATTAATTAAAGATGATGGTATGTTGATTCTACCCTGTTTATCAAATTCGAGTGTACTAGCAGAAGACATAAAGAATCTATTAAAAGTTCTAGCATCTTTTCTTGTAAATGGTAGTGTTCTAAGTTTAGATACGATAGTATTCCATTCTTTCATTGCATAGACAAATAGACAGCCATCTAAGCCTCTAGTTACAACGAATTCATTACCAATGTCCTCTCTAAATTTAGAAGGTATAATTAATCTTCCTTTTTCATCAATATTATGATGATACTCTCCAATTAACATGATATCCCCCCACTTTCTTCCACTTCATGCCACTCTCTGATTATATTCTACTATAAGAGCTATTGTTTGTAAATATATTTTTTATAATTTGACACTTTTTTCTGTAAAATATTTTGTCTCTATCAAAACCTTGAGTCTTTGATAGTCATTTATAGCCTTTGGTCTATAAATGATGCACCAACAGTGCCTATTATATATAAGCAAAGAAGTCTAGACATAAATTAAGTATAATAAAAGAAGAAGCTATTTTATTCTTCTTCTTGGAATATTTAATATGTCGTCAAAATATTTAGAACTTGTCTTATTAACGCCATAAAATTTATTTTCTGTTATTCTTTTTAAAACATCGTTATCCTTAGTTAATGAATAATATGTTTTTATAAATATTTTCTTTACTACATTAAAATATTCAACTGCATAGCTATCATTATATTGATACATCTTATCATTATATGATAATATTTCATCTACAAAGAAAAGCGTTTCTAGTTTATTAAATACAAATGGACCATCATATTTTTCTATATCACTATTATCTGTATTCATAAACAAAGTATTATCAAAAATATTGTCAATCTGCATCATTAGTCTATACTTAGTTATTATAAGTTCTTGTTTTAGCCTGCTCTCTGGAAGAGTATCTATTTCTTTGCAAAGCAAATAGTAATAATTTAAATAAAATTTATAATCAGCAGCATAAAATTTTAAATCAGTACTAAATTCATTATTTAAATAATTATCAAGCTTATAAGCTATAGAATATACTATTGGAGAATTGTAAAAAAATAAAATTCGCTGAAATGGACTGCTATAAATTAAGTTTTCATCAAATAAGTCATTTTTTATGTGAAATGGTAATTTCTCAAATAAAGAATTAGATATGGCATCATCAGCATATAACGACAAGTCATAAAGAGTATCGTAGTCCAAACTATCAAGATTAATAAAATACAATCTTCTAGTAAAACTATGTAACTTGATTTGTTTGATAATTTTTTCTTCAAGTATCAAATCGTTATTAGTTCTAGCAAGTAGAAGTTTACCATATAATTCTTCCTCTCCTTTCAAAGAAGAATATAGCCATTTATATAGATCTTTTCTTATTTTTACACCAATTAGTTCCATGATAGAAATATTTGTTTGTAACATATCATCTACTTTATCAAGTATATCAGCATCAACATCATCATCACTTAATATATTTTCAAGTTCTTCTTCAGAAACACCATTATCAAGGATTATTTTATCATAAGTGACTTCAAAATATTCCATATTTTCATCATAAAATTTATCGAGTTCATAATCAAATTCAAACTCAGTTACAACTTCTTCCTTAACTTCTCCATTTTTATATAAACTATCAGTAATTATATCTATAATATCTGCCAAATTTTGTTTTGATATTTCAGTTCTTAATTTTCTTTCTTTTAAAACTATCATTATATTTACTAATATATAATTAAACGGTATTTCCATAACTCCTCCTGTATTGATATATATCATAGCATTATTTTTTTAATAAAACAATATAATTTTAACTGTTTTATGGTATAATTAGAAGCGAGATAGAAAAGAAGATATTTTTTTAGTAGAAAGGAATGATATGTTTGATAACGACGATACTATCAAAGAAAGTATCAAAAAACTAAATAATGAATTTAATAGAATAAGAAGAATGGGATATGTTCCTGAAGTACATAAAGGATACGGAGGCATAGGTGATACCTTTGAAAGTTTATTAGGAAAGGAAAAATCAGATTTTTGTGTTCCTGATTATGAAGGCATTGAAATAAAGACAAGAAGAAGTTTTAGTAAAGGATTAATAAGTTTGTTTGGAGCGGTACCAGATGGGGAAGAACTTTTTGAATTAGACAGACTAAGAGAAACCTATGGCTACCCAGATAAAGAAATAAAAAATGCCAAGGTGTTATTTTCTGTAGTATACGGCAACATGCTTTGTCATGTTGGAACGAAATATTTTTTTAAATTGGATGTTGATAAAAAAGAAGAAAAAGTATTTTTATGTGTGCTTGATAGTAATTTCAACTTATTAGAAAGAAATGTATATTGGTCTTTTAATACACTAAAAAATAAATTATATTGTAAATTGAGATATTTAATGCTCATAGATGCTTGGACTAATAATATAGAAGGAAAAGTGTATTATAAATATTATAAGGCCATGTTTTATAAATTAAAAGATGTTGACACTTTTATTAATTTAATTGATAAAGGTTTTGTAGCGGTCAATTTTAAAATTAGCGTTTATAGAGGAAATTATAGATATGGTCTTCCTCATAATCACGGGCTAACATTTGGTATTAGTAAAGAGCATTTGCCCTTGCTGTATGATGAATATAAGTGGTAATGGGATACCCCCATTCTCCACTTTTTTATATTGAAATTTTTTTAAGTACTAAGTTAAAGGCTTGAGACTATGGAGTTGCAGAAAAATAAATATCAAAAAAAGAACTATCACTAGTTCTCTATTTTTCATAATGGTCGGGAAGACAGGATTTGAACCTGCAACCCCATGGTCCCAAACCACGTGCTCTACCAAGTTGAGCCACTTCCCGATGGTGGAGAATGAGGGACTCGAACCCTTGACCCTTTGCGTGCAAGGCAAATGCTCTAGCCAACTGAGCTAATTCCCCAGGACAATATAAATTATAGCAATAATTTATACTGTTGTCAATATCTTTTAATTAAATTTATTTATTTTTACTTAGTTTCATATACACTAACTTGTTTTCTATCTTTTCCAAGATGAGAATACTTAACATATCCAGAAATCTTTGCAAATAAAGTATCATCAGTTCCTCTACCTACATTTGTTCCAGGATGAATTTTTGTACCTCTTTGACGATAAATGATAGAACCTGCAGTTACATATTCACCATCTGAAGCCTTTGCTCCAAGTCTTCTACCAGCTGAATCTCTTCCATTACTAGTAGATGATTGACCTTTTTTGTGGGCAAATAATTGTATATTAAATTCCATTAATCTATTCATTATTTTCCTCCTTAATTTGTATGTTTTTAGGATATGCCCTTTCTAACTCTAATAAATTAGAAACTAATACATTTATAATCTTTTTAGTAGTATTGTCGTCCTTTAGTATATCTATGATTAGTCCTTTTGTATCGTCATAACTAATACTATCTTTATCCAAGGACAATAATATATTAATTGTAGTTATAACTGTGCTTGATACTGAAGCACATACAATATCTTTTCCGAACTCGTCATAATTGGCATGTCCACTAATGGTAATTTTATTTAAACAATCACCATTTTTAGTAAGTCTTACTTTAATCATAAAATACTCCTTACTTAATTTTATTAATCTCTACTTTAGTATATGGTTGTCTGTGGCCTACTTTTCTTCTAGTAGATCTCTTATTTGGTGTATATCTAAATATAGTTAATTTTTTTTGTTTTCCTTGTTTTACTATAGTACCTTCAACTGTAGCTTCAACATAAGGATTACCTACTACACCATTAGCCATTAAGACTTTATCAAAAACAACTTTGTCTCCTTCGTTACCTTCTAGTTTTTCAACATAGATAGTAGCGCCTTCAGAAACGTAATATTGTTTTCCACCAGTTTCAATAATTGCTTTCATTTTCTTACCTCCTTACACTTATTTTTAAGACTCACTCTTAAGGTGTCATAGCGAACTTATACCTTTTCAATGTGGTTGAGTTAACAACTCGAGGTCTTCAAAACAATACAATTTTATCATAAAATAGAGCTCAAGTCAAACGAATTAAAGCTTTTTATTAAAAAAATCACTTAAAAATTGCTTTTCTTGAATTATTTTATTATTAATTTTGAATAAATGTATTTTATTTTTATACATTTTATTTTTGTCATTAATCATTTTAAGTGACTTATAATTTATATTATACAAATATCTTTCTAAAATAAACTTATTATATATATACTCTATTTTTTTATAATAATCCCAAATATTCTGCAAAAGAACAAATATCACCATAACCATTGAGTAATTATTTTCATATATATTACTAATTAATAAAACTATCAGTGCAGCAAAAGAGACTAAAACAGTTAAATTATTAGAAAGGTTTAAACTTAAATATTTTGAGAATATTAAATTAACTATTTTACTACCATCTAAAGGAATTATAGGAAGGAGATTAAAAAAAAGCATACTTTGATGATAAATAAAGAATAAATTATATATATATTCTCTTATTATTCCTTTACTATATAAAAAAAACATTATATAAAAATATATAGACTGCACTATAACTCCAGATATAGCTATAAATAAATCTTTTTCTATTTTAGTATTAATTAATGTGTCAAACTTAGTAATTCCGCCATAGGGATAAATGATTATTTTTTTTATTTTATATTTATATATTAACGCTACTATAACATGTCCAAATTCATGAATTAATATAAGTGAAGTAAAAACCACCAAATTAGCAAAATGACCAGTAAGTACTAACCCCAATGCCATTATTGTATATGTATAATGAAATTCTATTTTATTTAAGATATTCTTCATAATTTAAATATTTACCATTTTTACTAAAAACCATATATAAATTATTGTTATTGACCTCACCTATATATGTTCCTTTTTCTACATAGTCATATAATTTTAGTGATGTTGTACTAATATTTCCATACCATATATACACGCCATTCAAGTCTTCAACTATAATTGTGTTGTTATAATTTTCTTTATTGCCAATAAAAACTACCATCCCCTCAGTAATTGATGGTACCAAATAAGAATCGGATACAGTAAGATTAACTCCATCATAATATACAGATAAAGCATCATAATTTAATTGTTCATTAAATACTTTTTGCGTATTTATTTCTTTCTTTATAGGAAGAATACCTCCCAAATATTTATTATATATTTTTTTTATTTTAGTGAAAGATATTCCATCAGTAAATACATATTTATGGATAGTTTCTTTTAAATTGCTATTATAGTTGCAAGCAATAGCTAAAGAAAAAAATATAGTTAAAACTATTAGCACTCTTATTGCGAGTCCTTTCATATATTTTTTTATGCCTTTATTATTGCCACTAGCTATATTTTTATTATTTCTATTAATAATATCGATGTACTTATTAGGATCTATTTCATTCATGTTATCACCAATTCAATATATGAAAAAAAGAAGTAAACTATTACTTGAACTTGTCAATAAAAAGCAAACACATTCTTTTAGTGTCTACTTTTATCTTACAACTTCAACTATTACTTAGTTTCTTCCTTTTTGAGCCTTCTTCTTTTTGGGAAAAATCTTTTTGAGTCCTCACCATATACTTTAACAACAGGTTTAATTGTTAATGGTAACACTATTGTTCTATCAAAAAATCTAGTTTTTTCTTCTTCTGATAGTTCATCGTATAAATAAACTACTGAAAATTTTATACTCATTCCTTCGTGATAAGTTATGGGCTGTTCTGCTACATATAGGTCATTTTCATTGTCCCATAGCATTCTTGCCTTTTCATTTGGTAATGCCAAAACCTCTTCTCTAGATAAATTATCTACAACAACAGTATGTTCTTTGCCATTTCTTGTTTTTTTCTTTTCATATCTAACTAGTGGCAAAACTCTTGTATAATAAATGTCTTTTTCCATATTGCTTTTTCCTCCCAGCAAATTTAGTATATCATAAAGTCACATTTTTGTAAATTTTACTTCAAATATTTTATCTTTAATTCATTATTATAAGCATCTTCAAAGAATAAATCATTTAAATCTTTCTTATTATAAACTAAAACTAAAGAATTATTTTCGATATACACTTTTATTATATTATTAAAATCATCAGTTATTCTTTGCATATATTCATTTTTCCTTTTTTCAATATCATTTTTTGTTAATGAAATATTTGTATTTTTATCAATAACAACTTCGTCATTTCCTATCAAAACATCGTCATTAAATATTTTCTCTGAAATATACTCTTTAGTATAGTTATACTTTAAAAGTAAGTCTTCTGTGGTTAATATTTTATTGGTTCTTAAGTCAATATTTAAAGTTAACACATAATTTCTATTAATATTTTGAAGTTTGAAATCTATTTCATAAAATACAGATAGAACTATACTATTAACTTGTGTTTTTATTAAAGTAGTTACAGTATTATCAGAAGTATAATTTTTTTCTTTTTTTATTTCATTATAATATTTATTTATATAATCTATTAATTCATTTTCTTCATTTATAAATGATTTAATTAAATTATCATCTAAATTTTTAAATGATAATCTAGAGACATTTATACTTGAATAAACATCACTATAATTATTAAAAACAACTGGTGTAGTCTCTATATAGTCTTTAACATTGTAATTGACAAATGTATTATTGGCTTTCTTTACTCCATAGCCTTGATAATCAAATAGTTCATATAATCCAATTCCCAGTAATATAAGAAAAAATGCACTAACTATTACCAATATTTTAGCGGTTTTTCCACTCATAACTTTATTATTCATAATATACCTTCTTTCACTAATATTATAATATATTTTTTTGAATTTGAAAAGATAGAAAAAAAATCTATCTCACGAGATAGACATACCCATTATTTTCTTCTAAATTTTTATTATTATTTTGAATGATTACTAATGTAGACAAAACCAAAATCAAATAAAAAATTATTGCTCCTTTATTTTTCTTGACAAAACTCATATCTATCACATCTCCTTCTTACATGAATAATTTTAACATATACAAATGTTCGTGTCAATATTAAAATGATTTTTATACGAATATTTGTTTGACATTTTACATTTTATGTGTTAACATTGTAAATGAAAGGAGACATTGTATGGTCAAAGAAGGAAAATTAACAAAAAGACAAAAAGATATTTTAGAATATATAAAAAAATTTTCTGCTCAAAAGAAATATCCACCTTCTATTCGTGAGATAGCAGCAAATTTTAATTTAAGCTCACCTGCTACTGCTCATGTACATGTAAAAAAATTAATTGAAAAAGGATATTTAAAAAGAGGCAAAGGAAGTAATCACTTGTTGGAACTACAAGTACCAAATGAATTTGAAAATAAGAATGATGAGGTAGTTACAGTACCACTTCTTGGCAAAGTAACAGCGGGAAATCCAATTGAAGCAATTGAAATACCTAATGAGGTGATTTCATTGCCTACTTACCTGCTTCCCAAAAGAAAAGAAGTATTTACCATTAAAGTTGAAGGTGATTCAATGATTAATGCTGGTATATTTGATAAAGACATAGTAATTGTTGAAAGAGGAGAAAATGTTAAAAATGGTGATATTGTTGTAGCAATGGATGAAGAAAATCAAGTTACTATCAAAAGATATTTTAAAGAAAAAGATTATATTAGATTACAACCTGAAAATGACTATATGTTACCTATTATACTAAAAAAGGCCACCATATTAGGTAAAGCAATTGGTTTATATAGAAAATTTTAATAAATAAAAGCAGTATTGTGAGGCTGCTTTTTTTATTTATTATCACTTATCATTTTTCTTTTAAATAAAATTACTGCTAATATCATTATGGTAAATGTATAAATACTAACTATTATAATATCATGTAACATATTGTTATAATTACCATTTAATATTCCTTTTATAATATTTAATGTACTTTCGAATGGTAATATATGACATATTCTATTAAAAGTACTGCCAACCATATCGGTAGTAAAATACATTCCACTTGTAAAAGCTACTAACTGAACGACTATGCTTGAAATTCCCGAAGAAGATTTTTCGGTAGTCAGTGTTCCTATCAATATTCCAAATAAAATAAATAATAATGATATTGGAACTACTGTCAAAATTGTATATATAACATTAGTATTAAACTTTAGTCCGAGAATAATTGCAGCTATAAAAAACAATACACTTTGTATTATTATCATTGGAATAACCGCTAATATATACCCCAAAATATAATCAACACCACGCATAGGGCTTACTCCAAGTCTTGCAGTTAAAGAAGAGCATCTATCTTTAGCAACTAAAGAGGCCGTAAACATCGTTATAAATGCTAAACTAAATATAATTATTCCTGGAGTAAAATTTTCTATATTATAGATCTCGTTTGGTATTTTAAACTGCTGAAAGACATAAAGAAGAAAGAGCGGTAAAATTACAGCAAATATTATACTAAGTGGATCCCTTATTATTTCTTTAAAATTTCTTTTTGCAAAAATTAAAGTTCGCATTATTTGTCCTCCTCTATTATTTTTATGAATGCCTCTTCAAAACTTACTGCTTTCTTTTTCTTTGTCAATTCTTTGGCTGTACCAAGTTCTATTAATCTTCCCTTATTCATTATTCCTATTCTATCAGATAATATTTCAGCTTCTTCCATATAATGTGTCGTAAGAATTATTGTGGTTTTCCCCTTTAAAGATTCAATTATATTCCATAAATCATGCCTTGCTATTACATCTAGTCCTAATGTTGGCTCATCTAAAAATAATATTTCTGGAGTATTTATTAATGATATTGCTATTGATAATTTTCTTTGATAGCCGCCAGATAAAGTTTTAGCTTTTTGTTTTAATACATCTTCTAATTTGAATATATTTACTAATTCTCTTATTTTAGCTTCTTTATTTTCTATTTGATAAATACCCGCCATAAAATATAAATTTTCCATTACCGTTAAATTTGGTGCTATTGCTGTTTCTTGAGGTGAAATGTTTATTATTTTTTTTATTTTAGCAGAGTCCCTTATTAAATCTAAATCATTCATTTTAACATCTCCGCTAGTAGGTAATATTAATGTTGATAACATCTTTATCGTAGTGGTTTTTCCTGCTCCATTTGTTCCAAGCAAAGAAAATAATTCCCCTGATTCTATTTTTAAATTTAAATTATTAACTGCATATTTTCCTTTGTATTTTTTTGATAAATTATTTATTTTTATCATTATTTCCTCCAAGTATATTATTTGTAACGTCTTCGATCACATCAGATTTTACTAATGCTATTCCCTTCTTGGCATCAGCAAGTACTATAAGAGAATCACCAGGATTTATATCAAAAATATCCCTTACCTCCTTTGGGATTACTATTTGTCCCTTTTCTCCAACTTTACTTATTCCCATATATTTATTTTTATTCATATTTTGTCCTCCTTAGTTATACGTTTCATACTTTTCATACCAATTATACTATTATATCTAATAAAAGTCAAATAAAAAGTAGATTATCTCTACTTAAATCATTCTTTATATAAACAGCATTCCTTATCATGCGAATATATTATGCCTATTGCTTGTAGATAAGAATATATTATTGTAGTACCAACAAATTTCATACCTCTTTTTCTTAAATCTATAGATATTTTATCTGATAGTTCTGAACTTGTCTTATCTATTTCATAATATATCTTATTATTGGTAAAAGATAATATATAAGATCCAAAACTGCCATATTCTTCCTTTATTTGTCTAAATATTCTAGCGTTATTAATGCTAGCTTTTATTTTTAATTTATTTCTTATAATATCTTTATTTTCCTGAAGTTCTTTTATTTTATTTTCGGTATAATTACATATTTTATCTATATCAAAATCATCATAAGCAATTTCAAAAGCATCTCTTTTATTTAAAATACACTCCCAAGATAGCCCTGCCTGAAAAGATTCTAAAATAAGCATTTTAAATAAATATTTGTCATCTAAATTCAATATTCCCCATTCTTTATCATGATATTCTATATACTTAGGATTATTTAAATTACACCACTTACACCTTTTCATATTATTTCTCCTTTGGTAGTTTGTATTCTTCTAGGTTATGACCTTCTACTTCAAGTAAGGCTATTTTATTTCTTATACCTCCCCCATAACCAGTTAAGTTATTAGAGGCACCAACCACTCTATGGCATGGTACTATTATACAAATAGGATTAGATCCAACCGCTCCACCTACAGCTTGTGCGGACATTCTTTTAATATGATGGTTACTTGCTATCTCCTTTGCTATATCTCCATAAGTAACTAACTTACCATATGGTATTTTATTCATAATATCAGTAACCTCTTTTTGAAAATCAGATTTATAATTCATTTTATATTCAGGAATAAAGTCTGGAACATTACCACTAAAATAGATATCTAGCCATCTCTTGGTTTCTTCAAATATTGGTAAGTCTTGTTCTATATAATTACCAACATGTTTTTTACTATCAAAAGAATCTTCAAAATATAAACCAGTTAAATACTCTCCATCACTAGTTAGTATTATATTATCTACCTTATCATTAGTTTTATATCTTGTTATATACATACATATATGCCTCACTTCATTGATTATTATACCATCTTTTCCTATAATTCTAATTATTTATTTTTCTTTATTGCCACGGGAGCCTGTAGTCTTCCGTGATGCGAGTAAGCCAAAGCATTGTCTTTCTCACAAACAACATTTTTAAACACTATCAATATCTAAATACCCCGCATATTTATAATCAATTATTTCACCATTTTTTGTATCAATATAGCCTTTAAAACTATGCGACCACTCACTTAATTCACTAGCAGAACATCCTTTAAACTTATCTTTTATTAATTTCATACTATTAAGTTCTTCTTTAGTAAATAACTTCTTATCAAAATCTTTATCAGTAGTAAAGTTTGTACTTATATCATTAATTTCAATTTTTATATAATCATTCTTTATTAAAAAATTATATAAAGAGTTTCTACTATCTACTACTGGTCCATAAGGTAAATGAGCATATTTTAAATTAGTAATTGCTTCTTTATTTTCTTTACAATTATAAAAATCTACAGCAAAAAGATGTTTCATTAATGAAGTTTCGCATAACTTATTATTCTTTAATAAATATAGTATCGTATTAACTGTTTTATAAACTTTACTAAATGGTAATATAGAAAGTATTTTATAATATTCTTCTTCTGTAAAATTATTTTTTTGTCTTTCTAGTAATTTTACAACATAGTAAGGATTTTCATTTAAAATCATATATGTATTTAAATATTCTCCTTGTGGTACAGAATCATTATTTTCATATCTTACAATACTCTTCTTTGACCAACCAAGTATTTTAGAAAATACTTCTTGCGATAAGTTTAAATTTGTTCTTATTTCTTTAATCTTTTCAAAAGATAAATCAAATAATTTTAAATAACAATCATATATCTTATACATATCATTATCAAAATTATCATTAATTAATATATTACCACAATTAGGGCAATAATGAACGTCTTCTACTACAAGAAAATCTTTTCCACGATAAGTATATTTATTTTTTTCTGTTTTAATAGTTGGATTAACATCTTTATTACATTCATAACAATATTCTAATCTTTCCATTTTAGTTACCTCCATTATCTATATGAAACGATATACATAATAATCCTTTATCATTTATAGTAAGTTTTATATAAACATTCTTTCTATTTATATTTTTTTTAAACTCATATATTTCTGCATTAAAATCCCTATTGAAATCTCTATCTCTACTTATTCTAAAGCAATCACTTGGTTGTAATTCTTTTATATGATTCCATATTTCACTAATTTTAATAATACCAATATCAAGTAATGCTTGCCTGGCATTTACTACTTTATTACCAGATTTAACATTTCTATAATATACAAAATAAGCATTATTTTTATCTATTTCCTTGCGAGCGGTTATCAAAAATGAATTAACTGCTGCTAAATCTAAACTGCTAAGCATATAACCAACTCCTCTGGATAAGTTAATTATATCATTTTATTTGTTTGGTGTCAATTGTCTCTTTTTACTTTTCTAAACTTTTTACTTTGATAGTATAAATAATCTTATAGATACCTATAATCATAGATAATGTACCAAAGAAGATACCACCTATGCCATTATATCTAGACATATCTTCAGTAGTAGTAAAAGATATATAAAGATGAAAATGAAAATAATTATAATAGTAATGATTTTTTAAAATTATTTAAACATATTTATGATAATAAGTTATTTTATAATACTCTTTTTAAATTAAAAGTAGATGAAAAGATTGGTAAATATTTATACGATACTAATCTATCTAAAGAATTATATAATAACGAATATATTGATTATCATATTATTTTCTTTAAAGCTGGTCTTAATGCTATTATTAAAAAGTAGCTTAGTAATAATTGCATAGAGTCTCCAGAAGAGATTAATAAAATATTGATTACTGAATATCAAAAGAACATAAACTAACTATGTTCTTTCTTTATTGCCACTTCAGCCTTATATAAAATAAGTCTTCCGTGGTGTGATTTGGTATAGTGTGTCTTCCCATAACAATATCTCTCCTCTCTTTATCTTTATATTTGCATTGTTAGCATCTTCTAACAAAACAGTAATAAGATGGTTTTTATTAAAATTATTATTCATTATTTTCCTCCTTTCTCTATTTTATTCAATAGTTTTAATATTTAAAATCCCAATATATTTATATAATAAAAAGATTAGTTATATTTCAAACTAATCTCTATTAAATTATTTATTTTTCTAACTAATTATTAATACTTAGATTTATTTCTAACTATAAAAAGAAATATCGGTCTAAATAAACCAAAAGATAAGATATTAAATATAGTTAATATATCTCCATATTTATTTGTATGACTAATATATATTTTATGTGATATTATTGTATCTAATATAAAAGTAATTATTAAACTAATTATTAATATAATAAATAAAACTATTTCTAATTCTTTATGAATATAAAAATAAATACCTAAACAAATTGATACAAATGATAAAATTCCTGATAGAATACCCATTATTTTATTACCCGCTATTGAACCTAATAGATATTTATTATAAAAAGGTATCCAAGCTGTAAAAGTATTTTTATATCCCATATTTTTACTCATACACATAATTGAAATTCCTTCAAAGGTATAACTTATTACTATATATAATATAATAGCTACAAAAATAGTAATAAAGAATATATACAAAAATAATAATATATTCATAAGAACTATAACACTAAGTCCTCCCATAATATTCACTCCTCTACTAATTCTTTTCTACTTCATTTTTTTTGATATATAAGCTGCTAGTAAAATTATACCAATAAAATTACATCCAATTGATAATCCTACTAATAAACCACTACTAAATTTTCCAAAACTACTAGTTTCATTTCCTGAAAAAAATGTAAATGCTAAATATAATAAATTTCCTAAAATCATTAGGAATGTTCCTGTTTTTAGTTGGTTCATTTTAAATATCACCTTTCTTTTTTTGAAATCTTTAATCCATTTTAACCACTTTTACTTCTTTCTAATAAATTGTAATTTTTCTTATTAAAAATCACTGTCTTTTCTTTCATAGATATTTTACCGACTTCATATCCAAATTCTTTTGCTTCTTTCTTGTAAGTTAAAAATGAATGATCTATTTCAAATCCTATAATGTTTTTGATTTCTTCATAAGATAATTTATAATTTTCTTTATTATTATCTTTTAAATACTGCCATAATGGTCCATACTTACTCATTATTACCTCCTAGACAAATTGTGATTTGTTGTTTTAATTTTCTTTAATTATTTGTTTTGAGCCATTACTTACATGAATTTCAATATCTTCTTTCATAGATACAAATTCATTAGATTTTGATGACCAAACAATTTTACCTTTTTCTTCTTCTGAATCCACATATTTTATTGTATATGTAAAATTAACACCTTTTTGATTATATTCATAAAATATTTTTGCTATTTCACTTTCACTTGTTCCATTTAAACTTTCAAAGTATGGTACACCTAAGGAATAAGTTAGAGTTATTTCGTTATCATCTGATTTAACTATGGTTCCTTCTTTTAACGATTGTCTTATCAATTTACCATAACTAACATTCATGCTATAAGTATATCTTGTTTTAACTTTTATTTTATCATTTATTCCCGTAGAATCATCAGCAGAAACATTATAATAATTAGGAACCGTAATACCTTCTCCAAGTGAAATAACAAATGAAATTTTTTCTTTCTCATCTAATTGCGTACCTTTTTTTACAGATTGTGATATGACATTACCTAAAGTAACATCTTTATCAAATTTTTCACTTATGGAGCAATTTAATTTATTATCAGAACACCATTTAGTTACATCTGCTTTTGTTTTATTAAAAAAATCTTCCATTGATAATGTTTGTACTCCTTTTGAAATAATAATAGTTAATTTATCGCTTCTCGTAAAATTATTTTCATTAGTTGCAATATTGTCAAATTCATAACTTATTACATTTCCAATTTCTACTGTAGTAGAATACTCTTCTTTAAGAGTAACATTTGAAAGTTCATTTTCTTCTTTCCATGCCTTAATTTCTGATGCAGTTGCTGTTTTAAAATCTGGAACTTTTATTTTTTCTTTTGGATCTTTTCCTTTGCTAACAACAATAGTGATTTGATTACCTTTAAATATTTTAGTACCTGATTTTATAGATTGAGATATTACTATTCCTTCTGATAATTTATTATCATATTTTTGTTCTTCTTTGATTTCAATATTATTGTTATTTCCCCATTTTGTAGCAATAGTGTTAAGACTATTTTCAAACTCTGGAACTTTAACTAACCTAGAAAGTATAACTGCAATAATAATAACGATAATTGCAACTACGCTAAAGATAATAGTAATTATTTTCTTTTTTCTCTGTTTATCTAAATATGAAGTGTCTTCTTCTATTTCATTTTCATCTGTAATAATACCTTTTGTCTCATCATTCGTTTCCTCGTTAAATTTTTCTAAAAAACTACTCATTTTCTCTTAATGTTCCTTTCTCCAAAGTTAGAATGCAATCTGATTTATCGGCTATTTCCCTAGAATGAGTTACCATAATAATACACTTGTTATGCACATGCGCTAAAGTTTTAAAAATCTTTACTATTTCCTCGGACATTTCTTGATTTAAATTTCCAGTAGGTTCATCAGCAAATAATAGATCAACATCAGTCGATAAACTTCTTGCTATTGCAACTCTTTGTTGCTCTCCACCCGATAATTTATTAACAGGTCTGTTTGCTTTAATTTTATCAATACCAACAAACTTAAGTAAATTTCTTGCAATTACTTCCATATTGCCAGGTATATTATTATCAGTTATTCCCATTGCAACATATACATTTTCAAGAGCTGTCATATAATTTATTAAATTATAACTTTGAAATATAATACCAATTTTATTTCTTCTATATTCTTCTAATCCAATATTTCTTATATCCTTATTTTCATATTTAATAATACCAGTAATAGGTTCTTCAAGTGCTGATAATAAAGATAGTAGTGTTGTTTTTCCAGATCCAGACTCTCCTAAAATAGTATAGAATTTACCTCTTTCAAAATTAAATGAAATATCCTTGAGTATATGTCTTATCATATCGCCATCTTTGTAGTAATAACAAAGTTTTTCTGCTTTTAATATATAATTATTGTCCATAAAGTCCTCCTATCACATAAGTATCTTTCTTGGATTTAATTTAAGTGTATAATATATTGGGAGTGTAGTGGATAAAGAAATACTTATAATTGCAACTATATAAATCATCAAAATGGTCTTTATATCTAATGAAACAATATAATTATCAGTAATTGTTTCACTATCTATCAAATCATAAGAATTATAATTATTTTGATTATTTTCTATTTTTGTATTTTGTTCAATAATTTGATTAGCAAGCATTTTATTAGATACATTCTTTGCTATTATATTACCAGTAAATACTGATATTGTTATTGCTACGATAGATACTAATAAAGTTTCAAGTAATAATTGCATTGCAATATTTATCTTTTTTTCTCCAAGGGCAAGATAAATTCCCATTTCTTTTTTTCTTTCTTTGCAAAATAAAACCATTATAAGACCTATAATTATTATTGATGCTGTAATGGAAGCATAGACAATTATATTTGATAAATCTTTCATATTGTTCATTGGAACAATGACACTACTAATACTCGCTGAATTATCTTCAAATGTATATCCTTTAGGTAAGTTAGGTAAATTTTCATTTTTAAATTCTTCTATTTCATCAATACTATTTAATTGATATTTTGTTATTATTGAAAAAGTATCATAATTTTCAATATCTTGTTTTTTTACCTCAGCAACTACTTTATCATGTATATTCTTTATTGCATCATTTGGCATATAAATTGTATCTACATAATCACTTTCTATTTCAATAAGAGTCCCGTCTTTGTTTTTTTCATATTCAGTTTTTGTTTCAAAAATACCTATAATCTCATATTCTTCTTCAACAACTTGTGAATCAACACTATAAGGATTAATTTGACTACCAAGTTTTATTTTGTCTCCTACACTTAACTTATTCTTGTTTGCTACTTGTTCTGATATTAATATTACATTATTGCCATTTTTAATATCTTCATCAGTAAATGTTTTACCTGATGTAATTTTTATATTGTCATTGTCTTGTTCATTAACTGTCTTTTTATAAGCTCCTAATATGTCAAAAGAATTAAATGCATGAAATTCATTGTCTTGTTCTGCACCCACTATAGGATTTTCACTTCCATTTTCTAATTTTTTACTTCCAAGCCAATATTTATAATAGAAATAATAATTTTTTATATATGATGAACTACCAATTTTTTTTACAACTTCTTCTGATAAATTGCTATTATCATCTCCTAAAAAAAGTGAATAATCATCAATTATACTTACTTCTACAGGAATTAAATCCGTAAATGATTTTTCGGTATTTAGAAGAGCATTTTTTACAGAAATTGCACCAGCCATAACATTACAGATTAAAAGCACAGCCATAAATAATATAAATGAGCGATTTTTTCTTTTTTTAATGCTTAATAAACTTCTACTAAAAAAATTCATATTACACCTCTTTAAACGATCTTTGATAAAACATCATAAATATTTTCATTATCACAGGAAATATAACTATATGTATAATTCTTTTTTTCATCTTTCCATATAGCATATTTTGTACCTTCAAATTCATAAATTTTTACATCGATATTATTAATTTTTTTAATTTCTTTTAAAGTTGCACTATATATTCCACTGTTATCATTTTTTCCTTTGCTTATTCTTAAGGTAGATTCATCAGTATATGTTATTTGTATTAAATTCTCATTACTAAATTTATACATTTCCATAATTTCTTTTATTTTATATTTTGACAAATCTAATTTGATATAACTTTCAAGTTCTTTTATATCTTTTATTTCAATCATCGAATTTGGGTTAAAAATAACATTATCACTTGTAATATTACTAAATAATACTATTCCTATTATTAAGACAGCAAAACTTCCTGCAAACAATGAGGTATATTTAAATATTTTCAAATGTTTTTTTCTTTTTTTTAATATCTTTAATTCTTTTAATTTTTCACTATTATCTGTTTCAATGGCTCTATTTATAATTGAATTATCTGTTAATCCTAAAATATCTAATAAATTAATTTTTCTCAATTTTATAACCCTCCAATTCTAAAGTTTTTTTCAATTTATTTCTTACTCTTAATAATTTAACACTTATATTGGTTTCAGATATACTGAATCTAGTTGACAATGATTTTACCGATTCATTTAAAAAGTATCTTCTAATAAATAATATTTGTGTTTCAACATCCAATTTTTCTAAAAATAAATTAATATAACTAACAAGTTCATTTTTATAAAATTCATCATCTAAATTGTAACTACTAGAAATATCATAATCTAATTCATTTAATGATGTTTCCTTTTTTCTTTTTCTATTATTACTTCTATATTTATCAATAGAAACTTGTCTTATTATTTTACAAACAAATGATTTTAAATATGTTGGCTTATACGGTGGAATTGTTTTCCAAACTTTCAAATAGGTGTCATTGACACTTTCATCTGAATCACTATTATTATTTAAAATGGCAAATGCCAGATTATATAATAAATCATTATACTTATTTCTTAATTCTGCAATACCTAAATCATCTCTATTATAAATAAGATTTACTATATCTAAGTCTTCCATAAGAACCTCCTCACTATGCACTCATATATATTAACGATATTAACAGTACAAATCTTACAAAAAAAAATTAAATTTTATTTATTTTATTTTACCATACAAAAAGCAGGTTACTAAAATCTGCAATTATTTTATTTTTTTTCTGTAATTGTTACATTTAAATTTTTATCAACTACAGCATCATAACTTTTCGTTTGATCAACACTAACATCAGTTATACTTTTCAATTCAAATTTAATAGTTGTTTTTCCTTCTTTTATTCCTTCAAAAATATAATGTTGTTCAACACTTCCACCCATAGTATCAGATTCTTCTTCATCCATGTTTTTGAATTTAATAATACTATTATCATCAATAGTATAACTCCAGTTATAAGGAATACCACTGTTAATTTCTACAACAATTTCTGAAGATTTAGTTTTATCATTTTTTACATTAGTATTTTTATTAGAATTGCAACCAGTTATTGTGATTGCAACAACAAATACTAATAAGATAGCAATTATTGTTTTTTTCATTGTTTCACCTCCTAACAACCAATAACATATTTGAGTGCATTTTTATCGGCTCTCATATATATTAACGATGATTGTTAGTTAAATCTTACAATTTATTTTTATTTTTTTACAAATTACTATTTATCTAACTAATTCTATAATGACCAACTATATCTTCACGATATTCTAAAATGTCTTCTTCATAATATCTTTGATAAGGATTAGCATGATGAATAATAAAAGATATTCCTTTTTTATTTCTGTTATCTGATACTATTCCAATATGTTTTTTAAATACAATGATGTCTCCACTTTGCCACTTATCTATTTTATTTATATCAGTAGTAAGACTTATAGCATTATTATCTAAATATATTTTTAAATTTTGAACCCTTCTAAAATCTATCTTTTTATCAATATTATCTATTTTATATAAATCTTTATTGGCTTTAATATCTTCATTTACTAATTCCATTAAATCATAGCCTGCATCTTTTAGGGCAAAAGCTACTACATCAGTGCAAACTCCATATTCATCATCAGGATAACCTGTAGTATAATATTTACTCTTATATTTAGGTTTTGTTTTTATATAAGCTCTTGCATTATTTAATATATCTGTTTGATCATCTATACCATCATTATCTTTATCTATCTTACTCTTATAAGTCATTATATTGAAATCTTTATTTGTATATTTCTTATGCTCTATATAATTTAAATGATATAGTGCATATAAAACTATAATTATTAATATTACTATTATCAATGTAGTAATAATTGTTATTTTCTTTTTCATTTTTCTCCTTTCTTATTAAGCCAACTTATAGTATCTTTTATAGTATCTTTCATATCTCTATTTTTATATCCTAGCTCTTCTTTAGCTTTTTTATTACTAAAATTAGAATTAGAGGATAATGTGTATAATGAATACTTTGTAAAGAGAGGTGTTTGCTTTTTTAAATTATAATATGCTTCAAAAAAAGGTGCTATTATTTTTGCTAAACAAATTGGTAATACTATTTTTATTTTTTTTATGCCTTGTACATCACATATTAAATCTGATAGTTCTTTAATTGTTATATATTTATTTGATAAGATATAACATTCGCCTTTATTATCTTTTTTAGATGCAGTAATAATAGCGTCTGCTACATCTCTAACATCAACAAAATCATATCCTCCTTTTACTGTGGCAAATAGTTTTCCATTTGATACTTCTCTTACTAACTCAGTTAAATGGCTATTACCATAATCATATGGTCCTATAATTCCTGATGGATGAATAATACAAGCATTTAAGTTTTTATTTTTAATTGCATTCATAACATATTTTGTTGCTTCGGCTTTTGTTTTGGCATATAATCCATGAACTTCATTAGGATTGAAATCTGTTATCTCTTCTATTAAATCATTATTTTCTTTTTCTGGAATGGCATGTACACTACTAATATAAATAAGTTTTGCTTTTGTTTCTATTACTTTATCTACTACATTTTTAGTACCATTAACATTTACATTATAAACAAGTGGATTATATTTAGTCTTTATGTATACAACTGCTGCAGAGTGAATTACAAATACTTCTTTTCCATCTATGTTTTCAAAAAGAGGTAATAAGGTTTCTTTTTTTGTAACATCTCCATAATATATTTTACATTTTAATTTTTCTAATGATTTTATTGATTCGCCATTTAAAACGAAAGCTCTTATTTCATTATTATCATCTTGTTCTAATTTTCTTATAATATTATTTCCTAAAAAGCCATTTGCTCCTGTTACGATATAGATTTTTTTCATATTTTCCCCTCCTATCTAATATATTAGTTAATCTCTATATATAATTATATCACTAATTATATAAATTAAAAAGAGTCAGAATCTATCTAACTCAATTATTTTACTCTATATATCTTCTTCTCTCATCATTCTTCATATCTAACTTCACTCATATAGTTAAATCCACTTAAGAAATAATCATATTGATATTCTCTTACTCTATTTTCCATAATATCATTTATAGGTATAAGAGTTAAATCTTTTAATATTACATATTTATATGTAAAAGTTAATACTTCATCATAATATTTAGTTAACATATTAATTTTAACAGTTGTAGTAACTGTTTTATTTAGATCAGTATCAAAGTAACTCATTAGTTCATAAAAGGCTTTACCTGTTTTAAGTATTCTTTCATTATATATTCTAATTACTTTTTCCCCTTCATAATTACCACTTACTTTTTCAAGATTAGGATACTTTTCATTACCATAATTCTTACTATATAAAATATTATCTTTTGCATAAACATAATTAGACATAAAATCATAATCTATTTTTTTACCAAGAAATTCTGTTGAATATTCCCATTTTAGATAATCACTTAGGCTATAATTAGCTTTTAAATACATATCATAACTATCATTTATTTTATTATCTGTATTATTATCATGTAATGTATATATAGTATCATTATAATCATAAAACTTTATATCTGGTCCTGAGTTAGGAGTAATATTCATAACCTTAATACTCTTATCTATGTCATATACTTTTTTATAAGTAAATTCTCCACTATCTAATTTTTCCGGATTGAAAATATATATGGAATTATTATTTATAAAGGAGTATTTACTAAAACATGTATCTTCGTTTAATATTTCTCCACCTGTTAATTTTAAATACTTTTTATCTGGATATTTATTTTTTAATTCTTCTATGATAGATGTTGCCTCTTTAGGTGTATGATCTATTGGCATTGGTTTATTACTTATTATAGCAATAATAACCACTATAGATATTAATATAACAATTCCTATAATAGCATAAATTATTTTTTTATTCTTCATATTACACCTACTTTTCTATGTATCCACTTGTCTTTTCTAAGTACATATTATCGGTTACGGGTTTATATCTTTCACCATCATATTCATCAGTAAATCCATTATATGCTTTATATATTTCATTTGTTTCAGTATCATAAACTCTTTCATAACCAAGTGTGGCATCACTTTGTTTTTGACTCATAATATCAAAAGATGTATTTCTCTTATTCCATGAATCCATTATTCCATCACTTATCTCATTACCTATTGCTCTAATCTGCTGGAAATTTTTCATAACGGCATCTTGTTCCTTATTAAATCCATTTATAAATGTATCAGTAAAACTAAGTGAAGAACAAATAGTATTTAAGATATCTTCCCAATCAATAAATTCATCTTTTGGGGCAGTAACAAAGATAGCATCATATACATTTAAGTATTGTATATCTATTTGTTTTCCTGAAGTTATATTTTCATTAACATAGTATGGTCCTGGATCGTATACATAAGCCGTAAATATACCCTCTCCTTCTTCGCCATTTGCATCTTTAAAAGTTGCTCTAAGCATATCACCGCCTAAACTACCTTTACCTAAGTTTTCACTTACAGTAAAATCAGTTAAAACCGGGAAAGTAAATGCAGCCGTATTATTTAAAGTACCTAAATCATTAAATATTTTATAAAATCCTTCGGTATCTTTAGTGGCTATTACACTAGTTTTAGCAAACATATCATTTGGATAGTATTTTTGTTGCCATCTTTTGGCATCTTCTGATTTGTTATAACCTTCTGTTTTCATATTGAAGAAAAATTGATAAAGTGGTTTATCTGGATTATATACTTTAATTGTATAATGAATATAATCTCCTAATGTATCTACTTTCCATCCTTTTGGTTTCTTAATAGAAAACTCATTTGTTTGATAGTCTTCTAATTCTATTTTACTTGCTTCTGATTTAACTATTTTAATATTTTTATCTGGATTATAAAATAGTCCTTTTCCATTACCTCTGGGTAGTAAAAGAATACCTCCTATTACTATTAGAATTACTATACCTATTATAATAAGATTCTTTTTAGAAATATTTAATTTTCCTATTTTTATCATGTTTTATTCTCCCTTCTGTATTATATTTATTTTTCTATATATCCACTTGTCTTTTGTAAGTACATATCATCTGTTATAGACTTATATCTTTTTCCATCATAATCATCAGTAAAGCCATTATAGGCTTTATATATTTCATTAGTCTCTGTATCATATACTCTTTCATATCCAAGTGTTGCATCACTTTGTTTTTGACTCATAATATCAAAAGATGTATTTCTTTTATTCCATGAATCCATTATTCCATCACTTATCTCATTACCGATTTCCCTAATTTTATTAAAGTTTTTCATTCCTTCAGTTTGTACTTTATTAAATTCATTAATAAAAGAATCTGTAAATGTAAGTGAGCCAAAAATAGTAGTTAATGTTTCTTCCCAATCAATAAACTTATCTTTTGGTGTAGTAATAAAAATGGTGTCATATACATTTAAATAATACATATCTATTTGTTTACCATAATAAACATGTTCATAAATATAATAAGGTCCTGGATCAAATACATAGGCAGTAAATATTCCTTCCCCTTCTTTACCATTTACATCTTTAAATGTTGCTCTTAGTATATCTCCACCAAAAACACTTTTTCCTAAATTTTCACTTATTTGAAAATTCTTTATTATTGGTAAAACGATTGCATCTGTAGTTTCAGGTTCACACATTTCGGTATACATTTTGAAAAATCCTTCAGTTGTTTTTTCTTCTATATAAGGTAGTTGAGCCATAGGACTACTTGGCATAGTATCTTGCCAATACTCTTTAGAATCGGCAGATTTAGTATATCCTGATGTCTTTAAATTCAAAAATACTTGATACATAGAATTATTAGGATCATATACTCTAATTGAATATTGGTCTTTACTTCCTGCTGTAATGACTTTCCACCCCTTTGGCTTTTTAAGAGTAATATCACCATTACTAAAATCTTCAAATTCTATTTTACTAGCTTCCGATTTAACTATTTTAATGTTTTTATCGGGATTATAAAATAATCCTTTTCCATTACCTTTAGGTAGTAAAAGAATACCTCCTATTACTATTAGAATTACTATTAAAATTATAATTAGATTCTTTTTAGAAATATTTAATTTTCCAATCTTAATCATATCGCTCCTCCTCTCTATTTATATTATAAATTAAAAGTTTTAGTGGGACAATAGACTTGTCTAAAAAATCATTGCTTTTAGTGGAAAGTTATTTTTATTATTTTAAAAATATAGTATAATAGTGTTTAAGGAAGTGATACTTGTGAATTTTAAAGAAGTTTTAAATAAGTATTTGAAAGAACTAGATTGTTCTTCAAAAAAGTTATCAAATGAATCAGGTCTATCAGAATCTGTTATAAGTAGATATAGAAGTGGTGAAAGAACTCCAGTAAAAAATAGTGAACAATTGAATAAATTAACTAATGCTCTTTTTAATATTGCTAAAGATAGTGGTAAAAATAAATATACTTTTGATAAAATAGTAAGTGATTTTAATAGTGTATTAACTAGTGATGACTTTGACTATACTACATTTAGTAATAATTTAAATACTTTAATAACATCACTAAACATAAATACTCATGAAATGTCAAAGTATATTGTATTTGATGCCTCGCATATTTCAAGAATTAGATATGGTAAAGCTAAACCATCTAATCCAATAGAATTTCCAAATAAAATTTGTTCTTATATTTTAAATAGGTATAAAAATCCAGATGATATAAATAATTTAATGATGATTATTGGATGTAAAAAAAGTGATTTATCAAATGAAAAAATCTATAGCACTTTATTTAATTGGTTAACTAGTGAAATAGTTCCTGTTAAAAGTCAGGTATCTGATTTTTTACATCATCTTGATTCATTTAACCTAGATGATTATATAAAAGTAATAAAATTTGATGAATTAAAAGTTCCTAGTATCCCTTTTTATAAAGCTAAAACTAAACATTATTATGGTATTGAAGAAATGAAGCAAGGCGAACTAAACTTTTTTAAGGGGACTGTTTTATCTAAATCTAAAGAAGATATATTTATGTGTAGTGATATGCCCATGGAAGATATGGCTAAAGATATAGATTTTGGTAAAAAATGGATGTTTGCTATTGCTATGTGTTTAAAAAAAGGACATCATCTAAATATTATCCATAACTTAGATAGGCCTTTTAATGAAATGATGCTTGGTCTAGAAAGTTGGATTCCTATTTATATGACTGGTCAAATATCTCCTTATTATTTAAGTAATCTTAAAAATAATATATATAATCATTTAAACTATGTATCAGCAGCAGCAGCTTTATCTGGAGAATGTATAAATGGTTTTCATAATAAAGGTATGTATTATTTAACTACTAATAAAAATGAAATTGAATACTATAAAGAAAAAAGTGATTTACTTCTTAAAAAAGCTAAACCACTTATGGAAATTTATAGGGAAAGCAATATAAAGGAATACCATTTATTTTTAAAGAAAGATGAAAATATAGAATGTGATAGAACAAGATATATTTCTTCATTACCTTTATTTACAATTAGTGATGAATTATTAATTAAAATCTTAAAAAGAAATAAACTTACAAAAGAAGAAATTAATAAGATAATTAAACATAAAAATAACGAATTTAAATATATGAATAGTATTCTTAAAAAGAACAAAGTATTTGATTATATTTATGTTATTAAAGAAAATGAATTTATAAGTGATACTCCTTCCCTTTTATTAAATAATTTATTCATAGATAAAACAATTAACTATACTTATAAAGAATATATTGAACATTTAAAATTAACAAATGAATATGCTAAGAATAATAAAAACTATAATATCTTAACTGAAAAGGATAAAACTTTTAAAAATATAACGATAACTATTTTAAAAAATAATCATGTCATTATTTCAAAAAATTCTAATCCAACAATACATTTTGTTATTAGACATCCCAAGTTAGTTGCCGCTATTGAAAGTTTTAATCCTCTTGTAAAGGAATTATAATTTGTAATATTAATTATTTTAATAGAGGATTAGAAATTGATCTAATCCTCTATTTTTACTTATACTAATAAAGTGTCACTATCCAAAAGTTATGTAATGCCAGCCATTATTAATATTAATATTTTATATTTATTTTTTTACACTTTTTATATTTTGTAATTCGAATCTATATTTTTGTTTTATTTCCGGATATTTATGATGATCTACTTCTGATATAAACATATTATATGGTCTTATATATAGTTTATTATCTCCATATAAAGCTCTGTATATAACATATTCCTCTTCTGTTTCACTATTTATTGCTATGTCTTCAACTAGATATAGGTCTCCTTTAAAATGTTTATATATTCCTTTTATTTTTATTTTATTCATATATATTTTTCACCTCTTAATATTTTTTATATTTAACTAAATAATATTGGTATATTACCATATAGTATTATTCTTAATATTCCTATTAATACTAAATGTAATGGATAATATAGATAGAAGAACCATTTTAACCATTTTATTTTTCCTCTTTCGCCATTATATTCTTTTAAAAGAGGATATACTAGTACTGCAAACAAAGATATTATTCCATATGTTTTATTTACAAAGATAAATGATATCAAGGCATATAATGATAACCATAACATCATTGCTTTCATTTGTTTATTTAAATTACCTCTAGCGGAATACATAGATAGTATACTCATTACCGCTATTGAACTAAAGTCAGCAGGAAAAGCTATTATATTTATTAGTATTACTAATATCCATTTTTGATATTCTTTTAATTTATTATTACCATTAGCTACATATAAAGCTACTACTGCCCAAGCTAGTGACCACATAATACTAGTTTGATTAAAGACATTACCTGTAATAAATGGTATATAGTTTATACCAAAGGCAAAACAATATGCAAAGTGTGATATTATAGCAAAGATAAATAATCTTGTTATATATTTTTTTAGATTCTTAGTATAATAATAGCCTTCACATATAAAGAAAAACATAATAGGAGCAGTCAATCTACCAATAACATGTAATATTATAGGTACAATATTATTTTGCATATTAGGGTATAAAAGATCTGCTAGATGATCTATTGTCATAGCTATTATTGCTATTATTTTTAAGTGATTTGAATTTAATTTTTTCATATTGTCCTCCTAGTTATCTCTTAGTGTATACTTATAATTTAACACTTTATTATTATCAAAGTCATAATCAATAAGTAACGCTCCTATTTCATTACCTTTATAACAAAGTGATGATATATATTCTTTGCCATCTATTATTATTAAATCACCAAATGTTTTATATAGTATATATCCATCAAAAGAATTATTTAATGCATTAGTAATAGTGTTATTTTCATTTACAATGATATCTAATTCACTACTATATTTAGATGTAGTAAAGTCTCTTCGATAATCTATTAATGATCTTAATATATATTTAAATTTATTATCATTCATAAAGTTATCACTTATTTTTATTTTATATAAATCAATTAAAGTATCTATGATAAAGATAGTATCATCATTACCTGAAGATAATATTTTAGTTCTATTTGATAAACTATTTATTATTTTTTCAGTTTCTTCAGTAGTATAGCCAGCTTCTAACCATAGTTTTTTGAAGTAAGCATCACTAGTAAAGAACCATTCGTTTAATTCTTTAGTGCCACATATATATTCTAATGCTTCTAGTATTAATGCTGCTGGTGCATATGCTTCTAGTTCATGAGTATAATACTTTCCTGAATATAATTCTGCTCCTGCTTCAGTTATAAAGTTTGTATCTATATATATTGGACTGCAACTACTATCATAGCCTTTTTTTACTTCATACTTATTATTACAATTATATAGATTATATATATTATTGTAATTATTAAATGAGAAGTCAGCAAAGTGTGTAAGTTCATGATATAGAGTATAATTATCTTTTTCTTTTAGACTTACTTTAGTACCATAATCAGTATATGTTGCTCCTACTCCAGTACCTAAATCATCAGCATAAGTAATATTTAATTCTTTTAATTTATTTAATAATCTTAATTCATTTAAGTATTCTTTATTACTTACTATTAGATCAAACATATCCATTACTTGTTTTTTATATTCTAATAAATTATTATTATTTTCTACTATATAAGCATATTTTTTAAATAGTTCTTCATTATCTTTTATTTTATCTTTCATACTATCTAGTCTATATTTATCTATTACTTCATCTATATTTATCTCTACTTCTTCTTTGGTATCTATGTTTATTTCTTTTTTAGTATCTAATCTATAAATATATGTATTAAATAAACCTACAGCAATTATTTTATCTTTATCTATAGTAATATCATCATATATATTACTAGATACTTCTTTACCATCACGATATATTGTTTTATTTAGATTATCATCTGATACTATACAGTAATTTTTATAAGGACAGATTATACTATTTATATTATCTACTATTTTATTTAGATTACTATCCAATATAATATAAGTTCCGTTAGTAGTATTATACTCTAAATAAATATTATTACCTAGATAAGATACTTCATTACTCTTATCTTTTTCTTCACCTTTACTATTATATAATTTATATTTAGTTACTACTCCATCTTCATCATAATTATAAGTTACGATATAATCTCCTACTTTAGATACATAATCATTAGTTATTACTTTATTATCTATATATAATATTTGTTCTTTAATATTAGAACCTATTATTATATTATTAAATACTTCTTCATAATAAAGCATACATTTATCTACGATAGTATTATTTTTATTATCTAATAGTTTACCTCCTACTTCACAGTCTTTAGTACTTAAATGATATTTTTTATTTATTTTAGTATTATCTTTATATATTTTATTATTATATATATACATCTTTTTATTATCTTTAGTAATTATATAATTTTCATCGATACTAACATTAGATATTACTACTTCTTTATTCTTCATATTATAGATATCATAAGTATCATTTTGTTTTATAGCTATATATTCTATAGTATCATTATTTTCATTAAATAGAAAGTAATCATCATAACCTTTATATAATACTTCTTTAGTAGTTAAATCTATTAACATATTATTATCTTTATTTTCAAATGTTAATATAAGAATGTTATTGATGATGTTACTACTATAAAGTTTATTATTTATATAGTTATCTACAAGTAAGTTATCTGAAAGTTCATATACTTTTTCCATATTACTATTATATAATTTATTATCTATTATTATATAGTTTTTATTATTTGAATAGACTGTTATCGCAAAAGTACCTTCTTTTATTTCATTACCATCTTGATCTACTATTAAGGCTTTTTTATCATTTTTTATTATTATATATTTATTATTATATATTTCATAGAAGTCATCTTCATCTAGTTCTTGTTCTGATAACTTTTTATTATTAAAGTCATATACTACTAATTTATTATCTTCTTTCTTTAGATAGAAAGAGTCTCCTATTGATATATCTGTTTTAGGTATTGTTACTACTTCATTTATATTTAGTCTTTCTTCTATATTATTATTATCTTTTTTTATTACTAATAAATATACTAATATACTACTTATTATTAATAATATTAGTATTGTTACTCCTAGTAATATTCTTTTCTTTTTCATAGTTAGACTCCTTATTCTTATATAATCATTATATCAAAAAAAGTAGAATATTTCATCTACTTTATATTAATTTTATTTATTTCCTAATGAGCTTATAATCTCATTAGGTGATAAGAAGCCTATAGTCTTCTTATCAAATATTTATTTTATCTAAGTTGTTTTTTATTTAGTATACTAATTCCTATTAAGTTACAACTTACTATAAATACAATCATATAGTATACAACATATTTTCTACTTAAAATACTTAAATCAGATATTCTCCATGCTATTGAAGAAGGTAATATATCATTAGTCACTTCGTATAATTTTCTTTTAGTTCCAGTAAGATATTTAGCATTTTTTACCCTTTCTACAACCAATCCATTGTCAGCCATTATTGTTTGATTTACATACTCTGGTTCTTTTAAATGCTCTAACATCAAAAATGATAAAATTGATAAACCAAATACTATAATTGTAGATATTACTACAGTTAATGTTTTATCTGCAAATAAAACCGACAATAAAGTAAATAATGAAGTAAAGGATATAGTAAGAAGTATAACTTCTCCAAGTAATTTTAATATTTCTATAGTACCAAGTCCACTAGGTTCTAAGAAGAATAAACCAAATATAAGTATAATAAACATATAAATAAATAAACATATTAATCCTTCAATTATACAAGTAATTAAATATGATAAATATATTTTAGGTCTACTATAACCTGATATTATTTTATAATTAATAGTTCTATCCGAAAAATCGCTTCCTACATGTAAACTAGTAAATATTGCTATAAAGAAACCTATAAATGCACTAAAGAACCAAATTATATCATATCCTACTTTTACATTATCCGTATTAATATAATTATATTGTGTTATACAAATAAAGATAGTTATTATAAATATTATTATTATAGAACTAAGAAAAGCACCACTATTTTTAATTCTAAATAATTCTGATTTTATTAACTTACTCATTTTCTCCTCCTAGTAACTTTAAAAAATAATTTTCCAATGTATCCTTTTCTTCTTTAATATCCTCTATTTCTATTTTATTATTATTTAGTTCTGTTATAAACTTAGGTATATTTGTTTTATCATATATAGTAATTTCTTCTTTACCAGTTTTTTCATAATTTATATTATTGTTATCTAAGTATTTTGTTAATTTAGAGATGTTTTTTATTTTTACTATTGTTTTCTCGCTTATTTTATTGTTTAACTTTTCATAACTTATTTCTTCTACTATATGACCTTTATCAATAAATCCATAATTAGTAGCAATCTTTGATAGTTCATCCAAATAATGACTTGATATTACTATTGTTATATTACTTTTCTTATTTAAATCTAATACTAATTTTCTTATTTCTATTATACCTTCTGGATCTAAGCCATTTATTGGTTCATCCAATATTAATAAATCTGGATTACCAACTAAAGCACAGGCTATCATTAATCTTTGCTTCATTCCTAAGGAGAATGTTCTAACTTTTTTATTTTTTTCTTTTAACAAACCAACTCTATCTAATAAGTTATCTATTTCTTCGTATGAAGCTATTCCTTTTATTTTATATACTTCTTTTATATTATCATAAGCATTCATATTATAGTATAAATATGGATACTCAATAATTGCTCCTATTTTTTTTCTCTCTTTATTTATATCTTTATCTTTATTTGATACTCCATAAATAGAATATGTACCACCAGTAGGTTCTTCTAATCCGCAAAGCAATCTAATTAATGTTGTCTTACCTGCTCCATTTTTACCTACTAGTCCATATATACTTCCCTTTTCAATATGTATATTTAAATCATTTAATGCTTTAAAGTTACCATATTTCTTTTCTAAATCTTTTACTTCGATTATATATTCCATGATTAGCCTCCTTCTATAATCTATAATCATTATAGCAAAAAAAGTAGAATATTTCATCTACTTTAAATTTTTTATCAAATATTTTTTAAAATTTGGCTTAAATTTGGCTTAAATTTGGCTTAAATTTGGCTTATTTTATTTTTTTTTGATATTTCTTAGTTAAAATATAATCAATATTTCTAATTTGTTCGTTATTATATCTAACTAGAAAACCATCTTCGAGCCATTCTTTAATCCAGTTATTTGCTGTATTCAGACTTATCTTAAAATGACTTGCTATATCTTTAGCCTTAATCTTACCATTATTTAATATATAATTTGCTATCCATCTTTCTCTTTTGTCTAGTGTATCTAAGATATTTACTCCTTCTTTACTATTCAAATATATTTCTTTTACTCTATTTCCAACTGCCTCAAAAGTATTTGCCATAGTAGAAATAAAATATTCTAACCATTCTGTTATATCAGCATCTTTTCTTCCAAAGTAAAAATTGTGATGTAATCCCATTTGTAGAGAATTATAATAATCATTTATGTTCTTATCATAAAACTCCTCCATTACATAAAAACCCTTTAAGTCATATCCATATGCTTTTAATATATAATTAGCAAGCAATCTAGATGTTCTACCATTGCCATCCCAAAAAGGATGAATAGTAACAAATTCATACTCTATGATACCAGCTTTTATAGGTACAGGAATATCTTTAGATGTTTTACTATCAAACTCTTTTATCATTTGATTAATTAATACTTTTATATCTTTTGCTTCTGGTGGCATATACACTATTTGCTTAGTTAATGAATCTTCCACTATATTTTGACCGTCACGATATGTTGTTTTAGTATTTAAGTTCTTTCCAATCACTAAGTTATGTACTTTAAATATTAAGTCTTCTGTTATACTATTATTATTATCTGCCTCTTTATTTAAATACATTAAAGCATTATAGTAATTTCTCACTTCTAAAACATTTCTTTCATGTGAATTATTATCATTTTCAATTATCTCTTTTACAGTATTTAAATCCAAACTGTTTCCTTCTATTTTAGTAGAATAGTGAACTCTTTTAGCAATAGTTTCTTTTTTTATCTCTTCTTCAACAGATACTGGTATTTCTAATAAATCTACAATTTCTCTTGCTCTATTTATTTTTAATAAATCATTTACTATTTTATTAGTATAATTCCATTTTATATTCATTTTTTCCATGATATCTCCCCCTCTAATTTTATATATAAATATTATATCAAAAAAAGTAGAATATTTCATCTACTTTGTATGATTTTAATATATATTTCTTGCTTATATATGATATATATGGTTGATACTTATTTAGAGACAATATATTAATATTGGCTCTAAATAACACTAACAAGACTAATATAATTAGGCTTGTAGTGAGCATAATATATTATTTATATCTTCTTTTAATAATATCATTATCTTCTATATCACCTATTAGTAATGGAGAATTAGCATCATGATTATGATAATTTTCTATTACTTTATTTTCATCATAATTAGCATAACAATATTTACAAAAATGCCTACAACTATTATACACACCAATATCGACCATATTAACACAATTACAATATTTGCTCTTTCTTGAAGTCCAACTCTTATAAGATTTACCAGTTAACTTATAGGCTAAAGTATGAGATAAACATTCTTCTTTAACAAAACCATATTCTTCTAGTGTTTCTTCTTCAGCACAAGTCTGTACTGTCATATTATTTTCTCTTGCTATCCTACTAAAAGTCTCTCCTACTAACTTATAATCTTCTTTAGTAAATGATTTTATTTTTAAAATATTATTATTCTTTCTAACATTCTTATAATTATCTATAAATGATACTATAATATGTTTTACATAGCCATTTAACATAGTACATAATTTATTAAAAGCCTTAATATGATATTCTATATTATATTTATCACTTAAAAATATTGGATCATATCTAATATATATATTATCTATTCCTATTATTTTAGATAACTCTTTTACTCCTTCAATTATATCTTTCTTATCTATAACATTAGGTTCTACATCTTTATTATAAGGAGTTATTGTTATATGAAAAAGAATTGGTTTATCTATCTCCTTTATTTTATCTATTATAGGAAGAGGATTCTTAGTACAAAAAACTATTAAATCAACATCTTCAAAATATATTTCATTTACTAAGTGATAATTAAAAGGATTTCTTACCATAACATATCCTTCTTTATATCTATTCATAAACCATTCAATATAAAAAGCCACTATATCAGTTCTTCCACTTACGTTTAATATCATAATTACATCACATTTATATTATATCAAAAAATACATAAGTTTTAAACCTATGTATTTATCTTCTTAATATTTTTGCTATTACCTTTTTAGTATTACGATATAATTTATAACCAATGTCATATATATAATAACCAAATTTATCCAATATTAGATCAAACTCCCCAATATACTCTAAAACATTACCACCAAATCCTCTTTTAAATTCATAGACACCATAGTTTTCACTACCAGGAGTAAAGTTACCGCTTATACCACCAAAATCATATATTGGTAATCCTTTTTCCATAGCTAATTTAATCATTTCCATTTGCATTTTATACTGGGCCATTAAAGGCATATATTCCTTGTATGTTCCACCATAAACATAGTTTAATCTATCTTTATCAAAAATAAATACTCCAGCACTTATCGGTATCTTCTCTCTCTTATCATTCATAACTATATCATATAGTTTATCATTAGTACACTCTTTTAAATATTTATCCCTATCTAAATAAATAATAGTAAGAAGACTTCTCTCTCCTAAAAGATTATTCAAGTTCTTATAATATTCTACCGATCTATCAAAATGATTCTGCCTATTCGCTGTACTTTGCATAACATCCTTAAAATCACTAATATCATTATTATCAATTATAGCAAGTTCTAATGGATATTTCTCATATTTTCTAATACATCTTCTGCATCTCTGATCCATACCTTTTTTAATATCTTCCATACTTCTATTAATATCCAAATAATAACTCCATCTAAGTTGTATCTCGTCCGTATAACCCGTAGTAAAACCATGATGTTTATAGCCTAACTTAATCAAATTATCTATAACTTGTCTATTACAAAAGTCTCCAATAACATTACCATAATTATCATGCTTTTGGTATTCAATAAAAGGATCTATCTTTAATACTACACCTTTCTTCTTTATCAAAAACTTCTTTATTTTCTTAGTAAAAAAACTAAGTAATTCAGTATCATTATAATCAAGTAGTACCCCTCTTGGAGCATAATATAAATATTTATCAAAATATACCTTTTTACCAATTATTAAAGATATAGCTACTAATTTATTATCTTTTAACACTCCAACAAAATAATGTTTCCATCCCGTAAGTTCCTTTATTTTAGCCCAAGCATAACTCTGATAAAAACTACTACCAGAAAAATTATTACTTGCTTTTTCAAACTCACTACTTGAAAGTTCCACAAACTTCATATATTCACCTTCTATTTATAATAAAAAACTTATATCATAATTATACTAATTTTTTATTATTAATTTATTAATTAACCCTTAAATAAATCTTAATATTTTCTTAAGCTATTCATCTTTGATTGGTAAACTAACTTTAAATATTGTTTTATCTTTATCACTAGTCACCATTATCTTACCATCATGAAGTTCTACAATCTGCTTACTAATAGCAAGTCCAAGACCACTTCCACCAGTCTTACTAGTTCTCGAAGTATCTAGCCTATAGAAATTTTCAAATATTCTATCAAGTTTATCTTTAGGTATCATTTTACCCCTATTTATTACCTCAATATTAACTTCATTATTACTTTTATACATTTTAATATCAACATCTGTATTTTCTTTACTGTAACTTATAGCATTCTTAACTAAATTATTAAATACTCTACTAAGTTTATCTGAATCAGCATATATAGTTATATTCTCACCACTAGTAAAGTTAATACTTTTATTAAGTTCTTTTACCATAGGATAAAAGTCATCTATTATCTGTTCTATCATCATATTAAGATTTAATTCTTCTTTTTCAAGAATAATTTTCTCAGAATTAAATCTTGCTATATCAAATAATTCATTTATTAATTCTTCTAAGCGATACGATTTATTTAAAGCTAGTTCTATATATTTCTTTCTTTGTTCTAAAGGCATATCCTCAATTTCATCTAAAAGAGATAAATAGCCAATAACAACAGTTAAAGGTGTCTTTATATCATGTGCCAAATAAACTATTAACTCGTCTTTCTTCTTTTCATTTTCTTTAGCTAACCTTTCATTTTTAATAGATTCACTTCTAAAATGATTTAGTTTAATTTCTAATTCTTTCATTTCAGGAGGTAAGTCTATATACTCCTCACTTCCATCAAATAGTTTTTCAGCAGAATCCGCTATCGCATTTATATAAGAAGACATATTCTTTACTTCTATATATAATAATACTAAGAATATAATTATAGCTACCGCAGATATTATTAAATATACAGTTCCATTATAATATAATCTATTAAAAGTTTCTATAGCCCTATAATAACTAACTGAATCAATATCATATAACCACTGAAAATCAGATATTTCTATTATTCTTCTTAGAAGAATAAAGAACAAAACAATAAATGTAAAACAAATAGTCATCTTTCCCACGAGAAGCCAAAATCTTCTTCTAAAAAACTTTTCTTTATTATTTTTCAATTTTATACCCCACTCCATAAACTGTCTTTATATACTTTGATTTACTATAAGTATCTTTCATCTTTTCTCTTATATGTCTAATATGTACCATTATTGTATTATTATCTTTTTCAAAATAATCTTCTTTCCAAACACTTGAAAATAGCACATCACTTTTTACAACATTACCCCTATTTTCACAAAGAAGCCATAATATAGCAAACTCCGTCTTAGTAAGTTCTATCTTCTCATTATTAAAAATAAACTCATGTGTATCATTATTTATAACTATTCCTCTAAAATCTATAATATTATCAATACTAGTATTATTATATCTTTGATATCTTCTAAGTTGTGCTTTTACCCTAGCCATAAGTTCCAAAGGTTCAAATGGTTTAGTAACATAGTCATCAGCCCCAATAGAAAGACCATTTATCTTATCAATATCTTCCACTCTTGCAGTGGCAAATATTATAGGAAAATTATATTTTTTTCTAATAATACTACATAGTTTAAAACCATCTATCTCTGGCATCATAACATCCAATATAGCTAAATCTATCTTTAAACTATCTATATCTCTTACTACATCAGTACTAGAATAATATTTTATAACATTATAATTTTCATTCTTTAAATATACTTCAAGAAGATCAGCAATTTCTTTCTCATCATCAACAATTAAAATATTTGACATACTGCTTATCATCCCTTCTAAACTTCAAATTAATTATATCATATTTTTATTTCTAAAACCTTAATATTTTCTTAAATAATTAATATTTTAATATATACCCTCTCTTATATATAATAGATATGGCTGATATATTCTTTTTAGACCTAGGCTAAAAAGAACACTCTAGAACCTTAGATCTAGAGTGAACATAATAAGCTATACATTAATACTTCTATATTCCTTTATACCATCATTCATAAGTATATAATATAAAATTATATCTAAAATTATAATAACAAATACTTGTATTCCAAGTAATAAATAAATATTCATCATATCATATAAAGTAGCAATCATACTAACCATAATAACAAGTATACCAATATTAATAAATATTGCTACCATACTACTCATACTCTGTTTAACAATTTCAGTATCACTAGAAGCATTCATTTTAGGATATTTCAAATTAATAATTAAACCCAATATACTAGATAAAGTAATAGTACCAATACTCATTCCCATTATCAAAACAATCTCTATTATATTTAAATTAAATACCACAAAAAATATTAATTCCGCTAATACAATAAATGGTAATTCTATTATATATGGATAAATAATTTTAGATTTTAATATATCTTTCTCACTAATAGGAAGACTTCTCGTAATATTTATTGTTTTACCCTCTAAAGATATACAAGAAGAAGTTATCGAAGTCATTAAACAAGAAAATAATACACATATATAATACATTACTGGTATAGAAATATTAATACCACCTAGTTCTTCACTACTAAGTAACTTCACTACCCCACTCTCACCCTTAATACATAATAATATAGTAACTATTAGTACTAAAAAAAGTCCAAATATCGTATTAAGCATATATACTGGTGAAGAAAAATATCTCTTTAACTCCTTCTTAATCAAGGCTTTAATAGGACTATTCTTCTTAAATACTTCTTTTTTAATCTTACTCTTCCTAGTTATACTATCTTTAGAATTAACAATAATTTTAAAATAGTACTTACCTCCTATCAAAACAAAGAGTATAAGTGGAATAATATTTATAAGTAATAATTTTATAAATACCACTATATCAAATTTATTTATTAAAGATATATAAGCTCCTACTGGATAATACATCTTCGTTATCATATCATTAATACTAAGTGCTTTACCCGCTAATTTCTGAATAAAATTATTAGCTTTAAAACTTAGAAGAAATATCAATACAAAGATAATACTAGATAACATAGTCTGTACTACTCTTTTCATTTTAAACTTACTAACTATCATTTTAATTAAATAACCTAATATACTTGATATAACCATAGGTATTATAGGTATTAGTAGTGACATAACAAATGATATCAAGTAAAAACCAACTCCTGGATGTTCAAAATAAATATACATAACAAAAGCCGGTAATAAAAACATCAAATTATATAAATATTGAAATAGCAATAATTTAAATAACCTAACAAATAATATTTGACTTTTCTTAATAGGAAGTGATAGTAGTAGTTCATTATCCCTTGTCTCAAATAATATTCCCTGTGATTTATATATACCCTCTATTATTGTAATACTACTTACCATAAAGATAAACAAAGTAAGCATAACATAAGTTAAATTAACTTCATAAAGTGTACTTCCTATCATATATGCATAGAAGCCTATACAAACACACACAACTAGAAAAAGAAATATTGGTAGTAGTATCTTCTTTCTTGTACTAGCATTAGCCCCTACTTGATATCTAAACATATTCATATCTTCAGTAAGTACTGCTTTTAACAAAGATAATGTTTTCATCATTTTTCACCTAGTTCTAGAAAGACCTGTTCTAATGATTCATCACCCTTAATATCTTTCATTTTACCTACTTTGACAATCCTTCCATCTTTAATAATAGCCACTCTATCACATAACTTTTCCGCCACATCAAGAATATGAGTAGAAAAGAAAATAGTTTTACCATCTTGAGCCATATTTTTCATTATTTCTTTCATATCATATACAGCCTTTGGATCCAGTCCTACGAATGGTTCATCCATTATTAATATCTTAGGATTATGAGCTAAAGCCGCAATCAAAGCCACCTTCTGTTTCATACCATGTGAAAAACTTGATATATCATCATTTAGTTTATCCTCTATTTCAAACATTCTAGCATACTTTATTGTATTTTCTCTTCTTATACTTTCTGGTACTTCATACATATCACAAATAAAATTAATAAATTGGATAGCTTTCATATTTTCATATAAATCAGGATTATCTGGTACATAAGCCATTATTCTTTTACATTCTAGAGGTTCTTCTTTAATACTCTTACCATCAATTAAGATATCTCCTTCTTCAAAATCAAGAATACCCATAATACTCTTAATCATCGTGGTCTTACCTGCACCATTATGACCAATAAAAGCAAATATTTCACCATTATTTATCTTAAAGCTAACATCCTTTAATACTTTCTTTTTACCATTATAACTCTTACTTACATTATTAATTTCTATCATAAATCCTCCTGTTACTAATAATTAAAATATAAATTATTTAATATTTACACCGCCAAATAGACAATTAGCATTTACATAAATAGTATATTTCTTATCTGTATTATTTTTCTTTTTATTATCTACTCCACCAAATATAGAGTTAGATTTAATCTTAATATTAACATCATCTGCTACAATAATATCTATACCACCAAAAATAGCACTAGTATTAATAACAACATCTTCTTTAATCTTAGCCTCTCTCAAATCACAAGTAATACCTCCAAAGACACTGCTTAAAGTAGCACCCTTAAATTCCTCATTAGAAAAATCAAGTTTTTGTCCAGAAAATATTGCACAGTATTCATTATCTTTTGTATTCTTACCATTTAATTTCTTTATCTCATCATTAATCTTACTATTAAAAGTATTCTTAAATATTAAAGATAAACCTATTATAACAATTATACTAGGTAACAATAACTTCCATATCAAATTAAAATCTATAATATTTTGCATACCTAGTAGTAGAATAACTCCCACAAAAAGACCAATAATATTACCAGTTTTATCATTATCCGTAAATAAACCTATAAAACACGGTACAATAATAAATAAAGTCCACCATCCATCAAAAAATATATCAATATTTACAACATTCATAGTATTAAGACCAATAATAACACCAATTACAACTAAAGCAATTCCCCACAAAATATTTTTAACATTATTCATTTTTTTCACTCCATTCTTTTTATTATTTACGCGCTCTCTAGCCTAAGGTCTATAGAGTGTTAAATTAAGCCTTTAAAAGTCTTAATTTAATATGCTAAACGCATCTATCATATAGAAGCCATATCTATATACTAAAAGAAACTACTTAAGTAATAACTTAAGAGCCTCTCTTATTTGTTCTTCTAATTTAAGTTCTGGATCAACCTTACTAACTATCTTCTTAACATCAGCTTGTTTATAACCAAGTCCAAGTAGAGCCTCAGTAAGTTCATTAGAATGATCTTCTCTCTTAAACAAACCAGTATTAATAACATTAAGTTTACCTTTCAAGTCAAGAATAACTTGTCTAGCAACCTTATCACCGATTTTTGGAAACTTCTTTAAATAATTAATATTCTCTGTTTCAATAGCTTCTTCAATCATCGTAATAGAACCAGTAGCCAGCATAGGAAGAGCCATTTTTGGACCAAGTCCTTTAACAGATATTAGTTTTAAAAATAATTCTTTTTCTTTTCTAGTTTTAAATCCATATAAAGAATATTCGTCTTCAGCAACTTTAGTATAAGTATATATAGTATAATTTTTACCTATCATAAAACCATAAGGATTAGGTACATATATTAAGTATCCAATACCATTATTATCAATAATAACATAACTAGGTTCTATTTCTTTTATTTCCCCACTGATATATCCATACATATTATTTCATTTCCTTTACATCTTTAGAAGTTACTTTATTAAACAAATTATCCTCTATATCTTTTACCATATCATTCTCTTTATGAATCTTATCTATTGCTTCCTTAATCATAATACCAAGTAGTTCTCTATAGTCTATATTCTTATCGTCAAATAAATGATGTGAAAAGAAATTAGGAATAGTATTAACTTCATTTACATATAATTTCTTCTTCTTATTATCATATACATAGTCTACTCTTGCTACTCCAGATAAAGCAAGTACTTTATAAGTCTTTTTACTAGTTTTTTCTATTTCTTCAGTTAAAACTTTCGAAATATCCGCTGGAAAGATTCTCTTAAAGGTATCATCATCATTATCTTTACGATATTTATCATAATAGTTACATGGTTCATCTTTAATAACTTCTTCAATTACACTACCAATAAGTTTACCTTTACTAAGTAGTACTGCCATATTAAATTCACTTCTGTCAGCAATATATTCTTCTACTAGAACTCTATCATCATTCTTCATAACCTTTTCAATTGAAGACTCTAATTCTTCTTTTCTGTTAACTATCTCGATACCAATACCACTGCCAAGTCGTGCAGGTTTAACAATAAGTGGATAAGATAATTTTTCTATTTTCTTAAATATTTCTTCTTTATCTAATCTATAATCACTATCAGAAAAATAAACATAATCTACTACTGGGATATCATTACCACTAAGAACTTCTTTAGTAAATACTTTATCCTGACATAAACTTGAAGAATAAATATCACTACCCACTACTGGTATTCCAAGTGTTTCTAAGTACCCTATGATACTACCATCTTCAGTATATTTACCATGTACCATTGGAAAAGCAAGATGTATTTCCTTATATACCCTTTTAATTAGTCCAGTAGTTTGAAGTATAAACTTACCATTCTTATTAATAAGATTAACCTTTGTAGCATATCTATCTATTAATCTAAAATCTTTATAACTATCAATATATCTTAGCATACCCCCACTATAAAAAGTTAAATCCTTAGTAATATAGATAGGTACTACTTCATATCTTTCCTTATCTATATTATCCATAGCTTGAATAGCGGTAAGTACTGATAAATCATGTTCTAAACTTCTTCCTCCAAATATTACTCCAATACTTAATTTCATCTTAACACCTCTTACCTATATTATATAATAGTTTTTTCTATTTTTAAAGTAAAATTAATAAACTTGACATTTTTAAAGTAAAAGAACTATCACTAGTTCTATATACTAACTTTATTAGTAACATAATCTTCAATTAATGAAGAAGATGCTAAAAGAGTATTATTAAATTTTTTAAGTTTAGATAAATATTCTTGATAATCTTTATTATTATTTAATATTTCTTCTTTCTCTTTAATTATTTTATCAACTTCTAAATATTTATCATCATTCTTATATTCTAATTTAACAGCTTCTTTTTGAAGCTTTTTTATTTCCTCAATTAAATCTATTACTTCTTTATTACTTTCTAAAGTATCCACTATTAACTTATATTCTTTATATTCGTTAGAATTATTTATGGAATTAAATAACTCTTCGATACTACTTTCAATCACTTCTTAATTACCCCTTCCATAGACCAAGTTTTAACATCAGTAATAACAACATCTACTATCTCACCAACATACTTAGGATCACAGTCTACATTTACAAGTTTCATAGTATCCGTATAGCCCATCATCTTACCACCTTTATCTGATGGTCCTTCAATTAAAACTTTGACTACTTTATTCAAATATTTATCGTTTGCTTCTTTAGCATATTTATTTACAAGTTCATTTAATCTTTGTAATCTTTTTTCTTTTTCTTCTAAAGGAACACTATCTTTTATTTTAGCCGCAGGTGTTCCCTCTCTTGGAGAATATATAAAAGTATAAGCTAAATCATACTTAAGTTCATTATATACTTTTAATGTTTCTTCAAAATCTTCTTCAGTTTCATTAGGAAAACCTACGATTATATCTGTAGTAATACTAACATTATCTATTTTATTTTTTAATTTATAAAATAACTCTTTATATTCATCAATTGTATATCTTCTATTCATTTTCTTTAATATATTATCAGAACCACTTTGAATAGGCAAATGAATATATGGCATAATGTTGTCATATTTAGCTATAACATCAATCATTGCATCAGTAAAATCCCAAGGATGTGAAGTAACAAATCTAATTCTATCTATTCCAATCTTTGAAGTATCACGAAGTAAATCAGCCATAGTATAATTCATATCCAAATCTTTACCATAAGCATTAACATTCTGACCTAGTAAAGTAACTTCTTTATAGCCAGCATTCTTAAGTTCTTCTACCTCTTTTAAAATATCTTTAGGTAATCTACTTCTTTGTTTACCTCTAGTATAAGGAACTATACAGTAAGAGCAGAACTTATCACATCCATACTGAATATTAACCCATGCTTTTACCTTAGAATCTCTCTTCGCAGGAATATTTTCTACAACATCCCCCTCTATAGAATATACACATATTTCTTGCTTATTATCTTCAAGTACTTTAGAAATATATACTGGTAATTCATAAAAATTATGTGTACCAAGAACTATATCTATCCAAGGATATTTATCTCTTATCATTTTAGCTACAGATTCTTCCTGTGCCATACAACCACATACTACAGTAATTAATTTTTTATTAGTCTCTTTTAAATGTTTAATTCTACCTAAAATACCAAGTACTTTATTATGAGCATTTTCTCTAATAGCACAAGTATTAAGTATTACAATATTAGCCTTTTCATAATCCTCTATTCTGGTGTAACCCATATCTTCCATAATACCTGCAATATTCTCACTATCATGAACATTCATTTGACATCCATAAGTAAGAAGAGCATAACTCTTTCCATTACCAATATTTTTAACACTCTCAGGTACTTTATATTCATCATATAAAACATTTACTTTATCTTTAGTTCTCTTTCTTGCTTCATTTAAATCTGGCATATTCATAAATATCAACTTCTTTCTACTTCTTTAATATCTTTCCTCTACTACATAAATAATTATATTCACTAATAAAATCATTATTTTCACTAGTCTTATTATTAGCATATTCACACCAATATTTAATTTCTCTTTCCCAGTAGTAGTATTTATAATCTAAATCATCACTATTTCTATTAATATATAAATCATATAATACATATATAGCAAGATCATCCATAGCCCTTCTCGCAGCACTACTTATTCTAACATAACCATTCATACCAAGTCCATAATGTCCCATATTATCAAACGAATATTTACTTCGCATCATATATTCTTTCATCATTCTACGTAGTTCTTTATTAGAGGTATCAAAATTACCTCTTTTCAAATATTCATTAATAAGATCCTCACAGTCCTCAGTTTGAACTCTCCATGGCATGATAAGATCTAAATTATCTCTCTTATCAATAAGATAAATAGCACTATTAGCAAAAACATTACTCTGCTCTACCATCATATGTGATATTGAAGTATCCGCTTTTGAACTATTAGTATTATCTCTACCTCTTATTATATTTTCTAGTTTATGGTAAGCACTAATCTTTGGATTATCAGAAGCTTGTTTATCAAATATCTTAGATAATAACATCAAGGTACTATTTAAATCACCACCATGATTAATAATATTATCAGTATCTTCATAAGATAACTTATGCTTACTCTGAATAACACTTGGTATTATCTCTAAAGTATCTAACATTAACGAATAATCCGTATCAACCTTTACTTTAACAGTAAGAGCATTAGTATACTTATTAGGTAGTAATGACAATATATCATCAGACAAATATCTATCAAATATAGGAATACTATCATCAATCAAATACATAGTATTACATTTTTTTAAAGCATTCTTCATTGTACTTGAGGTATAAGGTATAATTGCTGCTGGATTAGCTAAATGAATAAACAAAGTATAAGTACCATCTTTATTATTACTAATAGATAGCCCATCATCCAAACATAAATCTCCTTCATTATCAATAGTGATAACATTTTCTTTAGTTAAATCTATTTTACCATTAGGAAAATAAGTATATGTCTCCATCTTTGGTATTATAAAAGACACATTATAATCTTTAGCTACTTCTTCCTTAGTTTGATAAAATTCATTTTCTATTTTATCCACCAAATCAAGTACAAACTTTTTATTTGAAGTTCTTAATATCTTTAAATAACTAGAATTATCTATAATTAATTTATCATACATTTTACCCTTTAAAAATAAATTAATAATTCTATTAAAATATCTAATTTCTATATCATTATCTTCATTAATATCAATATATTTTTCTATAACACTAGTAAATATAGAGTGTATTGTATTATTATTAATTAATAACTCTTTCATATTATTTTCTATATATCTAGTAAGAAGTTCTATATCTCTCTTTTCAAATATTAAGTATAATATAAAATTATATTTATCTCCCTTAGCTCTACGTATATTATTCATAATGCATTTATTTTGAAGATTAACTAAACTGGCTATATATTTTTCTACTTTTATTAATTTTTCGTAATCTAAACTCTTTGAAATGTTGCTTAAGAAAACTTCAATCTTATTGTAAATAAGTTCTAATTCTTTCTTATTTTTATTTTTTTTAACATAATAATTTAAAAGATCATTTAAATTATCAAGACATTCTTCATTGAAGACATTATCAGCATTTCTAAACAAATATAAATAAGAATTAAGTATGCCAGATAATACGTCTTCAGGATCTTCCAGTAGTTCATCATATAAACAATCATACTCATAGTCATTATTTAATATCTGTTTTTTAATTTGTTTAGCTATATTTTTTTTAATGCTCATATTAAACCCACCTATATTATTTTATGTTTATTAATTCTTTTTGTAATCAGTCAAAATACTCAAGAAAGCCTCACTAGGTATTTCTACCTTACCAATTGTTTTCATCTTCTTTTTACCCTCTTTTTGTTTATCAAGAAGTTTTCTCTTTCTTGTTATATCTCCTCCATAACATTTAGCTAAAACATCTTTTCTCATAGCTTTTATATCACTTCTGGCAATTACTTTACTACCAATTACTGCTTGTACTGGTACTTCAAATAACTGTCTTGGAATAATATTCTTTAAGTTATCTACCATTTTTCTTCCTCTAGTATAAGCAAAATCTTTATGTACTATAAGTGATAAAGCATCCACTACTTCACCATTTAATAGAACATCCATCTTTACTAAATCACTAGTTTTATAGCCAATAACTTCATAGTCAAATGAAGCAAACCCTTTCGTCGAGGATTTTAATCTATCAAAGAAATCATATACTATCTCTGATAATGGTAATTCATAATGAATATTTACTCTTGTCTTATCAATATAATCTGTACTCTTGTAAATACCTCTCTTATCTTGACATAATTCCATTATTGGACCTATATATTCCGTAGGTACTAAAATATTAGTAAATATATAAGGTTCTTTTATTTCTTTTATTTTTACTTTATCAGGCATCATACTAGGATTATCTATATAGATAGTACTTCCATCAGTAAGATTAATTTCATAATTAACTGATGGTGTTGTAGCAATAATATCAATATTAAATTCTCTTTCAATTCTCTCTGATATTATTTCTAAGTGTAATAGACCTAAAAAGCCCATTCTAAAACCAAAACCTAACGTACTTGAAGACTCAGGTTCAAAAGTAAGAGAAGCATCATTTAATTTTAATTTTTCTATAGCTTCCTTTAAGTTAGGATACTTACTAGATTCTATTGGATAAATACCGCAGTAGACCATTGGTTTCATAGGCTTATATCCGGGTAATATATCTTCAGCAGGATTACTATCATCAGTAATAGTATCACCCACTTTGACTGATTCAAGTGATTTAATAGAACCCGTAATAAAGCCAACTTCTCCTGCGCTTAAACTATCTACTTCTTTTTCAAATGGTGTATGATAGCCAAGTGATACAACATCATAAGAAATACCTGAAGACATCATTCTAATCTTTGTTTTTTTAGTCAAAGTACCTGACATAACTCTAACTAGTATTACTACACCACGATAAGAATCAAAATAACTATCAAAAATTAAACATTTTAATTTATCATTCTTTTTATCTTCAGGAGCAGGAACTCTCTCTATAATCGCCGAAACTAATTCCGGTATACCAACACCTGTTTTCGCAGATACTTTAATAATTTCTTCACTCTTAAAACCAAAAGTATCATAAAGTTCTCTTTCTACTTTAGGAATATCCGCGCTAGGAAGATCAATCTTATTAATAACGGGTATAATCTCTAGATTATTTTCTAAAGCCAAATATACATTAGCAAGTGTCTGAGCTTCAATACCTTGAGTAGCATCCACTACCAGTACTGCTCCTTCACAAGCAGCGAGTGATCTAGATACCTCATAACTAAAATCTACATGTCCTGGAGTATCAATTAAGTTAAGAATATAACCATTATAATCTAATCTAACAGCATTAAGTTTAATAGTAATACCTCTTTCTCTTTCAATATCCATACTATCAAGTAATTGGTCTTTCATTTGTCTTTTATCAATTGCTCCCGTATATTCAAGTATACGATCTGCTAGTGTACTCTTACCATGATCAATATGAGCAATTATACTAAAATTTCTTATTTTTGTATTATCCATCCTATCACTGCCTTCTTTTCTATTATAGCAAAAATTAAAAGTAAAAAAAAGAAGAAATCGAAAGTTTCTTCATTTATTTATCATTAAATAAATATCATATTAAAATAATTATCCAAATAATTGTTAATCGTTAAATAAATCACAAATTATTAGGCAATATCCACCATTTTAATATTACTATTAGATATATCTTCATAAATCTTTTTAAATGCTTTATTATCAGATATTTTATTCTTAATATCTTTATATTCCTTATCAGTAATATCTTCAAATAAAACACTATTAGATACATCTTTCTTATCTACTTTAGTAGTATTATTTATAGTATTACTAATCTTTATTTCAAGGTCATTACTATCTTTAACATTAATATTATAACTAGTACTATCATTATTATTTTTTACTATAATGGTACCATTATAAGTATTACTATTCTCATTATCAGTTATTGTAAAGTCATAACCTTTATCAGTACGTTTAATAACAGCCTTATCTTCGCCATATATAACTTCCAACTTTACAAATTTAGTAATTTTAGTATATAAACTAATTTTAGTATTCTTATATTCTCTATTATTTACTTCTTCTACTTCTTTATCAAGTAATTCTTTTACTTCCATAGTTTTCTTATTAGTTAATTTACCAAAACTATCTATAAAATCATTATTACTCTTTAAATTATTAATTATATTTTCATTAATAATTTTAATATTATTATTATTTAGTGATAGTTCTACTTTATTAACATTCTTACCATCTACTTTAACCCAGCTCTTAGTAAAATATTCTTCCTTTAAAGATTCACTAATTGCAGTACCGATACTATTAATAATTACTTCATAGTCTTCATTAGTCATACTTTCCTTGTCACTATTATCTTCTTTACTATTATTAAGTTTTATATACTTACTATATAAATCACCTAAAGATAAATATACATTATTACCTTCTATATAAGTACCAATATTTATTAAGTTATCTCCATAATAATTAGTATTAATATCAATATTAGTAATATTTTCTCTAGTATCAATACCATAATCCATACTAAAGTCTAAATTATTTAATATTTTAAATATCTTTTCATCACTACCAGTAGTATCTCCATTTACACTTAAAGAAAGACTACCACTAATAGAACTATTTTTACCTATATTACCCTCTAACTTATCAAAGTAATCATTCATAAATATCTTAATATTGTTTCTTGAAGCTAAATAATATTTACCTCCAAAGAATGCTAAACCTAATAATGCAATAATTACAAGTATAACTACAACTACTGGAGCTACACTACCTCTATTAGCACTTCTTATTTCTTTCTCTGTAAAAAAACTATCATCCATACTTACCACTCCTCTATGTACATACTAAGTATACCATAAAATAACATCAAAAAAAAGAAGAAATATTACTTTTCTTCAGTTTTCTTAGTACTTTTAGTAGTTGTCTTTTTAGCAGCTGGTTTCTTTTCACTAGCAGCCTTTTTAGTAGTAGTCTTAGTTTCTTTAACTTCTTCTTTAACTACTACTTTCTTTGGAGTATAAGTCTTACCATTTAATGCATCTTTAGCAATTACTACTAAATCAGCAAATGCTTTAGGATTATCAATAGCTAATTCACTAAGCATCTTTCTATTAACAGTAACTCCTGCTTTATTTAATCCATCAATAAATCTAGAGTAAGAGATTTCATTTTCTCTACATCCAGCATTAATTCTTGTAATCCATAATTTTCTAAAGTTTCTCTTATTTTGTTTTCTATCTCTAAATGCATAAACCCCAGAATGCATAACTTGCTCATGAGCAGTTTTATATAATCTATGTTTACTACCAAAGTAACCTTTTGCTTCTTTTAAAACTTTTTTTCTTCTAGCACGTGCAACAGTGCCACCTTTAACTCTTGTCATTACTATCCTCCTATATTATATCTTTAATTCTCTTGTAGTCTGCTTTAGAAAGAGCTGTACCTTTCTTCTTACTACTTGCTCTAGCAGCACTATTCTTACCAGTATTATGAAGTGTTCCTTGTCTTGACTTACTAATAGAACCACTTTGTCTAATATTTAATACTTTTTTTGTTCCCTTATGTGTCTTCATTTTATTCTTCTTAACTTTAGTCATAATATCCTCCTTCTATTTTTTAGGTGCAAGCATCATATACATAGTTCTACCCTCTATTTTAGGATTAGTTTCTATGTCAGATACATCACTAACTTTTTCATAAAATCTATCTAGAACTTCTTTAGCAAGTTCTGGATGAGCAATTTGTCTTCCTTTAAATCTAATACTAGCTTTAACCTTATTACCTTTTTCAAAAGCTTTTCTAGCATTATTTACTCTAGTATTAAAATCATGAATATCAATATTAACTGATAATCTAAACTCTTTAGTTTCAACCATAGTCTCTCTTTGCTTTTTCTGAGCTTCTTTACTTTTCTTTTTCTTCTCATACTTAAACTTATTATAGTCCATAATTTTACATACCGGCATATTACCAGAATCACTCATAAGTACTAAATCAAAACCTGCATAACCTGCTAATGTTAATGCATCTTGTTTAGACTTAACTCCTAATTGTTCTCCATTAGGTCCAATTACCATCATTTCCTTACATCTAATTTGTTCATTGATAGGATTATCCTTTAAAGTAGCTATAGCTAACACCTCCAAAAAAATGAATACTAAAGAAGTATTCATTTATCCATAAAAAAGCTAATTAAAAATATAATGTATATTCTAGGTTGGCTTTTTACCTATTACTATGTGTAATCAGGTGAGATAAATATAATCTTCTTTCCGTTTCTAGTTAATTATATTATATACTTATCTAAAAGTCAACCAATTTTTATATTTTTTCTTTATTTTATGCACTATAAGCCTTATTCTAAGTCTTATTAGTGTTATTTTTAGCTTAAAATCTAAAAATAATGTATCTACATACCTATTATATATAAGCTATTAATTTTTATTTAATAACCAATCTATTATATTTATTTTTTTCTAAGTAATGGAAATATTTTTATTGTTAATACCAAAAATCTATTTTTAGTCTTTCGCCTTTCGGCGAATACTTATCTTCCTTTGGCGACTTTCGCCGCCCTTGCACCTAACGGACTTCGCCAGTTTAAGGTGCCTATTATCAAGTTTTTCCTACCAAAGTTATTTCAAATTAATTGCTTACGCACTTAATTTGTACGGATTGCTCGAAGTTCCATCTCCTGACTCCATCGCTAGATCAGAGGCAAGATAAAGGACTGGACGCACGCCACCGTACGAACGATACACATAGCCGTTAAACAAGGAGCCGGACGAATCCACATTGAACACATAGTTCGCACGGTCGGAATAAGGGGCTAAAGTCCATTGTAAAGCACTATTAAATAACCAATCGTTACTCGTACAAGTCGAATTATCATAATGGTACAAGTTTTGTGTACATTGACCTAAATCTGTTGCATACCCATAATCTGATGGATACATTAGTCCTATTTTCCCAGTCCACGTTGTTGGTCTTCCAGAATATACTGTTGTTCCTCTTTCATATCCATAAATTTGATTAGAATATTCATAATAACTATTCCATCCGCCAATATTCCATGTCTCTTCAGATATAAGATTTCTTGTAACATCATTTTTTATTCCTGTACTTGTAAAATCACAATCTACTGTTGCATTATTTTTGCCACTATAACATTTACCTAAAGCACTATTCCAATATAAACTCTGCCCTAAACTATTGTCATTAGAATCTGCTGTATAATAGTCACTTGGATTTAAAAGTTTCATTAATCTTGCTGTCGCCCAGTCATTTTTACCATAAGCATCTTCTGCTCCAGTACTGGTATCCTTATTATCCCAAGAATAATTTCCTATTGTTGTGTTTCTTATTATTTTTAATTTACCATCAAATACTCCTATTATTCGCCATGTTTCACAT
>UROI01000004.1 GCA_900549325.1 uncultured Mycoplasmatota bacterium | reverse complement strand
TCTCTTTTTAATAACCCTCTTTTTTATTAATGTCTACTATTTGGGGTTCACATCAAATCCCCCTTCTTTTAATTTTTAATCTTTTTAAACATCTTGACAGTTTCATATAGATTATCTAATTTATTATTCCAATTATATTTAATTTCATTAATTAAAGACTTTTTAATATTATTAATATTATCATCTTCTTTCTCAAAATAATCATAATATAAATATTTTAAATTAGTAAGATTATTCTCCTTATTAATATATTTAATTAAAAAGTTCTTCTTTTCTTTTTGAGCTCTGTTTACAAAAGAAATCTTATTTCTTGAGGATTTAATAATTTCAATATTATAAATATTATCATTAATAGTTTCATTTAATACCTCTTCTTCTTCATCTAATAAAAGACTACTTCTTTTAATAAGATCTCCTTTATCATTAAAGAGTACTGCGATAACTTCTTTACCATTAGTTATTAAAGAAGTATTACCTATCTTAATTCTAGAATAAGTATAAGTTTTATCTTTAATTAAATTAATAAAATCACCACTTACAGTTACATTATCATATTTAAACATTTTAAAAGTATCATTATTAACAAGAAATAATGGTATTTTCTTTACATTAACAATATTATCTCTCTTATTCCATTCAAAGAAGTTATAATATTCTTTATTAAAATTAAGTACTATATCATAAATATAATTCATTTCCTATAATCCCCTTTCAAAGTAATAGATAAAATCATAATTATAAAGCCAATAATACTAAAGTAACATTCTACTCTTCTTATAATAAAATTAACATATTCTAAAAAATTATACCCCATAGTGGTTAAATTTAGATATAATATGATAAAACTACATCCAATTACCATAAGACCAAATCCAAGTAAAAAGAAAAAAACTCTTATCATAATATCCCTCATTTAAATTTATTCAAATAATAAGATATTATTAAGAGTTTTTAATTATTCTATTTCTTTTTTATCTCCAAGTTCTACTTTACTAATAGAGTCAAATCTTTTACTTATTTTATCAGTAGTTACATGAATATTTTCTATATCTTTATTAACAGTTTCAATACTTCTAGAAAGTTTATCCCATCTTTCTTTATATCTACCAAATTCAACACCAAGTTTATTTAATTCATCATGAATAATACTTGCATATTTATCTCTTTCCATATTCTTAAGAAGTACTTCAATAATAGTAAATGTACTAATTAATGTAGTAGGAGAACATATCCATACTCTTCTCTTATGAGCATATTCTATTAAATCAGTATGATAAGCATTTATTTCAGCAAATAATGCTTCAGCAGGTAAGAACATAATAGCCTGATCAGAAGTAACCCCAGGTATAATATATTTACTAGCAATTGCATCAATATGTTTCTTAACATCTACTTTAAATTCTTTTTCCGCTATATTTCTATCTACTTGAGGAAGATTTTTATCTACCATTTTTTGATAATGTTCTAAAGGAAACTTTGAGTCGATAGCGACAGTACCTAGTGGTTCAGGAGCAAATATAACAGCATCCGCAATAGTGGTATTAGGGAAAGTATACTGAAGTCTATATACCTTATCATTCTTTTCACCAAATATACTAACTAAGATATGTTTAAGATTAATTTCACCAAATATACCTCTACTTTTTTTATCAGTTAAAATACTTTGTAGTGAAACAATATCTGTAGATAAAGTATCTATTTTCTTTTGAGCCTCATCTATTTTAGATAATCTTTCTAATATATTAGTAAATGTTCTATTAGTTTTAGCAAAGTTATCATCTAATCTTTCATTTACTTTATCGTTAATTTGTGTAAGTTTCTTTTCCATTCTGTCGTTAAGTCCATTAAAATTATCATTCATAGTTTTCATTATATCTATTTGAAAACTAGATAATTCTTTTACTGTAGTAGTCTCTAATGTGCCTAATCTTTCTGTAATTTTTCCTTCATTAACATTTTTACTAATTGCTATAATAACAAGTATAATAACTATTATTAATAGTCCTATAATAATATAATCTAACATTTTATTACCTCCATATTTACATATAAAAGTATAACATATAAATTTCTTTTAGTAAATAATAATAATATAAAAAAGCAAACAATTGTATATTATTAGTTCAGAGCCTATAGTCTCTTCACTGTCATTAAAGCCTAAGGTCTTTAATGAAAAAATTGAAGCCTGTAGTCTTCAATTTTAAGTTTATCTTTTATGATGTACACTTATGTTTTCTTCTTCACTAGGAGGTTTTCTAAAGTATTTATCAGGATTTTGTAATATTTCATTTTTAATGTAACTTGGACATATTAACTTATTTAAATCAAAGTCATAAGGTAAAACAAGTCCATCGGCACTAGTTATTCTATTCAACCATAAACTACCACTAAAGTTTTGAGGTAATACAAGGCCTTCAGCACTAGTTATTCTAGTCAACCATAAACTACCTTCAAAGCTTTGAGGTAATACGAGACCTTCAGCACTTGCTAGTCCACTTAAATTCAAACCACCACCAATATTTTGGGGTAATACCAGGCTCTCGGCACTATCTAGGTTGTGTATATCTAAATAACCACCAACACTTTGAGGTAGTACAAGACCTTCAACACTAGTTATTTTATTTAACCATAAACTACCACCAACACTTTGAGGTAATACAAGGCCTTCAGCACTAGTTAGCCCATCCAACCATAAACTATCACCAATACTTTGGGGTAATACAAGGCCTTCTGCATTAGTTAGTGCGCTTAAATTTAAACTACCACCAATGTTTTGAGGAAGTACTAAGCTATCAGCATTAATTAATCGTCGCAGATCTAAATCAGAAACTAAAACTTTAAACTTATTTGGGTTCTCTTCCCACTCTTCTTGTGATAAAGCAACCTCTTCTTTTTTTACATCAAATATCAGCGCACAGTCTTTCTTTATATTTCTTTTGTTCTTTATTTCATATATTCTAGGATCTTTCATATAACCAAACCCTTCAATTTTACTATCCACTTCATATAAAAATTTAAGTTCGCTCAAAGTTAGTTCAATATCATTGTTTACTTTTTTATCAATTAAAGTAAGTAATTTCATATCATGCTCTTTTTTTAAATATTTATCTCTATCAGGGAACTCTTTTAATTTTTCTTCAAGAATAGGCATCATCTCAGGTTCCATATTTTGTTTATTCGATATTCCTCTAATTTCTCCGATTTTATTTTTTCCATCCATTCTAATAGCAATTCTAGGTACTTTGGCTTCACCATTATTATCAAGAGAATAATAAACATAAAAATCTCCAACTGCTAACTGACTTTTAGCAAAATTCTCACCAGCAGCAGTACACCAGCCAGTATAATACCCTTGAAGTGAATCTCTTAAGATATTATAATCACTACCTTGTTCATATTTTACCCATTTACCACTAGTAGTGTTACTTTGAAGTTTATCTTTTAACATACTTTGTTTAATAACATATTCATATAACATTTTAAAGTTACCACTACTTAAGGCAGATTTAATTTCTTCGTCACCTTTTTTATCTTTAATATAGTCTTCCATTAAATGTAGTGTAGTAAAAATAAATTCTCTTTCTACTGGTGGAAATGGATATACTGTCGTTTTATCTCTTTTACTAAATTTATAAGTTTCTTTATCATATTTACCTAAACTTTGTAATCCTTGAAATACCCAGTATTTTTCCCACATTTCATAAGATTTACTTTCTTCATCATATAAAAAATATTCTATCCATTTATCTAAAGAATGCTTCTGGTCTTCAATAACTTGATCAGTCATTCTTTTTTTGTCTTCATTAGTTAGTTTAATATTACCATATCCTCTTTCTCTAGCAAGTTTAACTTGATTTTGAAAATAGGATTCAGGTATGTCTTCAGGTTTTATTACATATAAATCGTAATAGAATTCTTTAAGTAATTTTTCATCAGATTTATTTTTACTCTCGGCTACTCTCTTATGTATCTCTTCTAACCTATTAAAATAATTAAGTAATCTTTCTCTTTTTTTATCAGTTTCTTTTGAAATATGCATAACTCTTTCTGAATTATGTAAGTCTTTATACATTTTAGATATAATGTCTATCCAACCATTCCTCATTTCATTATTCATATATGTAATCACCTATGATAATAATATCATAAAAGTAATGTTTTTAATTAAAATAATATGGATTTTACATAATATTTACATAGAAAACAAAAAATTGAAGACTACAAACTTCAATTTTAAATTTAGTTAGTAATATATTTTATCTACAAGTATTTCCTTTATTAATAATGATTCTTTTAATTGTGTTTAAAGACTTAATTGCCTCTTCTACTGAAGAGCCACCATTAAATCTCTCAGGTTCACATTCACCAATAGTTTCAGTACAATGAAAAACAACTATATCAAAATACATTTTGTTATCTTCCTTGTCTAAATATTTATCTAAAGAGACATCATAATAACTCCCTCCATTTTCGCAGGTAAAACTAGTTTGATACTCGTTAGTAAAATCCTTCTTGTTAAAAAAGTAAATAGTGATACTAATTAAAAATATCAAAATGATAAAATATAAAGTAATTAAAGTTATTTTAATATATTTATTAGTTTTACTAGTAAGTTTCTCAGTATTACTAATCTTTTTCTCAATAATATCTTTTGTATTGTTATCTAAAAGTTCATCAATACTAATATTAAATATCTCCGATATATTTTTAATTTGTACAATATCAGGTTTAGTAGTATTAAGTTCCCAATTAGAAATAGTTTGTCTAGTAACACCTAGTTTATCTGCAAGTGAGTCTTGTGATAACTTATTTTCCTTTCTTAGTTTTACGAGTTTATTTCCAAGCATTCCTTTTACTCCTTTCTATCATTATTATATCTGAGTAAAAGAATAAAGTCTATCAAAATTATTTGGAAAATCAGCAAAAATGTTTGACATTATATAAAAAAACAGTACCGAAGTACTATTTTAATAATTTTTCAAAATATTTAGATATTTCTTTTACCCTATGTTTTAATATGAAAGCATCTACTATATCAAATACAGCATATACTAAAATGATAATTCCAATCATCGTAGTAATCATAATCGCAGATATACTAGGATTAATAATTAGAACAATACCACATATTATAGTAAGTACTGAAGTAATAACGGATAAAACAAAATAATTATCTACATCTTTAATAATAAATGCCATTCTAGTTTTAAAAATACCATTTATAATAAAGAATATACCTAAAGCTATAGGAATTAAATTTTTAAATATTTCAGGATTTAAAAATATAACTATACCAAGTATTATAGAAATAACACTACTAGCCATCTTCATAAAGAAGAATATTGGATGAATAGCAAAACTATCTATAAAGTTGTAAGTACCATATACCAATAGAAATGCTGCTAGTAGGTATGCTATAGTATCAAGTGATGAATTGGGTGATATTATAAGAATAACTCCTAGTATAGCAAAAAGTACAGACATAACTATAGATAAATTAAGATATTTGTTAATTTCTTTACTCATTATAAAACTCCTTTCTATAATTATTATAACTCAAAATAGTAAAAATATTAAGAACAAAATTAATTAAATAGTCCATTAATTGTTAACGCCATGTCTAACAATAGGAGTATCACTAGTTATAGCTTTAAATGTATAACCATTATTTTTACCGTATTTAATAATGTTTCTAAGTGCATCAACGGAGGCACTGTGACTTTCCGAATCATGCATAAGTACTATATTAGTTTTACTATGTGATAAGCCATTAATAACATTATTATATATTTTACTACTATTATATCCATCACCGCCAGCGTCATTAGAGTCAACATTCCAATCAAAATAAGTATATCCTCTATTAATTACCTCATTAGTAAGTCTAGACATAATACCATTTGAATAATTTTTACTTATAGTGTTAGAAGACCCTCCAGGAAATCTAATTATCTTTGGATGAATGCCAATAGAATTATAAACACTATTACTAACATTATTTAAATCAATAAAGTAATTATCAAAACTAGAATATACATAACTATAATTATGCGTATATGTATGAAGAGCTATTGTATTACCACTATTATACGCTCTTTTAACATAATCACCGCCATGAGTAACAAAAAATGTTGCTTTAATATTTTCACTATCAAGTATATCTAAAATTTTTCCTGTTAAATAACTTGGACCATCATCAAACGTTAGATAAATAATACCATTACCATAATAACTTGGCTTACTAATTACATGGATAGTTCTACTAACCTCAGCCTTGTTACCAGAAGTATCTATAGCTTCATACTTTATATTATATGTACCCAGTTTATTAGTATCTAGATTACTAGTAACAACTACAATATTAGTAATATCTCCATCACATTTGTCGTAGGAGGCATATCCTTCTTCATTATAATTATCACCAATAAATATATTTAAATCAGCACTACCTTTTAATTCTATTTTTGGAGCCTCATCATCTTTAAATATAATTTTTCTCTCTATTTGTGTTTCGTTGTTACTACTATCAATTACAGAATAAATAATACTATTGTCTATTTTTTTAATATTCACTCTTTCCGTAATATCTCCGTCGTAATTATCACTCGCGGTATATCCTTCTTCATTATAGTCAGTATTTGGACAAACCTTAACTTCTGTATTACCATTTAAAGTAATAATAGGTTTTGTATTATCAATAACATTAATATCAAATGTTTTGTTTACATTAAAAAATAAATATTTAACATTAATTACAATAGTGTAAGTACCAACATTACTAGAATTTATATTATTTTCTATAATAGAACTTTTATTAGTTAAATTAGTAAACAAATTATATACTTTGTAATCAATGCTGTAATCACTATTTAATTTGATACTTTTAGTATAAATATCAATGGTAGGAGACATAATGTTGTATATTAACATGAATGATGTTATAATAATCAAAATTAAAAATAATTTTTTTAAATACTTCATATTTATCACTACTCTAAAAATAATTATACACCATAAAGATAAAGAAAACTATTCTAAAATAGTATTTTTATTAGGCTTTACATTTTTTCTGTATACCATAACTTCACCATTATTATCACAAGTAGCAAGCAGTATATCTTCATAATTTTTATAGCCTAATACTTTTAGTTCATGGTCTAGCCATTTCTTATCTTTTCCCATAGCCTTCATATTATTTTCCATATAATTAGAATCGATAATTACATTTGCGGGCATACCACTATTACTAAGTTTAGCATTAACATCACTCTTACTCGAAGGTTTATTTTTCTCTTTTAAAAGAAAACTAATACTTCCATTAATTTCCATAATTGCAGTATCTATTTCATTTAAATCAAAATATCCTTGTGTTCTAGCTTCTGCGAGGAAATCATTAATATCAAGTTTAGATTTTTTTAAACCAGACTCAATAATTTTACCATTTTCCATTAATATTGTCGGTACGCCTGTAATAAATCTACGAAGAGTAATACTTTTCATCGTAGCCTTTGCTATTATATAGGCAATAATACCATATAAAAGAAGTGAAACAATACCCGAGATTAAGTCTTTTTCTAAGTCTAGAGAAATATCCGCGGCTATAGAGCCAATAGTAATACCAACGACATAATCAAATAAACTAAGTTGTGAAACTTGTTTTTTGCCCAGTAACTTAGTTACAAAAAATAGAATTACTAATACTAAAAGAGTTCTAAAACATATATAAAATACATTATTCATATGAAAAACACCTCACAATTATTATGAGATGTTTTAATTTAATTATACATTAATCTCTTAATGGATTACCATTAGCATCAGTATTGATACTACCAGATAGTATCATAATACCTTCGATTAGTCCCCATATACCAGCAGCGGCTACCATAAAAAAACCAACAACAACAAATAGTAATATGTATCCAAAAATAGAAAGTAATAATTGGGCTACTGCTTTTCCGGTATAACCTAGGTAAAAGTTGTGTACTCCCCATTGACCTAAAAATATACCAAGTAATCCAGCAGCCATTTTAGATTTAGCATTTGGATCAGTATTTTTAGTATCACTATTTTTAACTCTGACACCACACTTCAAACAAATTTCTTGTTCTTCATTTAATTCAGCACCACAATTAGAACAAAACTTAGCCATAAATATTCACTCCTTTCACAACTAAAGTAATTTTATCATATAAAAATTATTTTGTAAATTTATTAAGTAGATTATTTAGTAATTCTTTTTCTTTCTTCAAATCTTCTTTTTCTTTTTCTACTATACTCGAAGGAGCTTTACTTACATAATTTTCATTACTAAGTAATTTTTCTCTTCTTTCAATAGATTTCTCTAGAGATTCTTTTTCTTTTAATAATTTTTCCGCCTGCTCTTTAACATTTTTACTATTATCGAAGAAAATATCTATCTCTATTCCATTATATTCTACTTTATCAGTATAATTATCTTCAATATAAGTAATTTTACCATTAAGTTTTAACATATTAATAATAATTTGTTTATCTACATCATTATTACATTTAATATATACTTTGTAATCACTACTTATACCAAGCTCAGCCTTTTTATTTCTAAACATAGTAATAAATTCAAGTACTGTATCAATATTAGTAGTAAATACCATATTCTTATCATATTCAGGGTAACTACTCATCATAATAGATTCAGTTTCTTTAATAGGTAGCATTGAATATATTTCTTCAGTAACATAAGGCATAAATGGATGAAGCATTTTTACTATATCAGTAAGTACTCTAAGTAATACACTTTTTGTTGTATTATCATCATAGAACTTAGATAATTCAATATACTTGTCACAGAAGTAACTCCATGCAAATTCGTATATAGCGGACCCCGCTAAATTAAAGTCATATTTATTCATATACTTAGTAACATCTTTAATAGTATTATTAAGTTTATCAAGTATCCATTTATCTTCTACTTTTAAATTATCTAAAGTATAATCTTCTTCTTTAAATCCATCTAACTTCATTAATACAAATCTTGATGCATTCCATACTTTGTTAATAAAGTTCCAAGTAGATTTTACTTTTTCTTCATCATATCTTAAATCCATTCCAGAAGCAGTACTAGTAGTTAAGAAAAATCTTAGTGAGTCAGCACCATATCCTTCAATAACATCCATAGGATCTATACCATTACCAAGACTCTTACTCATTTTTCTACCTTGTTTATCTCTAATAAGACCATGTATTAAACAGTCTTTAAATGGTCTCTTATGAAGAAATTCAAGTCCTTGGAATGTCATTCTATTTACCCAAAACGGAATAATATCATATCCAGTAACTAGTACACTGTTAGGATAATATCTTTTTAATAAGTCAGTATCATTAGGCCATCCAAGTGTACTAAAAGGCCATAATGCTGAAGAGAACCAAGTATCAAGTACATCGGGATCTTGCACCCAACCTTCTCCTTCAGGAGCATCCATACCAACATATACTTCATCATCTTTATACCAAGCAGGAATTCTATGCCCCCACCAAAGTTGTCTAGAAATACACCAGTCATAAGTTATTTCCATCCAGTGATTCATAATCTTTTCATATCTTTCAGGTACAAAGTTAACTTTAGTATCTTTATTTTTTTGATTAGCAAGTACTGCATCTGCAAGTGGACGCATTTTAATAAACCATTGTTTAGATAAGTAAGGCTCTACCATTACATCAGTTCTTTCTGAAAATCCAACATTATGATTAATTGGCTCGATACTAATTAGTAGGCCGGCCCCTTCTAAATCTTTAACAAGTTTTTCTCTTGCCTCAAATCTATCCATACCAGCATATATTCCAGCATTTTCATTCATCGTAGCATCTTTATTCATAACTACAATTCTCTCTAAGTTATGTCTATTACCAACTTCAAAGTCGTTAGGATCATGAGCAGGAGTAATTTTAACTACACCTGTACCAAATTCCATATCAGCATGATAGTCTCCTATTACAGGAATTTTCTTATTAACTATAGGAAGTATAACGCTTTTACCTATATATTTTTTGTATCTCTCATCATCTGGATTAACAGCAACAGCAGTATCTCCAAATAAGGTTTCTGGTCTAGTTGTAGCTACTTCCAAATATTCATCACTATCTTCTAGATAATATTTAATATGATAAAAGGCACCTTCTACATCTTTATAAATAACTTCTTCCGTACTTAAAGCAGTCATAGCCATAGGATCCCAGTTAATAATTCTTTCTCCTCTATAAATTAAACCTTTATTATATAGAGTAACAAATACTTCTCTAACAGCCTTAGATAAACCTTCATCTAAAGTAAATCTCTCCTTAGTATAATCTAGAGCAAGACCAAGTTTAGCCCACTGACTATGAATATTTTCAGCATACTCATCTTTCCAAGCCCAAGCAACTTTAAGCCATTCTTCTCTATTCATTTCTCTAGGATTAATTCCTTCACTTCTAAGTTTCTTATCAATTTTAGCCTGAGTAGCAATACCAGCATGGTCCATACCAGGAACCCACATAGCATCAAAACCCTTCATTTTCTTATATCTAATAAGAATATCTTGAATAGAAGTATCCCAAGCGTGTCCTAAATGTAATTTACCAGTTACATTAGGAGGTGGAATTACTATACAGAATGGTTCCTTACTTAAATCTTTACCACCAGTAAAATAACCATTATTTTTCCACATTTCATATTTATCTTTTTCTACCATTAAATGGTCATATTTTTTATCAAGCATTATAAACACCAATCCTTTTATCTATATAACTATTTAGTACTATAAATATTTTTTTATAAAAATCTTCAATTTCTTTATTATCAAAAGTAAGACTATCAAATAGTTTAGCCACATAATTATTTTCTTTTAATAAGTAATAAGAATATTTGTAATTAAAAGCATACATTTTTGATAATACCATAAGAACAGTATCTGAAGCATTATCAGTTACTCTAGGACTAATAGTTTTAAATTTAGTAAAATCTTCATATACCAAATTATTAGGATAACTACTAATTCTTGTATCAACATAAGGATAATTAACAAATAATCTAAAAGAATCTAAGTTATGAGCATCTTTAATAATAGCGCATACATGTTTAGTTTTCTCATCTATGTTATCAGGAAAACCATTTTTATCATAAGCAAATAATGCTATTTTAATGACGTTATCATAAGTTTTATCTTTACTTATTTCTCTGATTAAACCTTTATTAAATAGTACATCAATAGCTTTGTTACTAGAATCTTCATTGTCTTCATCTATATGATAATTAGGAGTACTAGAAAAATTACCTATTTCATGGAATAGACCAATAAGTTCACAGACCGCTATTTCTTCTTCAGTAAATATACCAAGTTCAGTAGCTAAATCTTTAACTATTTCCATTACTTTTAATGAGTGAAAATATCTTGCTTTAATATTAATATTATTCATATCATACTTTCTAACATATTGTTCAAATATTTTCATTATTCTACTACTTTTCATAATATTCCTCCCACTTCATAAAGTTAATATAAGTATATACTAAAATACTACATTTTTCAAGTAAATTTATATTTATTTCATCTCACACTTCGTTGCTCGCTGTTTTTTTTAGCCTGTAGTCTAAAAAATACTTTAGAGCCATTAAGTCTCTAAAGTAAAGTTTATTTATTTTTTTCTTTATTAATAATTTGAATTATTTCTTCTACTGCTTTATCCACAGTATTGTTGATAACTACATAATCATATTTATCTTTGCATTTAATTTCATCTTTAGCTATCTCTAATCTTTCTTTAATAACTTCTTCAGAATCAGTGTTTCTGTTTCTAATTCTCTTTTCTAATTCTTCAAAAGATGGTGGCATAATAAATATACTAATAGCCTCAGTATATATTTTTTCTACATTTAATACACCTTTGATATCTAGTACGCCAATTACATTAGCGCCATTTTCAAGATTATTAAATATAAATTCACTAGGAGTACCATAATAATTACCATTAAATAAAGTATATTCTAGTATTTTACCTTCTTTAATATTATTTTCAAAAGTATCAATATCCACGAAGAAATAATCTTTACCATCCACTTCATTACTTCTTTTCTTTCTCGTAGTCATAGATACTGAATAGATGGCAATACCTTTATTTACTAATTCTTTAGCAATAGTATCTTTACCAACACCACCAGGACCTGATATAACTATAAACTTACCTTTCATAACATTATCCTCCTATTCTAGTATTTGTATATTATTAACAATTACTTGGTATTTATCAAATCTTCTTTCTACTCTACCAAAGACCTTAATAATATTACCTTCTTCTATATTATTAAATCTTTTATATGTAGAAGGAAATATAGTTAAAGGAATTTCACCAAATTCATCTTCACCTGTGATAAAGGCCATAACATCATTATTTTTTGTAGTAGTTTCTCTTATCTTTTTTATTAAAACAATAATATTAATATTTTTATCAAAGTAATTATTGATATTAAGAGAACTAATACTGCTTTCCTCACGGTATTTAGAGGTTGGATGTTCGGTTAAATAAAATCCAATAGTTTTTAATTCACTATCCATAATGTCCTTTTTAGAATATTCATCATATTCTAAAATATATGGTTTTTCAACTTCAATCATCCCAGAGTCTTTTGCTATATCTGCATAATTTAAAACATTATCCAAGTTTTCTATTAAAGTTCTTCTGTTGTATCCTAAATTAATTGCTCCAGCATTAATTAAATTAGTTATAACTCTTGTATTAATTGAAGTATCACTCATTCTAAGTACAAAGTCACTAAAATCAGTAAACTGTCCTTTTTCTCTTTCTTTAATTATATCATTACTACTTACTGTACCAACACTTTTAATAATTGATAAAGGACATCTAATATTATTACCATCAACATAGTATTTACTAGTACTTAAATTAATGTCTGGTGGTAATATTTTAATATTTGATTTTCTTGCTCTATTAATATAAATATTAGTTTTAATATCATTACCAATAGAGTTAGATAATATTGCACTTATAAAATATTTAGGAAAATATGCTTTTATAAAAGCCATTCTATAAGACGTAATAGCGTATGCCACTGAATGTGATTTATTAAATCCATAATTAGCAAACTTAAGTATCAAATCGTATACCGCAGAGGCCACATTCTCATCATATCCATTGTTTAAACATCCTTGTATAAACTTTGGTTTTTCCTTTAAAAGAATTTCTTCCTTCTTTTTAGACATGGCTCTTCTTAAAATATCGGCTTCGCCAAAAGAATAACCTGCCATTAATCTTGCTATCTGCATTATCTGTTCTTGGTATACTATAATACCATAAGTTCCTTTTAATATAGGCTCTAAGTCAGGATGAATATAAGTAATCTTTTCTTCATTATTTCTTCTTCTGATAAAAGTATCTATATTATCCATAGGACCAGGTCTATACAAAGCAAGGGCTAGTACAATATCGTCAAAAGAGGTTATCTTTAACTTTTCTAAGAATCTCTTCATACCTGGAGATTCAAACTGAAATATACCATCAGTGTCAACATTATAAAAAATATCAAGAGCCTTCTTATCATTATCAGGTATTCTTTCAAAAGTAATATTAATTTTTTCTTTTTCTCTTATTTCGTCAATAACATTACTTATTAGGGTCAAGTTATCAATACCAAGAAAGTCCATCTTTAAGAGGCCTAAAGGTTCTAAGTAATCTTTAGAATAGGCAGTAGTATATATACCAACAGGATTCTTATATAAAGGAATAATTTCATCTATTGGTCTTCTACTCATTACGATACCTGCAGCATGAATAGATATATGTCTAGGTAGTCCTTCTAAATGCTTACCTATTTCATATAACATTTTAAATTCTTTTTTTGAATTGATTAATCTATGAAATTTACTGCCTTCGGTATAAGAACTTACTAAATCTTTACTAGTAATAGATTTACAAATATCGTCAGTGATTGGAAGACTGATATCCATACATCTAGCTAAATCTCTAATTACTTGCTTTGCTCCTAATGTATTAAAAGTAATAATTCCAATAGCATGTTTTTCACCATATTTTTTAGTAACATATTCAGTAACTAAATTTCTTTTTTCACTATCAAAGTCAACATCAATATCGGGCATAGTAACTCTTTCAGGGTTTAAGAATCTTTCAAATAATAAGTCATATTTAATAGGATCAACATCAGTAATACCAATAGCATAAGACACTAAACTACCCGCAGCGCTACCTCTTCCGGGTCCCACCAAAATATTATTAAATTTAGCATATTTAACATAATCCCATACAACTAAGAAATAATCACTAAATCCCATCTTTTCAATAACGGATAGTTCATAGTCTAATCTTTCTATATATTTATCACTAACATTATCATTAAGTCTTCTTTTAATACCTTTGTAAGCTAGATTTCTAAGAAATTCATTAGGATTTATATCTTTATCATATATAGGAAGTAAATTAGGAGTATATTCTAAAGTAACGTTACAAGAATCAGTAATATACTCCATATTATCTCTGACTTCATTATCAGTAATGAGATTAAATTCATTCTTGTCAAATAGATATTTATCCTTAAATGTATTAAGTTCAAATTCACCTAACTTTTTGTCTTCTCTAATCATTATAAGATAGTCTAAGTATTTATAACCATCTTTTTCTAGATAACTAATATCATTAATAAATACAGCTCTATCTTTAATATTATTTCTATCTTCTATATTAGAATAACCTATAAAATGTTCTTTATATATAGAAATAATCTCACTATTATAACTATCATAAGGCATAATTAATATTAAATTATCTGCATACTTAATTAAAGCTTCATTATCAATACTACCTTCTGAAATAAGCGTAGAGAGTTTAATCAAATTTCTATATCCATCATTATTTTTAGCTAGTAAAATAAATTTATTTTCATTGTATTCTAATTTAATACCAATAATAGGCTTGATATCATTTTTCTTGCAAGATAAATAAAACTCATATGCACCAAACATATTATTTGTATCAGTTATGGCTAAAGAAAAATAGCCAAGTTCTTTAGCTTTTTCTGTTAGTTCTTCTATTTTAATTAAACTACTCAGCATAGAATAACTAGTTTTAACATCTAAAGCATACAACATGACTATCCCTCCATTTGATTATTTATAATTTAGTATCTTAGTGTAATAAATGCAATAACAACACCAGCAACTGCAATTAAAGCAGCAAGTCCAATAACACTAGCAAATCCTTTATTTCCTGGACTAACTACTTCAGGACCAAGTCTATCATCGGTAGTAATATTTTTATTTAGTACTCTGACTAATTTCTTATTACTTACCTTTTTATTTGGATTATTTGCAGTAACATATCTCTTATTCGGAGACATATTTAACTCTCCACCATTATTTTCAATGGTTAGTCTGCTTCCATCATCAATACTTTTTTCAACTTTATTTGGATCAAATTTAAATCCGTAGTCATTGTTTTCCATATTATTCCTCACTTTCTTCTATTTTCAGCAACCATTATTATTTCGTCGGTTAAGTATTTTATTCTTTCAATTATTCTTCTGGATTTTACTTTACCTTCACTATCATTTCCAATTAAGTGTTCTTCGAGTTCTTTTATAGTATTATTTGAGGTAAAGAATGTTGGCAGGCCTTCTTGCATTCTATATTGCAAAAGACTACCAAGTATTTCATCTCTATTCCAGTTAGTGACTGTTTCTGCACCAATATCGTCTAAAAGAAGTAAAGGTGCTTTTCTAACTTTATTGAATATTTCATTATAATCTTCATTAAAACTTCCTTTTAATTCTCTTAAAAACTCAGGATAGTAAACGGTAACAGATTTAATTCCTTTTTTAGCTAACTCATTAAACATTGCACTAACTAAATAAGTTTTTCCACAGCCAAAGTTACCTGCTAAATATAAACCCTTACATTTTTCGTTATTTTCATATTTTTTTATAAATGTTGTAAGCCACTTAATTGCTTCAAGTCTATTTTTGTCATCAGTATATATATTTTTCATTGATGCTTCAAGAATAGTTTTTGGCATATCAAATAGGCAAATATTATTTTGATATTCTGTATCTTTATCAAGTTTTTTCTTATATTTACAAGGTACATAAGAGAATACTAAATTACTGTCCTGTACCTCCGGATAATAAACATATCCAGTAACAGAATTCTTACATTCCATAATATTTTTACAGTTAGCACAATTTTTAAGTTCTAGAGAAGAATCTTTAATTAAAGAAGTATATTTTATTATTTCTTCTTTAGGAAGTTTAATTTTACTTGCGACCTTTTTAAAAGTATCGTCTTCCATTTCTTTATCGAAATTTCTTTCTAAATCTATATTATTAAATCTATAGTTATTTTGAATAACATCTTTTATTCCTTTCATTACTTATACTCCTTTAATAATTCCTCTAATTGATTTTCTTCTTCGTCAGAAACATTAGATTTATTAATTTCTTTATCAAACCAATCAGGGGTTTTCATATTAGCATTTTCATCCTTATAATTCTTTCTAGCGGTCTTTTTGTGTACTTTTTCACAATTATTCATTGCATCCTCTACTGTTTCAATTCCTTTTCTTTGCCACTCTCCTGCAATTGTTTCAACAAAGCCTCTTGTCAACTTTTTATTGTTTACATTAATAGCATAATCCAGTAAAACATTAACTACACCTGGCTTAAGTTTATAATCCACAAGTAAATCTTCAATTAACTTTAAATCTCTTCGTGTAGGTTCGTTACCATTATTCTTATTTATTAAAAGTTCTCTCGGAGATATAGTTTCAAATGTATATATCATTTTAGCTCTTTTTGAAGTATCACCAATAGGTTTTCGCAAATATTCAGGTTGGTTATTATCAACGATTGTAGGAAGCAATCCACCATTATTAAATTGATAAAAGTTTCTAGAATTTTTTCTTAAATTTTCACGATTAATAGTACCATTTTCATTGAGTGAAACCTTAATAATATTAGCCATTTTAATTGCATCAATATCATATATAAAAGAAAGATTAATAATTAGTTCTTTTATATCTTTAGAAAACATCTTATTTGTATCGAGATTCTTTGGCATTGAACTAATAAGAAAATTAAAATCGAAGTTACTATTAATATTAAGTTTAAGTTTATTATATTTCCTAATATCTTCAAGTGATAAATCATATGAAGTCATACTAGTACTTTCAAAGACATCATTAAAACTTTTTGTTATATCTGTATAATTAGATGTATTTAATCGTGGCATTTTAAAGGCTTTAACTAAATTATCATATTCTCTTTTTCCAACATTACTATATAAAACAATATTAAGTATTGGGTGAGATAAAAATTCATTAGCACTGACAGGGCTGAAAATTTCATATATATAGTTATTAACATTACCCTCTTTAATAAATGCCTTTATAAGGCCAATTGCTTCTAACTTATCAAAAGCCGTCTGTAATTCATTAATAGTTATCCTAAGTGAAGACACTAACTTTTGATGTGAAATCTCACTACTTATAATTTCAGAATTGTCTAAGTCAGCCCACAAAGTAAAATATAGCATTACTGCATCTGTACCAATAATAGGAAGATATAAACTAGTTATAATTTTCCTATCTTCATTATGAAGAATAGTTTTATTTACAACGACATAAGTATCTGCGGGCATCAAATTATACTTTTTCATAAAACCAATCCTTCCACACCATTATTGTATAATAAAAAGAACTAAAAGTAAAGGAAAAATAAATATGTTTTACAGGTCATTTTTTACTAAAAAATCCTATAATCATAAGAAATAAATATAATGTAGATAAAGAACATATAACAGAAAAAATATTACAAAAATTAATACTTGAAGATATAGAAAACTTCTTATTAGAATTAGAAACTGGATTCTCTTTTATTAAAAGTGAGTATAAAATAAAAATAGGTAACACCTATAATTATATAGATTTACTTTTATTTAATTATACTCATAATTGCTTTGTAGTAATAGAACTAAAAGTAATAGAATTAAAAAAAGAACATATCGGCCAAATTGAGGTCTATATGAACTATGTAGATAAAAATATTAAAACTATAAATCAAGATAAAACCATTGGAGTAATAATCTGTAAAAAAGATAATAGCTATTACATAGAATACTCCAGCAATAGCAGAATCTATCATAAAGAATATATTTTAAACTAGTCTTTACAATTTCTAATAATAATAGTGCTGAGAATTACTAGGAAAATACCTATTATCAAGACATATAAATTATAACTATTCAAAATATTCACAAAAATATTCGCAGACATATGGATAACAATAGGTATTAAAATATCTTTCTTTTCCATATATAAATATGCATTAACTATACCAATAATAAAAGCATATATACAAGTGGTAATCCCTGTATGACAGATAGCAAATACCAAAGAAGAGATAAAAATTACCATTTTTTGATTATTAAACTTCTTTAAACTATTAATAAAACTATACCTAAATAAAGTCTCTTCAAATATAGGCCCTACAATTCCAGAAGCTACAATATTAAGAAAAATATTTATATCAACAATATTTTTATTACCGAGCTTCATAGCATATAAGAGCATATTATAACTAGTGGTAATACCAATACCCATTAATACATAAGGAAAAAGATTATGCCTTTCTATAACGATTTTATCATTCTTAATCCTAAAAATAACATACAAAATTTCAACTATGCAAACAATTATAGTACCAATTACAATAGATCTATCTTTGCCAAAAAAAACAATACAAGCAATGAGTACAGCATATTGCAAAATAAACATAAAGAAAATTTCTTTGAAAGATAGAATAAACTTTTTTAAATATTTCATAAACACCTCAAAATAAAAAAATAAGATAGCCATTAAGTACTTCTAAGCTGTCTTATATAATAATTTAAGCCTTTACATTAGTAACTGCTAGAACATTAATTGCTTGTAATCCTTTAGCAGTTTCGATAAGATCAAATTCAACTATTTGTCCTTCAGATAATGTTTTGTACCCATCTTGTTTAATTGCAGAATAATGAACGAAAATGTCTTCATTATTTGGATTGTCAATAAATCCGTAGCCCTTATCATTATTGAACCACTTAACTCTTCCTTGCATCATTGCCACCTCACTTTTCTGTTCCTTCTTACAAGAATATTATAATATACTGCCGAGTGCTTTTGCAAACAAATTAGTAATACAAAAAACGACAAAATTCTTTTAAGCAGAACTTACTGCAAGCAAGACAATCATAACATTATTAAGCAGTGTGAAAATCTAAAAATTGAATTTTACCAGAAGAAAATACCCTTATATTATCGAGTTAACTACAAGTAAATACCTAAAATAAAAATAAAAAAGTAGATTTCTCTACTTAATTTCAATATTCATAATTTCTAATATTCTGTTTAAATCGTTAACATTTTCAAAATAAATATTAATTTTTTTATTATCCACTTTAACTTTAGTACCAAGTACGTCCCTAAGTTCATTTTCTACGTTAGTATAATCTGTATTTCTTTCTCTTCTAGTTATAGGAACCCTTTTCTTAATCTCTTCATTTTTACTAATTTCTTCAATTTCATGAACGCTAAGTCCTTCATTAATAATCTTTTTAGCTAAATCAGTAACTTTACTTTCGTCTTCCATTTTAGATAAAACTCTAGCATGACCCATTGAAAGTTCTCCATTTAAAATCATTTTTTGAACTTCTTCAGGTAAATTAAGTAGTCCTAAAGTGTTTGTGATATGACTTCTACTCTTTCCTATTCTAAGTGCAAGATCTTCTTGTCTGATATCTAAGTTATCAATAATTCCTTTGTAAGCCCATGCAAGTTCAATAGCAGTAAGATTTTCTCTTTGAATATTTTCTAGTAATGCAATTTCTCGCATATCGTCGTCAGAAAAATCTTTTACAATAGCGGGTATTTTACTTAAGCCAGCCATTTTACTAGCTCTAAGTCTTCTTTCACCTGCTATCAAATCATAACCACGAATACCTTTTTTTACAATAATAGGCTGAAATACACCATGATTTTTGATTGATTCAGATAACTCTCTTAGAGCATCTTCATTAAAACTCTTCCTAGGCTGATAAGGGTTTGGCCTAATTTCATTAACAGGAATATCTTGAATTTCATTAGTTGTGGCATTTTCCATTATATTGCTTTCAAAAGTATCAAAATCAAGAACTTCTGTTGAAAATAACTCTTCAAGCCCCCTACCTAGTGCTTTCTTCTTTTGTTCCATTTCTATCTATAACCTCCTTAGCTAAATTTAGATATGCTATAGTGCCTTTATTTCTAGGCTCATATTCAATAATTGGTTTGCCATGACTAGGAGCCTCAGCAAGTCTTACTAGTCTTGGAATAATTGTATCGTATACTCTTTCTTTAAAGAAGCCTTTAATACTTTCAATTACCTCTACACCTAAGTTAGTATTGGAAAACATTGTAAGAAGAACTCCTTCAATGTCCAAGTTAGGATTAACTTTTCTTTGTGCAAGCATTATGGTATTAATAAGTTGCATAATACCTTCGAGAGCAAAATACTCACACTGAACAGGAATTAGAACAGAATCAGCAGCAGCTAGTGCATTAGTAGTTAGAATACCAAGCGAAGGCGGACAATCAATAAATATAAAATCATAATTGTCTTTGACCTTTGATAATTCATCTTTTAATCTTGTGACTCTGTTGAATTTGTCACCAGTTTCTTTTGCACGCCTTTCTAATTCTATAAGTTCCATATCTACTCCTGCTAAGTTAAGATAGGCAGGAAGTAAAGATAAATTCTTACTTTTAGTTTTTATTATTGAATCAGAAATAGTTTTTTTCATAGTAAGTACTTCGTATATACTACTGGATATATCCCCTTTATTTACTCCAACTCCAGTAGTGGCATTTCCCTGCGGATCTAAATCAACAAGTAATACTTTTTTATTTAAAACGCCAAGTGAAGCAGCTAAATTAATACTAGTGGTGGTCTTACCAACTCCACCTTTTTGGTTTACGATTGCTATAATTTTTCCCATATAATGTCACCTTATTTTCCTCAAATATAATTGTATCAAAAAATATCAAAAAAAGGAAGTAGTTTTTTATATTTCTTTCACTTCGTACTTCGTTACTCAGTGTTTTCTGAAGCCTAAGGTCTTCAGAAAAATACTTTTGGGCAGTTATTAATCATAATTATACTATTACTAAATAATCTTATTATAGAAGTTAAATTTGACAAAGAATAACAACTATGATAGAATACATAGCCGAAACGAGGGGATTGTTATGAAAAAAGAAATTAAAAATAAAAGTGAATTTGAAGAATTAGTTGAGCAAATAGAGGATTGCTTAGAATGGTATGAACAGAGAAACTTTAATGAAAGAGTATATAAGTTATATCTTGCCAATGGGAAAAGAATAGATGTTGTTTTTTCTCAAAAAGGTATAGCACATTTACTTGGAATTAAAACTGAGTATCTAAAATCAACCAAGTTATTAAAAAGTAAAAGCAGTTATGATATATTGAAAGAAATATGCAGTGATCCGTATAAAATACATAAATTAGTTAGTGAGGGTTATTTAAATTATAAGACATTTATTTCATATTATGCAAACGATAAAGCAGCTAATTTTAAAAGTAATTGTGGTATTAATGATATAGGTAGCATAGAGTTCATTTGCCCATATATCAAACAATATAGTTTTATAACTGGTATGCAACAGCTTGAAGGTGACTACTATATATGTTATAAAAGAAACGAAGAAATATTAATTTTGGGATTAAAAAAAGATGGAAACGTCTACTCACCAATGACTAGTAGAATTATTGACTTAGAAGATGCTGGGGCTAAAGAATTTTTAAATCAATTACTTACCAATCAGCATATAACAATGCTTTCTTCAATAATTATAAATGATGGTATTAATGATAGCAGAAAAGTATTTTATAACTACGATGATAAGGCAAAAAAACTAAAAACACTTCAAAATTATGCTGATGAATATGATGCTAGAGTGGAAGTATGTAGTGATTATCAATACGTTTTAGAAAAATATAATCAGTTATTTGCTTTGAGTAAAGAATTAGATAATATTTTAACCTTTATTTCAGCAGCAATGCAAGCTAAATGTCCAATAGATTTAGCAAAATTACAAGAAAAGAATGTAAATTTGTCTGATAGTATGCTTGAAATGATAAAATCATATAATTTATCACTAGAAAAAGAACTTACATCAGCAGGAGCAAATATTTATGCTAAAAAAGCTAGAGATGAACGTGATAAACTACGTGAAGATTTTGTGGAAATTCAAAATGAACTTGCCTCAGCGGTTAGCATTAATAAAGAATTAACAGAAAAGTATTCACTTTTAGAACAAGAAAACAAAAGATTAAAAGAAGAAAATGCAGCTTATGATGAAAGAGAAACTAAAATAATGAGAATATTAACTAAAGAAAATGATAAACAAAATCATTAAAATTTCTTGACATAAACAAAATAAAACTATATAATAAAGTAGCATTTGACTTGGAGGTGTATTATATAATGAAAAGAACTTATCAACCTAATAATAGAAAAAAAGCTAAAAAGCATGGTTTCTTTGCTAGAATTAAAGGTAATGTTTTAAAGAGTAGAAGAAATAAAAAAAGAAAAAAATTATGTGCATAATTTTGTTTTCTTTTTTATTTTTTTATATCTAAATTAATATGAAAAAGATAGAAATAATTAAATCATCAAGAGAATATACTGAGATAATTAATACTAATATTTGCAGAAGAAGCAAATATTTTAGTATATATTATCGTAAAACAAATGATGATAATAAATATGGTATTACTATCCCTAAAAAGACAGGAACAGCGGTAGTAAGAAATAAAATAAAGAGAAGGGTAAAAAACATTATTGATAATAATAAAAATATAGTGCAAAAAGGCTATGACTATGTTATAATTGTTAAGAAAGGCATAGTAGATTTAACGTACCAAGAAATAGAAAAAGAATTGTTAAAACTACTAAGTATAGGTGATTAATTTGAAACAAGGCAAAAAAACATTTAAAATAGTACTAATTATCCTAAGTTTAGTTATGCTAACAGGATGTACTAGGACTTTGACAGGAGAAGATAAAAAAGCTGTAAAGTATGAAGAAACAGGTAAGGCATTAACAGAAAATATTCTTTGTAGACCTACAAATGAAGACGTAATAGAATTATATAAAGAAAATAAAGTAGATGTTGATAAACTACCAAGTTGTGAAAGCTTTAAACCATTTTCTGAATATGAAGGACTATGGACTACAGTGTTTGTAAAACCACTAGCTTGGGCAATTATAAATATTGGTGTATTATTAGGAAAAACAGGTCTAAGTAAAGGCTTAGCAAATGGATTTGCAATAATTTTATCTTGCTTAGTAATAAGATTAATATTATATCCATTTACTAGAAAGACCGCTATGCAATCAGAAAAAATGAAAGAAATTCAGCCACAACTAGAAAAACTAGAAAAGAAATACAAAGATAAAAACAGCGAAGAAGATCAAAAGATGAAGGCACAAGAAATGATGATGATTTATCAAAAAAATAAGATAAATCCATTATCAAGCTGTCTATTATCATTTATTCAAATACCACTATTGTTTGCATTCCTTGAAGCGATAAATAGAACTCCGGTAATATTTGAAAATAAATTTTTTGGCTTAGACATGGGAACTACAATATCACACGGTATAGTATCTAAATCATGGTATTTATATCTATTATTATTTGTTTTAGTTTTAGGTAGTTCATATCTATCATTTAGAAAGACATTAAAAGATCAAACTGGAATGAATAATCAAATGAAGAGTACAATATATATAATGCTTGCCATGGTAGTAATAGCTTCATTCAGTCTACCAGTAGCATTAGGATTATATTGGATAGCATCATCATTATTTACCGTAGTTCAAAACTTAATTGTTGAAAGAAAGAAGGCAAAGAAGTAATGAATAAATATTATTTTGAAGGAAAAACAGAGGAACAGGCCATTAACCTTGCTTTATATGAGCTAAATATATCTGAAGAAGATTTAATAGTAAATAATGTTGAAGATAAAAGTAGTTTACTAAAAAAGAATGTTAAAATAGAAGTATTGAATATAAAAGAAATAGTTTCATTTATCAAAGACACATTAAGCAAAATGACTGAATTAATGGGAGCTAAATCAAACTTCGAAGTAAAAAGAAGAGAAAATAGCATTACTGTTACAATATTCTCTGAAAACAATGCTATTCTTATTGGAAAAAATGGTAAGAATGTGGCAGCACTTCAATTACTAATAAGACAAATGGTAAATTCAAAATTAAAAGAGCCATTATCAATTATTATTGATGTTGGAAACTATAAAGAAAAAAGAGCAAGAAGTATTGAGTACTTAGCTAAAAAACTAGCAAGAGAAGCATACAAAACAAAAACAGAAGTAACAATGGATAGCATGAATTCTTATGAGAGAAGAATAGTCCATGAAGCCCTAGCGGATGACAAATATGTTTATACAGAATCAATTGGAGAAGAGCCAAATAGAAAAGTAGTAATTAAATTAAAAGAAAGTAAATAAGTGTAAAATACTTTCTTTTTTAATTTATATTGTAAAAATTAAATGACAATTAAGACAGAATGTGATAAAATACTACCAGAGAAAGAAGGCGTACTATGGAAGATACAATTGCAGCCATATCAACAACTACGGGAGTAGGAGCAATATCAATAATAAGGTTAAGCGGTGAAGAAGCAATAAAAATAACAAATAAAGTATTTACTAAAGACTTGACAAATGCAGCATCGCATACTATTCATTATGGCTATATTAAAGATGGTAATGAAAAAATAGACGAAGTTCTAGTGAGTGTAATGCTAGCACCAAAAACATTCACCAAAGAAGATGTCGTAGAAATAAATTGTCATGGCGGAATAGCAACGACTAATAAAGTCTTAGAATTATTACTAGATAATGGGGCCAGACTAGCAGAACCAGGAGAATTTACTAAAAGAGCTTTCTTAAATGGAAGAATAGATCTTCTTGAAGCAGAGGCTACCATGGATTTAATATCATCAAAATCAGAAACAGCCCGAAAAATATCAATAAATACACTAACTGGTGAGACATCAAATCTAATCAAAAGTCTTCGTAGTGATTTAGTTCAAATTATCAGTAATATTGAAGTAAATATTGACTATCCAGAATACGAAGATGTTGAAGATATGACTAATGATAAAGTGCTTCCAAATATCAAAAAATTTAGAGAAAGACTAGAAAATATTATCAAGAAATCTGAAGACAGTAAAGTAATTAAAGAAGGCATAAAAGTAGGAATAATAGGTAAACCAAATGTTGGTAAAAGTAGTCTCCTAAATGCACTTATTGAAGAAGAAAAAGCAATAGTTACAAATATTCCTGGAACTACAAGAGACATAGTAGAAGGAACTATTGTCCTTGGGGGAATAACCTTAAATATAACAGATACTGCGGGTATTAGGGAAAGTGATGACCTAGTAGAAATGCTAGGAGTCTCAAAAAGTCTAAAGATAATAGATTCGTCAGACTTAGTAATATTTATACTAAATAATAATGAAGAATTATCAGATGAAGAAAAAGAATTATTAAATAAGTTAAAAGACAAAAAGAAAATAATTGTTGTAAATAAAATTGATCTAGAAGGCAAATTAGATAAATCATTATTAAATGATTACATAGAAATATCTGTAAAAGAAAATATAGGAATAGATAAAATAAAAGACAAGATAAGAGAATTATTCAATATAGGAGAGCTTTCATCTAATGACTTAACATATTTATCAAATGCTAGAACTATATCATTATTAAAAAAATCACTAACTATAATAGACAACACTATTAAAGAAATAAATGATAATAGTCCAATAGATATAGTGGAACTAGGACTAAGAGATGCTTGGAATACTCTTGGTGAGGTAATTGGAGCAACTTATAAAGATGAATTATTAGATGAATTATTTTCTAGATTTTGCTTAGGAAAGTAGAGTGATAACATGAATTATGAAGTAATAGTAGTAGGAGGGGGACATGCTGGATGTGAAGCTGCCCTTGCTTCCTCTAGAAAAGGACATAAAACCCTTTTAGTAACAGGAAATATAAATAACATAGCTACAATGCCATGTAATCCATCAATTGGTGGATCCGCAAAAGGAATAATTGTAAGAGAAATAGATGCTCTAGGAGGCTCTATGGGTGAGGTGGCGGATGCAACCCTTATCCAAATGAAGATGTTAAATTATGCTAAAGGCCCCGCAGTAAAATCATTAAGAGCTCAAGCGGATAAAATAACATATCCTAGAGAAATGTTAAAAGTATTAAGAAGTGAAAAGAATCTTTCTATCAAAGAAGGAATGGTTGAAGACTTAATTGTCAAAGATAATACAGTTCACGGTGTAGTACTAGATACAGGAGAAAACATAATATCAAATATTGTTATCTTAACAACAGGAACATACTTAAAATCCGATATTCTAGTAGGAGACACCCGTACTAGAAGCGGTCCACATAACGAAAGACCATCCATGCATTTATCTGATAACTTAAAAAAATATGGTTTTAACATTCTAAGGTTAAAAACAGGAACACCACCAAGAATTGACAGGAGTACTATTGACTTTACTAAAACACAAAGGGAAGATGGAGACAAAGAAGCATATACTTTTTCACATACCAACCCTCCAGTTTACGATGTAAATAACCAGGAGCCCTGCCATTTAATATACACAACAGAAGAAACCAAAAAAATAATTCTAGATAATCTAAACAAATCAAGTATGTATGGTGGATTAAATGACATAACAGGAGTAGGCCCAAGATACTGTCCTTCAATTGAAGATAAAATAGTAAGATTTAGTGATAAAGAAAGACATCAGTTATTCTTAGAACCAGAAAGTAAATATTATGATGATATCTATCTTCAAGGATTTTCAACAAGCATGCCAAGAAATATCCAAGAAGAAATGGTACATAGTCTTCCCGGCTTAGAAAAGGCTAAAATATTAAGATATGCCTATGCTATAGAGTATGATGCTATCTATCCAACCCAAATAAAGCCAAGTCTAGAGACCAAAGTATTAAATAATCTCTTTACTGCCGGTCAAATAAATGGCACTAGCGGTTATGAAGAGGCTGCTTGTCAAGGCTTAATCGCCGGTATTAATGCCGGTCTAAAACTAGAAGGAAAAGAACCGTTAATACTAAAGAGAAATGAAGCCTATATAGGAGTATTAATAGACGATTTAGTAACTAAAGGAACCAAAGAACCATATCGTATGTTAACTTCAAGGGCAGAATATCGTCTTTTACTAAGACATGATAATAGCGATCTAAGATTAACTGAGTATGGCCATGATGTTGGATTAGTAACAGGAGCAAAATACGAAAAGTTTAAAGAAAAGAAACAAAATATTTTAGAATTAATAGAAAAATTAAAAGAAATAAAAATAACTGTGGATAACGAAAAAAGAAGAGTAACAACTACTGTATATGATTATCTAAAGAATCCAACAGCCAAGTTAGAAGAACTAAACAAAGTATTTAATCTAAATCTAAATTATTCCAAAGAAGTACTTGAAGAAGCAGAAATACAAATAAAATATGAAGGATATATCAAAAAAGTAGAACGTGAAGCCGAGAAGATGCTTAAAAATGAGGAAAAACAAATACCATTAGATATAGATTATGATAAAGTACCTAATCTAGCCAGTGAAGCAAGACAAAAACTAAAAGAAGTAAGACCATTAAACATAGCTCAGGCTATTCGTATCAGCGGTGTTAACCCAGCAGATATATCAATATTATTAGTATACTTAAGGAAGTTTTATAATGTCTAAAGAAGAATTTATAATTAAAGTAAAAGAACTTGGCTTAGTTCTTACTAAAGAAGAATTAAATAATTTAGATAGATACTATCAAATATTAAAAGAAGAAAATAGTAAGTATAACTTGACTAGAATAATTGAAGAAGAGGATGTATACTTAAAACATTTCTATGATAGTCTAACAATAACAAAAGTTGTAAATATAGATAATCAGAGTATTTGTGATTTGGGTTCAGGAGCAGGTTTTCCAGGCTTAGTATTAGCAATATGTTTTCCTAACTCTAAATTAACTCTAATAGAGGCAAATAGTAAGAAATGTCATTTTTTGAATATAGTAAAAGAATCTTTGAGTTTAGATAATGTAACCATAATAAATACTAGAGTAGAAGATTATTCTAAGAAAAATAGAGAAGTATTTGATATAGTAACAGCAAGAGCAGTAGCTCCATTAAAACACTTATTAGAATATGGAATTCCTTTAGTAAAGGTAAATGGCTATTTTATAGCAATGAAGGCTAATACTGAAAATGAAGAAATAAATATAGTTAACTACTATAATAAGTTAGATATTAAAGAAGAATCTAGAGTTGTATTTAATTTACCCAAAGAAAATAGTATTAGAACTATAATTAAATATTTAAAGTTAAAAGAGACAAGTTCAAAGTATCCAAGAAGATATTCTGAAATTATTAAGAAAGATATATAGTGCAGTATTATATATCTTTTTATTTCCACTTGAGCCTAAGGTCTCAAGTGGCTTGATAGAGCCTAAGTCTCTATCAAGAACAATTTTGGTAAAAGCACTTGAAAAATAAGTACTTTTATGGTACACTATTGCTGATTTTTGAGGGGAGTTAAATATGAATACAGGATTAAAATATTTAGAAAATAAAAAATTAGAAGATTATAGTAGAAAAGAATTAATACCAAGAAAAGTAGTTAGAGCGCCATTAAAAGGAGTTCTTAAGGTAGCCACTAAAGGTAAAATGATTATAGATGAAGGAAGAAGCCCAAAGGAAGTCTTAGAAAAAAAGAAACCATATATATTTGTATCTACCCACTATCATTCCGAAGATATAATAACTAATTTAAGAGCACTAGATAGACAAACATATGCCCTAATAGGAACAACATACCAATTAGAACACAATCTAAAAATGTATGGTGCATGGATGAATGGTATTATCTATGTTGATAGAAGAAATCAAAATAGTAGAAAAGAATCTTTAAAAATAATGAAATGGTTATTGGAACAAGGAGTAAGTGTTCTAATATATCCTGCAGGTGGATGGAATAATACTGAAAATCTATTAGAACAGCATATTTTCTCTGGAGCCTATAAGTTATCAGTAGAAACCGGTATAGAAGTAGTACCATTATCTAACTTTTTAGTACCAGAAACAAATACCATTCATATAAGTTTTGGTAAGCCATTACAATCTTATCAATATAGCAAAGATGAAGCAAATGAAGAAATAAGAGATTCAATGGCTACATTGATGTTTGAGCAGATAAAAGAATATTCTGTACCAATAAAAAGAGCAGAGCTTCCAGAAAATTATCATGAAATGTTTTTAGAAGAGAGAAGACAAGAATATTTTAAATATAAAACAAAATGGCCAGCGGACCCTGAAGAATTTACTGATGCAATCACCGAAGAATTAACTGTGTATAAACCTAAGAATATAACTCGCCCAGAAGATATAGTTACAGAAGAAAATGCATATCTATTCAAATGGCTATATGATAAAGAAGAAGAAAAAAACTACGATTTCAAAACTTATATGCTAAAAAAAGGGCCATTAAAAAGATAGTAAAGAAAAGAAAAAAATCTTTTCTTTTCGTATGCAATATGCTATAATTTTAATGAAGATAGGTGATAAAAATGTCATTAGAATTTGAAATACCTTTAGTATCGTTAATCTTTATTTTAATACTAAACATTGTGTATTTTTCAAAAAAACGTGCAGATTTAGAAGAGAATAAACCATATAAAGTAATACTAATATCATCACTAATCGTAGCAGCTATAGATACAGTAATACATATAATATGCTCTGCAAATACATTTGAAAGTATCGTAAATAATTATTATACTTTGCTTAATTATTTAAATAAAATACTATCAACCTTATTTTCAGTTATCTTTTCAAGTTTATTCTTTTATACGTTATTAATAACTTATGATAAAGTAAGAAAGAATCCTAAAAAGGTATCAACAATCTTAATTATAGCAAATATTGTATTCTCAGTAATAATGTTATTCACAAATATCAAACTAGTAGATGCCAAAGTTGCTACTAATGTAACAGGGGCAACAACAATGCTTGGGTATGCAATGGTAGCAATAATGCTAACAGGATCTTTACTGGTGGCACTAACAAATATTAAAAAATTAGATAAAAGATATTTACCAATCTTTATAGTATTCTTACTTCTAGTAATATTATATTTCTTTTCACTATTAATTCCAGGAATGATTATATATGACTTAATATTAGCTTTAATGTGCTATATTATGTACTTTACCATTGAAAATCCTGATATGAAAATGTTAGATGAAGTTCATAAGGCTAAGGTAATAAGTGATAACGCTAATGAAGAAAAAACACTATTTTTGTATAATATGACAAATGAGATAAGAGGTATAACCAAAGATATCGATAAAGAAACAGATAACATATTAGATGAAACAGATAATAAAAAAATTGATGTTGAAGAAATAAATAATTCTGCTAGAAATATTAAGGGAAGTACTGCTAAGTTTACTACTATGACAAATGAAATATTAGATATATCAAGTATTGATAGTGCTAGTGTTAGAATATATAACCAAAAATATAATATAAAAATATTATTAAAAGAACTTGTAGGAATGTATAAAACTAAAGCTCAAAATAAAAATTTAGTTTTTAGAGTAAGTATAGCAAGTGATATTCCTGAGTATTTATATGGAGATAGCATAAATCTAAAGAAAGCATTAACTATTATATTAGATAATAGTGTTAAGTACACCAGTAGTGGTTATATAGAATTTAGTGTAAATACCATCATAAAAGGTGATATAGCAAGATTAATAATATCTATTGAAGACTCCGGTACAGGAATGAAAGCTGAAGATATAAATAGGATATTTACAAAGAAACAAGAAAAAGAAGACAATCATAATTTAAATAATAATCTATATAATGCCAAAAGACTAATAACACTAATGAATGGAACAATCGTACCAAGTAGTAATTATGGAAGTGGTACTACTATGAAAATAATATTAGATCAAAAATACGATTTAGCAAATACTAATTTAGATAAATATGATAATATCTATGATAAAAAGAAAATATTATTAATAGACGATAGTCCATCTAGTGAAAAATTATTTAATAAAATATTAAATGAAACAAATATTGAATTAACTAGTACAAAGTCAGGAAAAGAAGGACTAGAAAGGATAAGAAATAAAGAAAAATATGATTTAATATTATTAGATGAAGACTTAGAACCACAAAACGGTCATTTAATTATGCGAAAGCTATTAGAAATAAGAAATTTTAATACCAAAGTAATACTATTAACAAAAGATAATAAATATGATTATGATGAAGAATATTTACAAGAGGGCTTCGCTGATTATATAATAAAATCTTCAGATAAAGAAGAAATATTGAATAAAATAAACAAATACCTAAAATAAAATATCAAAAATTACTTGTAAAAAAGTAATTTTTATTGTATTATTATATTAGTGTAGAAGAAGTGAAAAGAGGGTAATAGTATGAGAATGAATAAAGAAGTAGTAATGGTACGTTTATCAGATATCATTCCTAATAGATTTCAGCCGAGACTTACTTTTGATGAAGAAGCATTAAATGAACTTGCAAATTCAATAAAAGAACATGGAATAATACAGCCTCTAATATTAAGAGATTTAGGTAGTAAATATGAAATAATAGCTGGCGAACGTAGATATAAAGCTGCAACACTTGCGGGTCTTACTGAGGTGCCTGCTATCGTAGGGTCAATGGATGATCAAACTAGTGCAGAACTTGCCCTAATTGAAAATATTCAAAGAAAAGACTTGTCAGCAATAGAAGAAGCTAAATCATACAAAAAAATATTAGATATGGGCAACTTTACTCAAGACGAACTTGCCAAAAGAATGGGAAAAAGTCAATCAACCATAGCAAATAAAATGAGATTACTTGCTTTAACAAATGAAGTACAAGTAGCATTAATGAACAATCTAATATCAGAACGTCATGCAAGATGTTTATTACAAATAAAAGATGAAGATAAACAAAAAGAAGTATTAAATAAAATAATAACTGAAAGAATGAACGTTAGAGATACCGACGAATATATAAAGAATATGTTAGGAATAAAGCATGATATGCCAAAAGATGAACCAGTAATTCAACCTGCTCCAATTGGCATTCCAGTTACTCAAAGCGAGCAAATAATACCAGAAGTTAGTACAACAAAAGTTGAAGAACCAAAGATTCCAGATATTCAAGTAGCTCCACAAGTAGAAAAAAAGAGTGAAAATCCTAATGTATATGCCCAAAATAAAAATGATTTTATTGATATAAATAAATTAAATGAGGTAAAAACACCAGTAGCATCCGCTCTTGAAGGATTAAATATCATTGAAAACAAGTCAGATATATTTAGCGATAATGCAATAAAAGTAGAAGATAAGAAGGAAGAAAATATGATTGAAGTACCTAATGAAAAAGTAAAAGAACCAGCAGCATTTAACTTAAGTAAATTAAAATTAGCTACTGCAATTAAACTTGCCAAAGATACTTTAGATGATATGATTACTGCGGGATACAATGCAACTATGGAAGAAGTAGATGGATTAACAGATTATCAAATAGTAATTAAAATAGAAAAATAAGAATAAAAAAAGAAAATGTCACTCATAATGAAGATGAAAGGGTGATATTTTTTATATGAAAAAAATAATACTTATATTGACTTTAATTATAGCGGTATTTATATATAAAGAAACAAAAAATAATGAAGTGATAATACCAGATACTGCTATAAGGTTAAGAGTAATACCAAATAGTAATAGTGTTTTAGATCAAAATATGAAAAATAAAGTAAAAAAATATTTAGAGAATAATACTTATAATTTAATAAAGGATGAAGACAGCAAAGAAGTAGCTAGGGAAAAAATAAAAAATAATATTCCAAAAACCAAAGAAGATATTGAGCAAATATTTAATGAAAATAATTACAGTATGAATTTTAGTATAAACTATGGATTAAACTATTTTCCAGAAAAAGAATATCGTGGATTAAAATATGAGGAAGGATATTACGAGTCAGTAGTAATAAGTATTGGAAAAGCAGAAGGAGACAATTGGTGGTGTGTACTATTTCCTAATTTATGCCTTGCTGATTTAGAAAATACAAATGATGTAGAGTATAAATCTTGGATAGTAGAAAAGATAAATAAAATATTTTAATAATAAAATGCATACATTTAAATAGGTGATAACACTTGAAAATAATAACAATATTTTTAATTGCAGTAAGCCTATCAATGGATGCTTTTTCTTTGGCTTTAATATATGGAACCCAGAGTATTTCAAAGAAAGATAAAATATTACTATCCCTAATAGTGGGAATATATCATTTTGTAATGCCATTGATAGGTCTGAATATAGGTTTATTTGTAACAAGCAAAATAATAATAAATACCAACATTTTAGTGGGATTGATTTTATCTCTAATAGCAATTGAAATGATTATATCAAGTTTCAAAGAAAAAGAAGAAAAATTTCTTTTAAGTATTTTTGGATACTTATTATTTGGCTTATCAGTAAGTATTGACAGTTTAACGACAGGAATAGGTTTTCCCGCTATAACAGACAAGTACATATTATCTGCATTAATATTTTCTATAACAAGCTTAGTATTTACATTTTTAGGATTAAATTTAGGAAATATTTTAAATAAGAAATATGGCAAAATATCAACTGTAGTAGGAGGGTCAATTCTTTTGACAATTGGATTATTATACATATTTAAGTAATGTAAAAATATGTAAATAAAATAATTAGTGATTGACTAAAATTAAAATAGATATTAAAATGAAATTAGGAAGGAGTGCCTATGAGTAAAATAAAAATAGAAGGCGGCCATAAACTAACTGGTGAAATAGAAGTAAGTGGTGCCAAAAACAGTGCTGTAGCACTAGTACCAGCAGCTATTCTTTGCGATGAGGAGGTAACAATTAGTAATGTACCAAATATTTCTGACATTGATTCACTTGAAGAAATATTAAATTATTTAAATGCTAAAGTAAAGAGAGAAAACGGAGTACTAACAATAGATTCAACAAACATAGAAAATAAGGAAATACCAGAAGAGATGTCACAAAAACTAAGAGCTTCATATTATTTTATGTCTTCATTGCTAGGAAAATATAAACATGTTGAAATGTATTTTCCGGGTGGTTGTACAATAGGAGAAAGACCAATAGATCAAACTTTAAAAGCATATCGTGCATTAGGAGCGGTAGTTATTGAAGAAGGAAACAGATATATAGTAGATGCCGAAGAATTGAAAGGCGCAACAATATATCTAGATATGCCAAGCGTAGGAGCAACGGTTAACACTATGCTAGCGGCAGTAAAAGCAAAGGGAACAACGGTAATCGAAAACGTAGCTAAAGAACCAGAAATAGTAAATGTAGCAACTTTTTTAAATAATATGGGTGCTAAAATAAAAGGAGCGGGGACTAATGTTATTACCATAACAGGTGTAGATTACTTGCATAAGTCATTTCACGAAGTAATACCAGATCGTATTGAGGCAGGAACATATGTAATTATTGGGGCTCTTCTCGGAGAAAATTTAACAATAAAAAATTTAATACCATCACATATTGAGTCACTAACATCAAAGTTAATCGAAGCCGGTGTAGAAATGAATATCAATGAAGATTCAATAACAATAAAAAAGCCAAATAAATATAAGGCTGTAAGCGTAAAGACTTTACCATATCCTGGATTTCCAACTGATCTTCAGCAACCATTAATACCATTTTTAACACAATGCCATGGAATTAGTACAGTTGAAGAAACAATATGGGAAAATAGATTCCAAAATATTTACGATACTAATCGTATGGGTGCAAACATAATTGTCAAAGACAATAGAGTAGCCAAAGTAAAAGGCGTTACAAAACTAACAGGTAAAAATGTAACTGCAACTGACCTTCGTGGTGGTGCATCTATGCTAATATGTGGATTAATCGCCGATGGTATAACAACAATAGATAATATAAAATACATTTTAAGAGGTTATGACAATATCTGTGGAAAACTATCAAAAGTAGGTGCTAAAATAGAGTTAATTTAAATATACTAAAGTAGGTGAACTATGAAAAAAGTATTTTTAATATTAACTCTTTTTCTATCATGCTATTTTGTATATACTAAAACAGAAGGAAATAAAAAAAATTATCTTGTATTTGGTGATTCACTATCAAAAGGAATAAATGAATATGGCGTTAAATCGTATGGTTATAGTGATTTTATCAAAGATTATTTAGATGAAAAACATTTATTAAAAAACTATAATAATACTTTTACTAATATTGATTATAAAGTATCAGATATTGTAACAATACTAGAATATAATAAAAGTAAAAATAATATTACATTAAGTAGACTAATTAAAGAGGCTGACATAATCACCATGTCTATAGGAATACAAGAAATATACTATAAAATTGATAAGAATAATCAAAATATATATACTTATATAGATACAATGATAAACGATTATAACAAAATATTAAATTATATCAATAAATTTCATCATGACAAAGTATATATATTAGGATATTACAACATCTCAGACAATAATAAAGATATTATAGATTATGCTAATTATAAATTAAAAACTTTAACAAAAAAATACAATTATACATATATAGATTTATCTAAAATATTTGATAATAATCCGACATATATTAACAAAATTAATAGTAATTATTTACCTAATGTTAAAGGTTATCAAAAAATTTCACAAATAATAGTTGAAAATTTAAAAAATACCTGATATAATATACCATGTAATTTTATTACTATGACTTTTTTGTCATGGCGGAAGGAGAGAGAATAATGAAAAAGAATATTCATCCAAATTATGTAAAAGCTACTGTTACTTGTGCTTGTGGAAATACTTTTGAAACAGAATCAACAAAAGAAAACATTCAAGTTGAAGTGTGCTCAAAATGCCATCCATTTTATACTGGAAAGCAAAGTACAGCTTCTAAAAAAGGACAAGTTGAAAAATTCAACAAGAAATTTGGCTTTAATAATGAAAAATAATGTGATTAATTTCACATTTTTTTATTTTATTTAAAGTTAACAATTGGTTAATAAGTCTTATTTAATTTAGTAAAATAATTTCGAGATAAAAAAATAAAAGATATTAGTAGTTAAAAAGAAAAATAGGCCAAAAACATAATTAAAAATAATAGTTGCAACAAACTAATTTTATGTGATATAATACCCTTGAAGTGATGAAAATGTCGAAAATAAATAAAAAAGAACTAAAAGAAAGATTAAAAAGAGTAAAGAATAGCTATTTGCTAGTGGCTTCTTTTATCATAACGAACCTAGTAAATGGTATTATTTTAAGAGGAGTAACGGTAAAAAATGTATTTAGTTTGCCACCACTACTTATAGATTTGGGATTACTGATTTTCATATCATTAATATCCTTTACTATAAAAAGAAAAAACAGAATAAAGTATTTTATGACAATGTCGATTATACTTACATTAGTATGCTTAATAAACAGCATATATTATCATTATTATAGTTCGTTTGCTTCAGTAGCACTACTATCTAATCTTGTGTATGCTAAAGATGTTGGTAATGCTATATTTGAAAATGTATTAAAACCAGTAGATTTAATATATATATGGTGTCCAATAGCATTTTACCTATCATACTATTTCTTAAATAAAAAGAAATATTTTTCAAAAGAATTAAATTTAAATAAAAAAACAGTAAGAAAGTTTATTATTACAGCATTATCAACATGGGCCCTTGCTGCAATTATTATGCCACTTGGAGCATGGGGAAGCTTTTATAAATTATGGAATAGAGAATCTGTTGTAATAAATTATGGAATATATATGTATCAAATAAATGATATAGTTCAAAGCATATCACCACGAATAAATACAGCATTTGGACGTGATAAAGCCTATAAGGAAACAAAAGATTATTATGAAGAAAACAAGTATACTAAGGTAGAAAATGAATATACTAATATATTTGAAGGAAAAAATGTCATAGTAATACATGCGGAAAGTATGCAAGAATTCGCAATGGAATTAACATTCAATGGAAAAGAAGTAACACCTAATTTAAATAAATTAAGCAAAGAGGGAATATTCTTTAATAACTTTTATTCACAAGTTGGCGTAGGAACAAGTTCAGACGCAGAATTTACATTTAATACTTCCCTTATGCCATCAACCAAAGGAACAGTATTTGTTAACTTCTTTGATAGAGAATATATTTCAATACCAAAGTTATTAAAAGAAAAAGGGTATTATACATATAGTATGCATGCTAACACAGGAGAATTTTGGAACAGAAATATTATGCATAAGAGTCTAGGATATGATAAGTTTTATAGTAAAGATTCATATGTAATTGACGAGACAATAGGACTTGGATTATCCGACAAATCCTTCTTTAGTCAATCAGTAAATATAATGGAAGAAATAAAAGCAACCGAAGGAGAACCTTTTTATGCAACACTAATAATGTTATCAAATCATACTCCATTTAGTGATTTAGAACTTATGCCAGAGTATCAAACAACTATTGATGTTGAATTAAACAATCAAACAATCACAAGAGAATATTTAAATAATACTAAATTAGGGAACTATATAAGATCAGTACATTATGCAGATGAAGCAATTGGAGAGTTTATAAACAAACTGAATAGTGAAGGATTGCTTGATAATACTGTATTAGTAATATATGGTGACCATGATGCTAGAATGGACAAAGATGATTTTAATCTACTTTATAATTATGATCCAATTAACGATAGAATAAAAAATGAGTCAGACGAAGGATATGTTTCATTTAATGATTATAATTATGAATTAAATAGAAAAGTACCATTTATAATTTGGACCAAAGATAAAGAATTTAATAAAACAGTTAGTACTCCTATGGGAATGATAGATGTACTTCCTACTTTAGGAAATATGCTTGGAATTCATAGCGATTACCAATTAGGAAACGATGTATTTAATTTGAAAGACAATATAGTTACATTTATAGATGGTTCATATTTAACTTCAAATATATATTATAGTGCACCAAAAGGTGAAATATATCCAATAAGTAACGAGCCAATAACTGAGGAATATATACAAAATGGAATAAAACATTCATCAGATTTAATAGACATATCAAATGATATAATTTCTTATGACTTAATAAAAGAATTAAAAGAGGAAAAAACTAACTAGAAAGAAGTGAAAGAAATGATTAAGTTTGTAATTTGCGAAGACAGCAATGAAGCACTAGAAACTGCTAGCAAATATGTAGTAAAAGCATTGATGAATTATGATATTGAATATAAAATATTAAAATTCAATGAATATAATAATAAGTTTAAAAAGGTTATGAATGATGATACAGATATAAAAATATATATTTTAGATATTGAATTACCAACAATAAGCGGATTAGAAATCGCATCAGAAATAAGAGAGATTGATAATGAAAGTATAATAATATTTGTTACAGCTCATTCGGAATGTAAAAATGATATATTCTATTCAAGACTTGGAGCAATAGATTTTATATCAAAATATAACAGATATGAAGAAAGACTTGCAGAGACTATTACATATGTAATAGATAATATGTACAAGAATAAGGTTTTAAGTTTTACTTACAATCACGTTCAAACAAAACTTAGATATAAAGAAATAAATTTTATAGAAAAAGCAACTTCTCAAAATAAATGTATAATACACGAAGTAAGTGGCGATCAAAAATTTGTAACTACATCAATAGTAAAATTAAAGGGTAAATTAAAACCGATGTTTTATCAAACACATAAATCATGCTTAGTAAACTTAGATAATGTTAGAGAGGTAGACTATTCAACTTCCACAATATACTTTAAAAATGGAGAAAAAACAAATCTAATTTCTCCAGCATCAAGAAAGGGATTGAAGAAATATGTTGGAGAATTTTAAAACATTATTAAGTAGTACGCTTTTAATACTGACTCTATACATATTTGGAAGGATAGTCATAGTAAATCGTAGATACAAAAGCATAATTAATGACATACTAATATTATCAGCATTCGTATTATTAAACATCATTGTATTTAAATATACCACTGGTACAATAAAAACAATAACTACTTGTCTATTATATGCCTCATTATTTTTCTTAACATTTGATATCAAACTAAGTAAAGCAATTTTTACCTCTATACTATATGTAATACTACTAGTAATACCTGATTTACTTGTATTAGGTGGAATGCTTTATATATTTGATATAAGCAAGTCTTACTTTTATTCAAATTTATCGGGTAGTTTAATAGGAAATATTACTATATGCACAGTAATGATACTATTAACATTCGTTATGAAAAGGCCATTAAGAAAATTAGTAAATTATAAAATGTCTGAAAATAAGAAAATAGTTATAATTTCAATATTATCTATTATATTTACAGCAATATTCTTTTATAGATTTGCTACAGGTTATAAACTAAATCAAGATGTTCTGTTATATTTAATTGCTATGTTTGCTTTTATAATTATACTGTTTTCGTTATACAAACAAAGAATGGATAATGAAAATGTATCTAAAAAATATGATGGCTTACTTGATGTAATGAAAAATTATGAAAGTGATATTGAAGAGCAAAGAACATTAAGACATGAAACTAAAAATGAATTTGCCACGATTAAATGTAAACTTCAAGATAAAGAAGATAATGGTTCTATAATTGAATATATTGATAGCGTTATTGGTGATAAGGGTAAAGTAAGTACAACGAAGTATTCTAAATTTAAATATTTACCATCAAATGGATTAAAAGGTTTCTTTTATTACAAGTTTCTTGAAGCTGAAAATAAAGGTATAAGTGTATCAGTAAATATTTCTAAACAAATAGAAAATTCATTTTTGAAGGATGTTGATACCAAAGACTTTAAAGATTTAGCTAGAATAATAGGTGTTTATCTAGATAATGCTATTGAGGCAAGTTTTACATCAAAAGATAAAAAGCTTGGTATAGAAATGTATTTAATCAATGAAAAGGTTGAAATAATCATTACTAATACTTTTAATAATGAAATTAATTTAGATAAAATTGGTAAAGAATCTTTTAGTACTAAAGGCAAAAATAGAGGTCATGGCTTGCTGTTAGTTAAAAAGATATTAAGCGAAAATAATATGTTTGAAGCCAAGAATGAAATAAGAAATAATATTTATATTCAAACTTTGAAAGTAACGAATAATAAAAAGAATTATGATAATAAATAGTCATAGTTCTTTTTGTAAAATATAAAAGTTATTTAATTAAAGATTTTGGCATCTTTGGTTCATCAACTAACCATACCCAGCAAGCTTTAGAACCAGTTGAAGCAGCTAGAGAACCAAGCCAAGATAAAAATGATGCAAACATAATACTACATACCTCCTCTTTTGTCTATATTTCACCATATCAACTAACTATATGACTCATTATAAGTTTTATAGTTATTATATGGTAAATGAAACATCCTATAGGTTAATGGATGTATCATTAACATTGAATCCAAAAGTCCTAAACTTAAGGCTGTACTAATATTACTATTTTTAAATACTATAATTAATATTAAAAAAATAGAACTATTAATAACTGTAATAATTTTATAAATTTTTCTTTTTTTAGTATTTACTAAAGGTCTCTTATATGTATCAGCGGGTGCATAAATAACTAAAAATATATAAGATGTGGCGCCTATTAGAGCATTAGCATAGAAACTGACATTAACATATTTAAAAAGTAGTGCTCCTCCAATAAAGAGAGTAATGGATATTATATAGCACTGCCAACTTTCTTTAGCATGCATACCAAACGCTGTTGTTCTTATAATGTTGTATAATATCATAATGATAAGCATTTCTTTAAATACATTTAACAATAAAGCAATTAAAGAAATAACAATAGTTTTAGTAATCATGATATATAAAGACTCAAGACCATATTCAATAATTTCAAGCCTATCTTTATCATAATCAGGATACTTATTTGCAATAGATTTCATGGTACTTTTTAAAAACTTCTCTCTCATACCTTATCACGCTTTAATTATATCATTACATTATAATTAATTTTTTTAATTAATAGTTTAGATTTTTAAAGAATACTAATACATATATTTTGGTTAACTAATAGTTAATCAAAATTTAATAATAAAAATCATAAATTTACTAAAATAAAAATTTAGTATACTACTTGTTATAAATAAAAAAAAATAGTATAATGTAATAGAGGTGAAAAGATAAAATGGACACATGGCAATATATAGTAATTATAGCTGTTTTATTAATAATTGCACTAGCTATAGTTAAGATGAATAAAAAAGATGTTAAATTAGAGTTTAATAAATTAGTAGAATTACTAGGAGGAAAAGATAATATTTTAGATACTGAAGTAGATATGTCTAGATTCAAAGTAACTCTAAAGGATATAACAAAAGCTAACAAAGAGGGTATCATTAAATTAGGAGCAAAAGGCGTTGTAGAAATAGATGACCAACTAAAAATAATCTTAGGTAATGATGCCAAAAAAATAAAAAAATATATTGATGAATTAAAATAAAGAGCAAAAATTTACAAAAAGCTCTTTTTTTTGACATTATTCGACAAAATTCGACAAAAATAAAATGTATAATCTTTTTTAGAGAGAAGGATATTATGAACATAGAAATTTTTGAAGATATAATTTTAAATGTAGTTTTAATTGTTTTTCCTATATTGGTATATTTAGTATTAGTTTGCTATAAAAGCGATATTAATAAGAATTATAATAATCTGCTACTTAGCATAGCTCTAACCAGTTCACTTTATTTGTGCCTTAGATTCGGAATAATAAATGGAAATAGTAAAGTATTATTATTTTGTAATATACCAATAGTAATAGCCTTAATGAAGAAAAAGCCATTATTAGCAATTCTCTTATCTACAATAAATATTGCATATTGTTTTCTAATTTATAAAAATATTTGTTTAATAGTTAGCATAAAGTATTTAACATATTTTATATTGTATATATGTGCCCAGAAAAGAAAACTAAGTATGGAGAGTTTTATCCTTTCAATAGCGGTTCTCCAAGGCTTCTTTCTATCATTTGAATACTTTTTCAAAGATTTAGATTTAACTTTAAATAGTTTTCTAGAATTAATAATATTGGTATTTATATATTATTTTATTTCATTTGTAATTTTGTATATATTTAAAATAATTGAAAAAGTAAGAGAATTAAACAAGTCAATAGAAATACTAGAAAAAGACAAAGTCATAAAAGAATCATTATTTAAATTAACTCACGAAATAAAAAATCCCCTTGCAGTTATTAAAGGATATTTAGATATGTTTAACATAGATAATAAAGAAAAATCATTAAAATATTTAAATATAATGCGTGAAGAAGCCAATCGCAGTTTAAATATAATAACTGATTTCTTAGAATTTAATAAAATTAAAATAGTAAAAACAGAAATAGATTTAAATCTTCTTCTTGAAGACGTATATGACTCATTTAAAATAATTTTAAATAAAAAGAATATTAAACTAATTTATAAAGATAGAGAAGACGAAGAAATATATTTTGAAGGAGATTATGAAAGATTAAAACAAGTGTTAATTAATGTGTTAAAAAATAGTGTTGAAGCAATAGAGAATAAAGGGCAAATAGAAATATCAAGTAATATTTATAAAAAATATATTGATATTATTGTTGAAGATGACGGACTTGGAATGAATGAAGAAGAACTACAACAACTAAAAACAATGTTCTTTACCACCAAAAAAGATGGCAGTGGACTAGGTGTATGCTTATCTAATGAAATAGTAAAGGCTCATAATGGAGAACTAATATATACTTCAAAAGAGGGTGTGGGAACAAAAGTTACAATAAGATTACCAAAATAGTAATCTTTTTCTTTAATTAATCTCTAATATTTGGTATAATATATATCTAGAGGAGAATGAACTATGGAAGATATATTTACAAAAAATTTACCATTTATTGATTTACATGGTTATGATATAGAATCAGCTAGAGTGGCAACAAATGATTTTGTTAATGATAATATAATACTAAAAAATAATAAAATATTAATAATACATGGAAAGGGAAAAGGACTAGTAAAGTCCTCAGTACATGATACTCTTTCTAAAAGAAAAGAAGTAATAAAATACTATACTGATGGGCTAAATGATGGCTGTACAATAGTACATCTAAATATTGACAACTAACTAGTCATATGCTATAATAGGAAGCAATTTTAGGGAAGGTATTGTATGCTCGACGATAAGATTATTAAACTAATAAAAGAAATAAGCACACTAGCAAGGCAAATAGTAATGATAATCATTCTCATAATAATATTTATAATTATATTATTCATTGAAGCAATATAATTCCAAAAGGGAGGTTTTAGATTATGGAAGATGAAAAGAAAATAAATTGGCTAAGTTTATTTATTAAAATAATAATAGCTTTTGCTTTCATATTAATAATTGTTTGGTTAGTATCAAAACTAATAAATAGAAATAAGTTATCTGATACATTTAAGAACAATATTAACAATATGGAAACAGTAGTGGTTAAATATTTTAAAGATGTAGATTTACCAACAAAACAAGGTGAAAGCCTTAAAATAACACTTGATGAAATGATTGAAAAAGAGTTAATCGTATCAGTAAAAACAGGTGAAGGTGAAAAATGTAATACCAAGAACAGCTACTCAAAAATAACTCGAAGAAAAAATGATTATGAAGTAGAGACTAATTTAGAGTGTGGTAAAGAAAAGAATACTATTACCAGAAGTTTTAGTCTAAAAGATTGTAAAAATTGTACTACCAATACCAATAATGGCAGCACAAATAACAACACTGGAGATAATAGTAATAATAATAACAATGGTAATACTAACAATAATACAAATACTGGCGTTACATATTATGAATACGTAAAAGAGTGGACAACATATACAAAGTGGATGAAAGGTAATAAGACTGGAGATAATATTGAAAACAAATATGAATATTATAGTACTGCAGAAAAAACATATTATTCACTAGGAGTAATAAATAAAAAAGACATTAAAAATAACACTATAGAATACACATTAAAATTAAATAATGTTCCAAATAGCAAATATTATTTTACTACTATTAAAGATGTATCTTATTATAATGATGAGAAAGAGTTTACTACTGATAAAAACATATCAATGGTAAAAAATAATGATTTAACTCTAGATACAATTGAAGAGTATTCATTAAAGGAAAATAACTTTACATACAAGTTAACTCCATATTACTATAAAGGAAACTTCTATATAAATGTAAAAATAAATATAAAGTCTCTTGATAATATCAAAACCATTAAAGATAAGTATTTAGTTCCATTAAAAATCACGGTAAAATTTAATTCAGGAGACATCGTAACAACTAAACCAGATGGTAGTTACGATACAATTACTTATTATAGATATGTTCAAAAAAATAGAGACGTAATTTGGTCAACAGAAAGTTACGTTGAAGGATATACTAAGACTGGAAATACAAAAGTTCAATAAAAAAAGTTAGCATTAGCTAGCTTTTTTTAATATCTTATCAACAATACCATAACTGACTGCTTCATCACTATCCATAAAATAGTCTCTTTCTGTATCGTTATCAATAGTATCAATGTCTTTTCCTGTGTTATCAGAAAGAATCTTATTAAGTTTTTTCTTTAACTTTAATATTCTTTCAGCGGCTATTTTTATTTCTGTAGCTTGTCCTTGTGCTCCTCCTAAAGGCTGATGAATCATAACTTCTGCATTAGGAAGAATATATCTCTTACCTTTTCCACCAGAAGATAATAGAAAAGCTGCCATTGATGCCGCCATACCAACACATATCGTGGATACATTGCTTTTAATAAAATTCATTGTATCATATATAGCCATACCCGCTGTGATAGACCCGCCAGGAGAATTAATATATAAACTAATATCATCATTATTTAAACTATCCAAATATAATAGCTGTGCCACCACTATATTAGAACTATTATCAGTAATTTCACCATTTAATATAATAATTCTATCTTTAAGCAGTCTAGAATAGATATCATAAGCTCTCTCTCCCATTTCATTCTTTTCAATAATCGTTGGAACTAAGTTCATATTTATCACCTACAAATAGTATAATATATAATGTAGTTTAATATACCAAAAAAAGTATGACAAAAAATGCACATATATGGTATAATTAGATTATAGAGTAGAAGGAGGAGACACATGCAAACAATAATAGTAACTTTAAATAGCGGAAAAAAAGAAGAATATGTAAAAGGTATCAAAGTAAAAGAAATATTAAATAAAATGTCTAAAGAAGATAGAGAAGATGCTATTCTTATAAAATATAATAATAAAAAAGTGGATTTAGAAGACGAACTTAAGAAAAGTGGTACGTTACAAATATATGATATAAATACTCTTGAAGGAAATAGAATTTATGAAAGAGGATTATTGTATTTATTTGTTTACATTGCTAATAAAGTCTTAGGAAAAGATACCAAAGTAATAGTAAAACATTCTATTGATAAAGGTGTATTTTGTAAAATAGACAAAAAAATTAACGATAATGATGTATCAGAAATAAAAAAACAGATGAAAGAGCTAACTTCTAAAAATATTCCATTTACCAAAATGGATACAACTAAGTACGAAGCTATAGAATACTTTAAAAGTATCAAAAGGGAAGATAAAGCTAAAACATTGTTTTATGTTCCTTCAAAATATGTATCCTTATATAAATTAGATGATAATTATAACTATTTAATAGGAGATCTTCCAGCTTCAACAGGTGTATTTAAGTACTTTGATTTATCATTAATACCAGATAAAGGAATAGTAGTTCGCTTTCCATCAATATATGATAATAAGAAAGTAAAAAAATATACACATCATACCAATTACTTTAACACTCTTGAAGAATATACAATATGGGGTAATAATTTGAATGTAAATAACATAGGTGAGTTAAATGACTATATAACTAGTAATAAACCCGAAGATATTATCCAGTTATCAGAAATAATGCAAGACTATAAATTACTTAGTATAGCAGAGCAGATAGTTCTAAATAGAGAAGACTATAAAATAGTATTGTTATCAGGTCCTTCAAGTTCAGGAAAAACTACCAGTGCCATGAAATTATCTCTCTATTTAAAAAGTCTAGGACTAAACCCAACACATTTGTCACTAGATGATTACTTTCATGAAAGGGCAGAAACCCCACTAGGAGAAGATGGAAAACCAGACTTTGAATCAATAACTGCCATAGATATAAAGTTATTTGATAGTCAAATAAGTAAACTATTAAAGGGTACAAAAGTAACTGTACCAACATTTAATTTTATTGATGGTAAAAAAGAATATAAAAGAACCATTCAGTTAAAAGAAAACGATATCTTAATAATTGAAGGCTTACATGCTTTAAATGAAGAACTACTAACAAATGTACCAAAGAAAAAGAAATTTAAAATTTATGTAAGTCCATTAGCATATCTAAATATTGATAATGATAATAGAATAAGTATGACAGACTTAAGATTATTAAGAAGAATGGTAAGAGACAATAGAACAAGAGGATATTCACCATCAGTAACATTAGGTACTTGGATGAAAGTTAGAAGCGGTGAAGAAAAGCATGTCTTCCCATATCAAGATAATGCCGACGCCTTATTCAATACCAGTCTAGCCTATGAATTATCAGTATTAAAAACATATGCAGAACCATTATTATTTTCTATAAAAGAGGACGATCCAGAATATCAAACAGCACAGAGACTAGTTGAATTATTAAAATTTGTTTTACCAATTCCAAGTGAGTCAGTACCAAAAACATCAATACTAAGAGAATTTATTGGAGATAGTTATTTTGAATAATAAAAAGCATATATATTAATAGGTGTAATATGAATAAATATAAACTATTAATATTAATATGCTTTTTTCTTATAACTATAACACTTCCAAAAGTAACAGCCAGTGTAAATAATATAAATCTTTTAGGAAAAGTAATTATTTTAGATGCTGGTCATGGCGGTGTTGATGCTGGAGCCACAGGTAATCAGATAATAGAAAAAGATTTAAATCTAATATTAACAAAAAAATTAGAAAAAGAGTTAGTCTCTCGTGGAGCCACTGTTTATCTAACTAGAGAGGATGATAAAGACTTATCCACAACTACTGTTAATAGAAAAAGAAGTGACCTTTATAATAGAGCCCAATACATAAACAAAATATCTCCAGATATGTATATTTCGGTTCATTTAAATTCAGTAACCAACTCTTCATGGAGAGGTCTTCAAGTATTTTATACCACTAAAAACAAAGAAAATAAATTAATCGCAGAAACTATAACAAATCATTTAAAAGAAAACATACCAAATGTAAGAGAAATAAAAAAAGATAATACTTACTACATGTACAAGCACATAACATCACCAGGAGTTCTTATTGAGGCGGGTTTTATATCTAATTCAAATGATAGTTACCTATTACAAAACAAAGAGTATCAAAATAAATTAATATCATTAATCTCCGATTCCGTAGAAATTTATTTTCAAAATAATTAAAAAACTCTTTCAAAAAAATCAAAAATAGTATATACTCATAATAGGTGATGATATGCAAAAGATATATCTAAAATATGACGAATACACACCACCAGTAGAATGTGATTATGGCTTTATAAAAGAAATGTTGTATTTGGGATTTTTATATCCGTTAAAAAAGAAAAATTATAAAATGTATTATATTATGCTTCTAACAGAAGTAGCAGTATCAGCATTAATAATGGCATTTATACCATTTAAAATAGGTATACTAATAACAATTGCCATGTTATTTCTAGCTAACCTTTTATTCGCTGCTAATTATAATATGATAGTAATTGAAGACTTACTAAAAAAAGGATATGTACCACTAGACTATACATCATCCAATATATTAATAAAAAAAGGAATATACTTTAAACTACAATAATTATTAAATTGTATAGAGTATATTTTTTTTTAATATTTAAAATACTTATATTCTGCCTTTAAATCACAGTCCATACCAGTACCATAATCAAGATTGCCAAATAACTTTTCTATTTTTTTATTATCAATTTTTTTATCCTGTAACATTTTATCAACTTCATTAATGATTTTAATAGCCTTAACTAAAGCCATATCGTATAAGTCAAAGAAGGAATAGCTAAATTCTTCTCCAGTACATGGATGCTTCCAGGTATTATTATCAAAATTCAAATATTCTAAATGACTATTTGGATTAACATGGAAAGATAATTCTTTTTTCTTAACAAGCTTATCACCACATACTGCATCCATAATAGAATAAACGCTCTTTTTTACTCCAAATCTATCATAATTAAATACATGGTAAAACTTCTTCATATCCTTTAAACATTTATAATAAATAGTACTAACATTATCATAACTATATACCTCTTTAACAACTTTATCGATAGTATCTTTTAGTTCATCATTAAATTCACCAAACTTAAATATCTCATTGAATACTTTATATTTTCTTGGCATAATTTTTTCTCTTTGATAAATAAGATATATATCTGTATAGTATTCAATCTTTTCATGCATGCCATTATATTTGTAAGTATTCTTATCTTTTTCATCATATCTACCAGACATATATATAGTAAAAGGATGAACAGTACTATCTAAAACAAAATGACATATTTGTCCATATAAATATGATCTAACCATGATATTATCATTATAATTCATTTTATTAATATAATTAATTAGTGTAACAAAATGTTTATTAACTAGACTATGCTGCATAGAAGTGTTGATTTTATGGACCTCTTTAGCCTTCTTAGAAAGATGAAAATCATAAAAGAAATAAGGGTCCGGGCCTTGTCCAAAGACCTTCAAATAATCCAAATTAATTTTATTTTTATTTTTAAACTCATTATAAACATCACTAGCAAAATAACTATGTGTCACTGAACTTGGCATTTTATCGCCTCCTAAATAATTATATCATTTTTTCTCAAAAATATATACCAATTTTTCCAAATCTATGATATACTTTATTACAGAATAATGGGGATGAGTACAAATGGAAAAGAATTTTAAAACAATAGATGAACAAATTGAAATACTGAAAGAAAAAAATCTCATAATTGAAGATGAAAATACGGCTAAAGAAATATTACTTAGAGAAAATTATTTCTTTTTAATGGGATATCGTCATGTATTTATGGTTTCCTCTAAAGAAAGAAAATTTATCCCAGGTACAACATTTTCAGAAGTTTACTCATTATTCACATTTGATAGGAATTTTAGAAATATAATATTTAAGAACGTTTTAGTTATCGAAAATCAATTGAAATCCGTTCTATCGTATCAACTGTCTAAAAAATATGGTTATAAAGAGAAGGACTATTTAAATCCTAAAAACTTTACAAACGACCATAGCAAATCACGAAGAGTGCACGATTTAATAGACAAAATGAAAAGACAAATAAGGATAAATGTTGGTACTCACGCTGCCACTATGCACTATATGAATAATTATGGCTATATACCAATGTGGGTATTAGTAAAAGTACTATCCTTTGGTATTGTTTGTGAGTTATATACAATACTAAAAGATGATGACAAAATAGAAATAGCGGAAGTATTTAATACTACACCATCAGTCCTTGAGGACATTCTAGTAATATTATCTAACTATCGTAATCTATGTGCTCACGAAGATATTGTCTTTGAACATCGTACTGAGAGAGTAATACCAGATACCGATTATCATGAATATATGAATATACCAAAGATGGATGGTGAATATATATATGGTAAGAATGACTTATTTGCAGTAATAATCATTTTTAAAATACTACTTAATGAAAGTAATTTTAGACTGATGATGAAAGAAGTAGAATACGAGATAGAATTACTAGATGGTAGAATAGATATTATACCAATAAATAAAATATTAGATAGAATGGGATTCCCAAAAGATTACATGGAAATAATAGGAAGGTGATAATAAATGAAAAAAAATAAAATATTAATACCATTACTAGTATTTGTAGCTTTTATAGGAGGTGCAGCATGGTCGTATTTAGTTATAAAACAATTAGACCATGGAACAATATTAACTTCTGGTAGTGGAGGGAATTATACAATAAATGAAAATAGTATATCAGCAGCAGTTGATAAAGTATATGATGCTACTGTAGTAGTGGCTAGTTATAAAGGAGAAACATTAGTATCAACAGGTACAGGCTTTGTATATAAAACAGAAGGATCAACATCTTACATAATGACTAATAATCATGTTGTATCAGGTGGAGATTCTGCTAAAGTAATCTTTAGTGATGGTACTTCAGCAGATACTAAAATACTAGGAGGAGATACATATGCTGATATAGCAGTATTAACAGTATCTACTTCAAGTATAAAGCAAGTAGCAACACTAGGAAACACAGAAAGTATGAAATTAGGAGACACAGTATTTGCAGTAGGTGCTCCTCTAGGAGATACCTATAGTGGTACAGTAACTAAAGGAATACTATCAGGAAAAGATAGATTAGTAGAAGTAAGCTTAAATGGAACTACTAGTGATTACTATATGAAAGTATTACAAACTGATACAGCCTTAAATCCTGGTAACAGTGGTGGACCATTATGTAATGTTAATGGTGAAGTAATTGGTGTCAACTCATTAAAATTAACTCAAGAAACCAGCGGTACATCAAGTTATAGTGTTGAAGGAATGGGATTTGCAATACCAATTGAAGATGCTCTATACTATGCTGAAACAATAGAAAAAGGTGGAAGTATAAAGAGACCATACATTGGTGTTAGTATGCTAGACATAACTAATAGTTATTACTTATGGCAGGCTAAAATAACTGTACCAGATAATGTTAAAACAGGTGTAGCAGTAGTGGATGTTGAATCTAACTCACCAGCAGATAAAGCAGGTATTAAGAAAGGTGATATAATCACTAAGATTGAAAATGATGATATATCATCAGTAGCTAAATTAAGATATGAACTATATAAACACTCTCCTGGAGATAAAATAACAGTTACATATAATAGAAATGGTAAAGAATTAAAGACAGAAGTAACACTTGAAGAAAGTAAATAGTTACTTCTTTTTTTGTATCCCCTTGAGCCTAAGGTCTCAAGGAGGCTTGATAGAGCCTAGGTCTCTATCAAGAACGATTTTGGTAAAAACACTTGAAAAATATGTATTTTTATGATACACTAATGCTGATTTTGAGGGGAGTTAAATTAATATGGAAAAAGAAAATAAAAATTTAGAATTAGAAGATATAGAAAGAGATTTGTATCTTAGAACATTATTAACTGGTGAAAGACTTGGACCATTAACTGGTAAACCAAGTATAGATAGACCTTGGTTAATTAATTATAGCAATGAAGAGATTGCTAGTATAATACCTAAAAGAAGAATTTATATAGATTTAGTAGAATCAAGTAAAAGTTTTAGGGAAGACACATCTACAGAATATTACAATAATAAAATAACTTATGCTGAACTTATTAAAAATATTGATAAAGCAGCTATTGCATTTAGCAATCGTGGTATAAAAAGAGGCGATGTTGTATCAGTTTGTATGCCATATACACCAGAAACAGTATTTGCAATATATGCTTTAAACAAAATAGGTGCAGTAGTAAATGTTATTGATCCTAGAATTAATAAAGAGTTAATTAAAGAATATATGTTAGATTCTAAATCAACCTTTGCAGTAGTAATAGATAAAGCCGAAGAAAAAATAGCCACCATTATAAAAGATACAAATGTTAAAGATGTAGTAACAGTACCAGCAGCTAATTCAGTAAAAAGTAGCCTATTAAGAAAAATCAGTAATAAAAGAAAAAGTATATACACCAAATGGAACGATTTTATAAATGAGGCAGAAGGTAAAGAAGATGTGCCAGTAGCAGAATTCACACCAAATGATTTAGCGGTTATAGAGTATACCAGTGGAACATCAGGAAAACCAAAAGGAGTAAAATTAACTAATGAAGCATTTAATGCCTTAAGCTATTTTCAAAAGCAATCATTAAAAAATGAAGTTGGTGATAAGTTTTTATTGATAATGCCACCATTCATTGCATATGGTTTAGTAATAGGTATGCATGATATGCTTTGTCAAGGCCAGCATTTATTAATGATACCAACATTTACATTAGATAAAGCACCAAAACTACTAGGAAAACTAATAGATAAGTACCACCCTAATTACATTATGGGAGTACCTAATTTTCTATTAATATTAATGAACTATAAAAAGGACTTATCATTTTTAAAGGGTATAATAATAGGTGGAGATCACTTAGATAAAGAAATAGAAAAGAAAGCTATAGAGTTCTTTAAAGAGCATGGAAGTAATGCAAAAGTATTAAAAGGATGGGGAATGACAGAGATAGCTTCTTGTGGCAGTTTTACTAAAACAGATGCTAAAAATAAGTTAGGAAGTGTTGGTATACCACTTTCAAAAAATATAGTTAAAGTATTACCAAGATTAAATGATCCAGAAAAAAGATACGATATTGATAGTGAAGAATTGCATTATGGAGAAAAAGGGACCGCTTTCATATACTCAGAGTCAAGAACAGCAGGATATTACAATAATCAGGAGGCTACAGACAAAATAATGTATACTGATAAAGATGGAAGAGTTTGGATAAATACAGGGGACATATTTATGATAGATGCTGATGGTTATATGTTTTTTGAAGGCAGAGAAAAAAGAGTGGTAGTAAGACCAGATGGGCACAATATACCAAGTAGTCAAATAGAATCTATTGCGGCTTCATTCGAAGAGGTAGAACTACCAGTTGTAGTGGGCTCTCCAAGCAGACTATATGCTCACGGAAGTGTTGCTTGTCTATGTGTTTCTTTTAAAAATAAAAATATTTCTACTGAAGAAAAAGAGTTAATTCTTCACAAAATAGAAGCAAAATGTAAAGAACTATTACAGCCAAGAGATAGAGCAAAATATTACATTGCTTTAGATGAGATTCCTTATACAATGAATGGAAAAGTAGATTATGATAGAAAACTTACAACATATATCAATGAATTAGTAAGTAAACAAAACATTTCTGATGAAAATAAAGCATCAACATTCATAATAGAGAAAAATAATAATGTAAAAGTAAAAAAGAGAAAAAAATAATTCTCTTTTTAATTTTATTATGTTATAATTATTTTAGCAGAGTAGGTGATTAAATGGCTAATAATTTTTTTACATTGTGCAGTTTTTTCTATAGTTTAATGTTAACAATAATATATTTTAAAAGGAAAAATGTTAAAACAATAGAAACAAAAATATATTCATCGTTAATAATAACAAATATTTTAAATGTTTCTTTAGCAGTAATGTGCTATTTTACTATACTTTATAAAGATATGATGCCATTTATAAATGATCTTATATCTAAAACATTATTGCTACTATTTATTACATGGGAACTTTTCTTTACTGAATATGTTATTGTAATAACAAGGAAAAATAAAGAAAAAAATTATAAGGAGACTTATAAAAAAAGTAGACCATTACTAGCAGTACTATATATTTTAATATCATTTATTATATATGTACTACCATTATACTATCATAATGAAAATAAAATTGTTTATTCGTATGGGCCGAGTGCCAACTTTATTTATGCATTAACAGCTATATTAATAATAACTTGGATAATATTAATAATAAAAAACTATCAGATATTAAAAAGCAGAAAATGTATACCAGTAGTTTTATTTATAGTTTTAACCTTAATAGTAGTTGTAATTCAAAAACAAAATCCAGGATTATTATTAATAACCGCAACTGAAACATTTATAACAATTATTATGTACTTTACTATTGAAAATCCAGATATGAAAATGTTAGATGAAGTTCATAAGGCTAAAGTAATAAGTGATAACGCTAATGAAGAAAAAACACTATTTTTGTATAATATGACAAATGAGATAAGAGGTATAACCAAAGATATCGATAAAGAAACAGATAACATATTAGATGAAACAGATAATAAAAAAATTGATGTTGAAGAAATAAATAATTCTGCTAGAAATATTAAGGGAAGTACTGCTAAGTTTACTACTATGACAAATGAAATATTAGATATATCAAGTATTGATAGTGCTAGTGTTAGAATATATAATGAAAAATATAATATAAAAAGATTGTTAAAAGAACTTGTAGGAATATACAAGCCCAAAGCTCAAAATAAAAATCTAGACTTTAGAGTAAGCATAGCCAGTGATATACCAGAATACTTATATGGCGATAGCATAAACTTAAAGAAAGCCTTAACTATTATATTAGATAATAGTATTAAATACACCAATAATGGATATATAGAGTTTAATATAAATACTATTATAAAAGGAGACATAGCTAGATTAATAATATCAGTTGAAGACTCTGGAATCGGAATGAAAGCCGAAGACATAAATAAAATATTCACAAAGAAACAAGAAAGAGAAGATAATCATAATCTAAATAACAATCTATATAATGCTAAAAGACTAATAACACTAATGAATGGAACAATCGTACCAAGTAGTAGTTATGGAAGTGGTACTACTATGAAAATAATATTAGACCAAAAGTATGATACCATAGATACAAACCTAAATAAATATGATAATATTTATGATAAGAAGAAAGTATTATTAATAGATGATAGTCCATCAAGTGAAAAACTATTTAATAAAATATTAAGTGGAACAAATATAGAATTAACTAGTGTAAAACTAGGAAAAGAAGGACTAGAAAGAATAAGAAGTAAAGAAAAATATGACTTAATATTATTAGATGAAGAGTTAGAACCACAAAATGGACATATAATTATGCGAAAATTATTAGAAATAAGAAACTTTAATACCAAAGTAATATTATTAACAAAAGATAATAAATATGATTATGATGATAGTTATTTACAGGAAGGATTTACTGATTACATAATAAAATCATCAGATAAAGAAGAAATATTAAATAAAATGAATAAGTACTTGTCATAGTACTTTTTTCTTGCGTTTAATAGAAAAATCTGTTATTATATATGCCGAGGTGTTAATATTTATGAAATACTGTGGAAACTGTGAATGGTGTATTACTGAAGAAGAAGAACTTGCTCAAATAAAAGAAAAAAATTATGATGAAGAGGATCTAAATAGACCTCTTACTGGGGACTGCTCTCTAGGAATTGATCCTAGCGAAAACTATTGCTGCAGTCAGCATAATTATATGGAAAAGCAAACCAATATTTATGTGTTATATGACGAAAACTATTTTGGACCAGGCTATTTTGTAGTTACAGAATATAATAAAGAACCAGTTATACTTATAAAAATGTTTATCGCAGGTAGTAAAACTTTTCCTGAATTCAAATTATTTGCTTATGAAAAAGAAAGCAATAACTATTCTACCAAATTAAATAAAAGTATAAACTTATTAGTATTTAAAAGAAATAATGAAGATTTGTATCAGATAGTTAAATTACTATCTTCATCACTACCTTATGATACAGTTCTATCAGCAGAATATAATAAAGAAAAAAGTAGCATACATATAAGTGTTACCGAAGACTATGCTGACATAACTATATCAAAAGATATAGTTAGTGATAAAGACAATAAAGATTCCATAAACATAACACTAGGAGACCCATATACTTGCAAAAACTATATTCAGTTAAGTACCTTTTATAATAGATTAGCCACGCTAAGTAAAGGTGTACTTAAAGAAGAAGGAATGAAAAAAATCCTGAAAATAAAATAAATATAACTAAAGGTAGATTTTTGTCTATCTTTAATTATTTACTAAAAAACTATTGTAATTTACTCTAGGTATTTGATATAATTAAATAGACAAAGAAAGGTGATTAAAATGGAAGAATACAAAATAATTACTCATGATGAAAATGAGACAATTGCAGTAGCACAAAATATCGAATCAGAAAAATTTCCTAATATGGTTATATGCTTAAATGGAGACCTTGGTAGTGGTAAGACATTATTTACCAAAGGCTTTGCTCATGCTATGGGAATAGATGAGATAACTTCACCTACATTTACAATTATAAAAGAATATGTTGGTGAATTACCACTATATCATATGGATGTATATAGACTAGAGGATTCAAAAGAAGACATAGGAATAGAAGAGTATTTTGACAAGGGAGGAGTAACCATTATTGAGTGGGCTGATATGATTAAAGATATCCTACCTCCAGAAAGATTAGATATAAAAATAAAAATAACAGGAGAAAACACAAGAGTATTAATATTAACTCCACATGGAGAAAAATATACTAATATTTGTGAGGCTATAATATGATAAGCTTATTCATAGATACATCATTATCCGATGTATCTATTGCCTTAGTAAAAGAAGGAAAACTTTTATCTAATATCAAAAATACTAGTCCTAAAGAACATTCTATATATACTACAAAATTTATTGAAGATATTTTAAAAGAAAATAACTTAGAGCCAAATGATGTAAATGAGATAGTAGTTGTAAACGGCCCAGGATCATTTACGGGCATAAGAATAGGAGTAACAATAGCCAAGATGTATGCTTATCTCCTAAAAATAAATATAAAAGAGATAACATCCTTAAAAATAAGAGTATTAGGCTTTACTGGAGATTATTTTCTATCTACCATAGATGCCAAACACGGTAACTATTACATAGGATTATACGATAAAGAGTATAATACCATTACTGAAGAGTTTAACAATATAGATAGAATAGATGAGTTAAAAGAAAAATATAATCCAGTCTTAGTAACCGAAACAGATGATTATGATATTGAAGAGATAATTAAATATGCCAAGAATCTTCCTAGTATTAATCCACATGCAGTAAATCCAGTATATTTAAAATTACCCGAGGCTATGGAAAAAAATGATAAAAGAAGTAGTTAATAATGATAATCCCTTTTCAAAAGAAATTCAGTATATAGAAGATAATAATGTACTAGGAGAATTAAAATACTCTCTAATATATGAAAGAATGGAAGTAGATAATATTCTTGTAAAAGAAGAGTATCGTGGTAGAGGAATAGGAACCAAATTAATGAGTTATCTAGTATCCGAAGCTATCCATCATAAAGTAATAAATATAACTCTTGAAGTAAGAGTAAGCAATAGTAGAGCAATAAATCTTTATAAGAAGTTTGGCTTTCGTGAAGTAGCCCTAAGAAAATACTATTATGGAGATGAAGATGCAATACTTATGGAAAAACAGGTGATGTAAATGAAAGATGTATATATACTTGGAATAGAGTCAAGTTGTGATGAAACAAGTATGAGTATAGTAAAAAATGGCTCTGAAGAAATAGCCACTGTAGTACTAAGTCAAATAGATATTCATAAAAACTATGGCGGAGTAGTACCAGAAATAGCAAGTAGAAATCATATAGAAAATATAACAATAGTCCTTGAAGAATTATTAAGTAAGACTAATCTAACTATGAATGATATAACTGCCATAGCGGTAACATATGGTCCAGGACTAATAGGAAGCCTATTAATAGGAGTACAGGCCGCTAAAACAATGGCCTTAGTAACAGGAAAACCATTAGTACCAGTTCATCATATAGCGGGACATATCTATGCTAACAATCTAGAAGGAAGATTACAGTTCCCCCTAATAGCTCTAGTAGTAAGTGGCGGTCATACCGAATTAGTTTATATGAAAGAAGACTATTCCTTTGAGCGAATAGGAGGTACTTTAGACGATGCCGTTGGGGAATGCTACGATAAAGTAGCTAAAGTAATCGGATTAGAATATCCAGGAGGACCTAAAGTAGACAAACTAGCTCATCAAGGTAAAGTAACCTATGACCTACCATTACCATTAAACGATAAAACATATAACTTTAGTTTCAGTGGTATTAAGTCAGCAGTTATTAACCTAGTACATAACGAAAATCAAAGAGGAAATACCATAAATAAAGAAGACTTATGTGCTACTTTCCAACATAATGTTACCGAGGTAATAGCTAAGAAAACAATGCATGCCTTAAAAGAATATCATGTAAACAATCTTATAGTAGCGGGAGGAGTATCCGCTAATGCAGGTCTAAGAGAAAGACTAGAAAAAGACTGCAAAGAAAACAATATTAACTTATCAATACCAAGAATACAATATTGTACAGATAATGCCACTATGATAGCAGCGGCAGGTTACTTTGCCTATAAGAAAAATATCTTCGCAGACCAGACCCTAAATGCTGTAGCCACAGATAGTTTATATAAATATTAAAGAAAGTTAAAGCTTTCTTTTTTCTTTTAGACTAACTTTATTATGCTAAAAAAATTCACCTCATATAATAAAGTGATTATGAATAGAGGTGAGATAAATGAATTTCATAACAGAAAATACAGAATTAATGGTAACATTATTAACCATGACCTTAACATGGATATTGGGATTTATATCAAAAAGATGTCCTTATATAAATAATAACCTAATAATAATACAAAATATCGTCATAGGATTATGCGTATCAATATTTTATTTCATAATAACCAAAGACTTTAATTTAGCAATAACATTAAGTGGTCTATTCGCCGAAACTGGATACAATCTTATTCATAATATAGAAAAACTGATAAAGGAGGGTAAAAATGGTTAATATTGTAAAAAAAATAGTACCAGAAAGTAGATATTATCTAAAATGCCCTTATGAGATGACTCCTACTAGAATAGTAGTACATAATACCGCTAATGATGCTACTGCTAGAAATGAAATAAGTTATATGACAAATAATGATTATGAAACATCATTTCATTATGCTGTAGATGATAAAGAAATAGTCCAGGGACTTCCTGAAAATAGAAATGGTTGGCATGCTAGTGATGGTAATGGTAAAGGAAATAGAGAAGGAATAGCTATAGAAATATGTTATTCTAAGTCAGGCGGAGACCGCTTCATTAAGGCCGAAGAAAATGCAGTAGACTTAATCGTAGATATATTAAATAGATATAATTGGGATATAGATAAAGTAACAAAACATCAGGATTATACTAATAAATATTGTCCACATAGAACATTAGATTTAGGCTGGGATAGATTTATTAATATGATAAAAGAAAAGTTATCAGAAACAAGGGCAAGACCTTTTGTAATAGGAGAAATACTATACAATAAAGAGGATTTATATTTACATGAGACTGCAGGTTATGGTGGCAGGCTAATGCTTTTAAAGAAAGATACAAAGTCAGTAGTTAAAAAATATCATTATAATAAAGGTTTATACATGGCACTAGGAGACACTAATTCTTATTATGATGCCGCTTGGACAGATGAATATAGTAAATTTACTACTGAAGAACCTATAGTACTGGATAAGCCTTTAGTACCAGAGGAGCCAAAAGTTCCAGAAGAACCAAAAGAAGATAATACCAAAAATGAAGAAGATAATACTAAAGATGATAACAAAGATAAAGATAATGAAATAGAATTACCAGTACAAGATAGAGAAAATCCCTTATTATGGTTATTAGATAAAATTATAAAATTCATAGTTAAATTATTCAAAGGAAGGAAAAAATAATTCCTTCTTTCTTTTGGTTCAGTCCGAGCCTAAGGTCTCGGGACTGCTATAGAAAGCCTTAATAAGTCTTTCTATAGAAAATCAGAGCCTATTAATAGTCTCTGATTTTAAGTATATTATAGTTATTATAAAAATCTACAAATAACCGAATGAAAATTCTACAAATAACCGAATAAAAAATCTACAAATAACCGAATTGCGATTGATTAAATTATTATTTAATGATATAATTTTATTAGAGGAGGTATTTCTATGAAGGAATATAAGAAAAGAATTGCCGATGAATTACTTGAGAGAAAGTTAAAAGGAAAGGGTGCTGTTTTAATTGAGGGACCCAAATGGTGTGGTAAAACAACTACTGCAGAACAAGTATCTGGCAGTATATTATATATGGCGACTCCAGAAGACAAAGAGCAAAACATTGCACTAGCAGAGTTAAACCCAAGTTTGCTATTAAAAGGTGAAACACCAAGACTAATTGACGAATGGCAAATAGCACCTAAATTATGGGATGCTATAAGGTTTGAAGTCGACCATCGTGGTGAAGAGGGACAGTTTATTTTAACAGGTTCAGCAGTACCAGCAGACATGAAAGATGTAACACATACCGGAACAGGAAGAATTGCAAGATTAACAATGAGACCAATGACACTTTATGAGTCAGGAGAATCAAATGGAACAGTTAGTCTTTCAGAACTATTAAGCGGCGATTCAAAAATAAGTGGTATAAATGAATTGTCTCTAGAAGATATTGCTTATCTATGCTGCCGAGGAGGCTGGCCTAGAAGTATTTTTATGGACAAAGATATAGCCTTAGATCAGGCGTTTGATTATTATGATGCTATTGTCAATTCTGATATTTCTAGAGTTGACAATGTAGATAGAAATCCCGAGAGGGCTAAAAATTTAATGAGAAGTTATGCTAGAAATATTGGTAGTCAAGCATCAAATGAAACATTAAGAAACGATATGATAAATAATGATTCTGCATCTTTAGATACTGATACCATATTATCATATATCAATGCTCTAAAAAAAATATTTGTTATCGAAGAATCACTAGCATGGAATCCAAACTTAAGAAGTAAAACAGCCATAAGAACATCTGAAACAAGATATTTTATTGATCCTTCAATTGCAGCAGCGGCCCTAGGTCTTGGACCAAATGATTTAATAAACGATTTAAATACATTTGGATTAATATTTGAAACATTATGTATTCGTGATCTAAGAGTGTATGCCGAAAGTATTAATGGAAGTATTTACCACTATAGAGATGCTTCAGAATTAGAATGTGATGCTGTAATACACCTAAGAAATGGCTCTTACGGTTTAATTGAAATTAAATTAGGAGGAGATAAATTAATTAATGAAGGTGCACAAAATTTAATAAAAATGAAAAACAAAATAGATACTAACAAAATGAAAAACCCATCATTCTTGATGGTATTAACAGCAACAAGTAAGTATGCTTACCAAAGAGAAGATGGAGTATATGTAATTCCTATTGGATGTTTAAAGGGATAAAGTGCTAAGTAAAAAAATTAGCACTTTTCTTTTTTAATTTTAAATAAATTCAATTTTTTGTTCAACACCAATATCTAAGTTATCATATCTAGCTTATATATAATAGATATGTAGATATATCATTTATAGACTACAGGCTATAAATG
>UROI01000003.1 GCA_900549325.1 uncultured Mycoplasmatota bacterium | reverse complement strand
GCTTATATATAATAGATATGTAGATATATCATTTATAGACTACAGGCTATAAATGACACACTATAGACCTAGGCTATAGTGCGAATAAAATAAAAAAATATGCTTATCTTTACTTCACTATATTATCAAAATATGATAAAATGAAGTAAAGAAAGATGAGGTAGACAAGATGAAAGTTTTAGAATTAAATAAGAATCAGCAAGAAGCTGTTAATCATATAAATGGACCAATGTTAGTACTTGCAGGAGCAGGTTCTGGAAAGACCAAAGTACTAACTAGTAGAATAGCAAATTTAATAGAAAATGGAATAAGTCCATATAACATATTAGCAATAACCTTTACTAATAAAGCCGCTAAAGAAATGAAAGATAGAGTAGTATCTCTGATAGGAAGTACTGCTAATAATATACAAATATCAACATTTCACTCTTTAGGACTTAGAATACTAAAAGAAAACTATAGCCTATTAGGCTATGAAAGAAACTTTACTATCATAGATAGTGATGATGTCTTAACTATTATCAAAAAAATAATGAAAGACCTAAATATGAGTAAAGAATACTATAATCCTAGAGAAATAAAGAATAAAATAAGTTCTGCTAAAAACGAAATGATGGATGTAGAAAAATTCTCTAAAATAGAATTTGACCATAAAGTAGTAGAAGTATATAAAACATATCAAAAAAAGTTAAAACAAGGAAATTCTGTAGACTTTGACGATTTATTAATATTACCAATAAAACTATTTAAAAACTATCCAAATGTCTTAAATGACTATCAAGAAAGATATAAATATATATTAATAGATGAATATCAGGATACAAATGAAGCCCAATATACCTTCAGTAGACTACTATCATCTAAATATCGTAATATCTTTGTAGTAGGAGATAATGACCAAGCCATATATGCTTTTCGTGGAGCCAATTATAAAAATATCTTAAACTTTGAAAAAGACTATCCCGAAGCCAAAACAATATTACTTGAAGAAAACTATCGTTCTACTAAAAACATCTTAAATGCCGCTAATAGCGTTATAAAAAATAATAGAGAAAGAAAAGATAAAAATCTATGGAGTAATAACGAAGAAGGAGATAAAATAAAATATAAAAAAGTATCAACCGAAAAAGAAGAGGCTTCCTTTGTCGTAGGAGAAATAAAAGATTTAATATCAAAAGGTGTTAAAGAAGAAGATATAGCGGTCTTATATCGTACCAATGCTCAGTCAAGAACTATCGAAGAAGAATTACTAAAAAAGAATATCAAATATAGAGTGGTAGGAAGTTTCTATTTCTATAATAGAAAAGAAATAAAAGACTTATTATGTTATCTAAGATTAATAAATAATCATAAAGATGATGTAAGTCTGCTTAGAATAATCAATACTCCAAAAAGAGGAATTGGTGAAAAAACAATTGATAACTTAACCTCATTAGCAGAAGATGCCGGTATTTCTATCTATGAAGCCATTACAACAGGTAAAGAATTAACTTTTAAAGAACTAATTGAAGAACTAACTAAAGATAGTGAAAAAATGTCACTTACTGAATTAGTCGATGATATTCTAGATAAAAGTGGTATAAGAAAAGAATTAGAAAGTTCTAAATTACTCGAAGATGAAATAAGACTAGAAAACTTAAACGAGTTTAAAGGAGTTACCAAGAGTTATGAAGAAGAATATGGCTCAGCAAGTCTAGAGGATTTTCTCGAAGAAATCTCCTTAGTTAGTGATATAACCGAACATCAAGACAGTGATGGAAGAGTAAGTTTAATGACTGTCCACTCTGTAAAAGGACTAGAGTTTGATTATGTCTTTATCGTTGGCATGGAAGAAGGAATATTCCCACATTATAATGCTATCAATGATGGAAGTAATTCCGCTATTGAAGAAGAGCGTAGACTATGCTATGTAGCCATTACCAGAGCCAAGAAAAAACTCTATATAACATCTGCTGATACTCGTATGTTATTTGGAAATACCAGTAGAAATATGCCAAGTAGATTTATAAATGAAATAGATAAAGAATATATTGAAGTAGAAGGAATAAAACCACTTACTAAGATGATATCAAATATCAAGAAAAAAATTGATAAAAATGCCGAATACACAGTAGGAGAACATATTATTCATACTGATTTTGGTGAAGGTGTCGTAATAGGAGTAGATAAATCAATCCTAACCGTAGCCTTTCCGCATCCAACAGGAATAAGAAAACTAATGAAGGGTCATCCAAATATCAAGAAAATATAAAAAGGAGTTACTATGAAAAAAATATTACTTACCATATTTTCAATTACTATAATTATTGAAATAGTAGTATTACATCAAGATAACAAAAACCTAATTATTTCCAATAATACTACTCTTGAAGAATTAAAACAAAATAATCTAATTGAAGATGGTAAAGTATCATTAGATTCGGTATATAAAGAAGAGGAAGAAACGAGAGAAAAAGTTGAAGAACTATTTTCCACTACTGCCTTCAAAGTCGAAGATATTGAAGAACTAATTACCAAAGAAGAAGATAAAAGTAAAGAACTTCAAGATAGTATATCATCTCTTGAAGAACAAATCGTAGGTCTCGAAGGCAACATCACCACTCTTGAAGCAGAATATAATAGATTAGCCAAAGAGTATGAAGAAAAAAATTCTGCCTATATAACAGGAGTGCCCACAATCAATCAGTATCCTGACTATCCAACAGGCTGTGAATCCGTTGCTCTAACTATTCTATTAAAATATTATGGTGTATCAGTAACTCCTAATGATATTATAAATAAGTTAGAAAAAGGAAAAGCACCATATACCAAAGATGGTGTTACTTATGGAGGTAATCCAGAATTAGAGTTTATCGGAGACCCAAGAACCCAAAATTCCTATGGTGTCTTTGATAAACCAATTGCCAAAGTAGCAAATACCTATAAACCAGGAATAATAAATGCTACTGGAAGTTCTTTTGATGAAATACTAAAAATAGTAAAATCAGGTAGACCAGTACTAACTTGGACCTCTATAGGATTATCCCCACCATACATATCAAGATCTTGGATATATGAACCAACCGGAGAAACCATCTATTGGAAATCAGGAGAGCATGCTGTAGTTATAATTGGTTATACTACTGATAAAATAATAATATCTGACCCAATCGGTGGTAAAATAAAATACCAGTCATTATCACTATTTAGAGAAAGATATAATTACTTTGGAAAGAAGGCCTTATATTACTAATGAAAAATAAAATATTTAAAATAATAGGAACTATCTCTTTTATAGGAGTATTCACTATCCTAATAATTACCCTATATAATAACATAACTCTAAATAACAAAAATAAAGAGTTAGATAAATATCTAGTAGAGTACAAAGAACTAAAAAAAGAAATAGATAACCTAAATAACTTAAAAGAAAGTTATGATATAGCCAAATTAAATAATGAAAATCTAAATAGTCAAAAAGAAGAATTAGAATCAGAAATAAAACAGTTAAATAATAAGATAAGTAATTTAAATAAGAAGATAGATAAACTAAAGTAGTCTCTCTTCTCTTTTTATAGCATATATTATAGTGGAGGTACTTATGGATTATAATATTTTAGTAAATAAAGATAATCCCCTGCCAAGAGCACATATACCAAGTACTTTAGTAGAAGCCAGTAGTAGTTATAAAGATGGCATATTAATAGATAGAGAAACAAAGAATGCTTTTGATAGAATGAAACAAGATGCTTTAAGATATGGATATCACATAGATATAGAAAGTGGATATCGTGATTATGATTATCAAGAAAAAATATATAATAAATTACTTGAAGAAAAAGGATTTACTTATGCTATCACAAGAATAGCAGAACCAGGTAAATCAGAACATCAAACAGGATTAGCCATAGATTTTTGTATATATAAAGATGAAAAGTGTTACATAGAACATGAAATAGAAGAATTATTAGAAACTAAATGGGTTCATCAAAATTGTTATAGATATGGATTTATATTAAGATATCCCGAAGGAAAAGAAGATATAACAAAATATAGTTATGAACCATGGCATATAAGATATGTAGGAAATATAGCCAGTTATATTTATAATAATAATTTAACACTAGAGGAATATAAAGAAAGAGAGTCTAAGAAATAGATTCTCTTTCAGTTTCGTCTCACACTAAAGTAGTTCGTCGTTTTCTAATGCCTAAGGTCATTAGAAAATATTTTTGAGCCTGTAGTCTCAAAAATAATAATTTATAAAATAATTGCCAAAATAAAAGTATATAATTACTGGCTTATATATAATAGATACCACTGGTATATTGTTGTTAGACTACAGGCTAACAACAACACTTCAAGACCTAGACTTGAAGTGATAAAAAAGAATATAAAAATCTATTGACATAATATACTAATAGTGATATTATTTAAATATATGAATATATATTCATATATAAGGAGGAAATATGTTAGATACAAAAGAAATAAATAGTATAAAAAACAAACTACTTGAAGAAGATACTATTATAGATATAGCAGAATTATTCAAAGTATTCGCAGATTCAACTAGAGTAAAAATAATAAATGTCTTATTAGAAAATAAACTTTGTGTAGGAGATATAGCCACTCTTGTCGGAGGTACTCAGTCAGCCATCTCTCACCAGCTTAGAATACTAAAGTCCGCTAAACTAGTAAAATATACCAAAATAGGTAAAACAGTATATTACGAATTAAGTGATGACCATGTAAAAAAACTATTTAGTGTAGGAAAGGAGCATATCAATGAAATATAAATATAATATCAAAAACCTAGATTGCGCCAACTGTGCCAAGAAAATAGAAGAAAAACTAAATAAAGACAAAAATATCAAAAACGCTATAGTAAATTTTAGCGCATCAACAGTATCTGTGGAAACAGACTTAGAAAAACCATTTGAATATGTTAAACAAATAGTTAGTGAAGTAGAACCAGATGCCATACTAAGCGAAGAAAAAGTAAAAGAAAATAACTATAAAATATTTTATCAAATCCTAGTAGGAGGTATATTAGGATTAATAGGCTGTATAACAAAATTACCATATCATTTAAATCTAATTCTAATTATAATAAGCTATATAGTATTAGTATATAGTACCTTTATAACCGCTATTAAACAGTTATCAAAAAAAGTAATTAATGAAAACCTATTAATAGTAATATCAACAATAGGAGCCTTCGTATTAGGAGAGTTACATGAAGGACTAATGGTAATATTCCTATATGAACTAGGAAAAGCCCTAGAAAAATTAGCCGTTAATCGAAGTAGAAAGTCAGTATCAGAACTAATGAATATAAAAGAAGAAAACTCTAATTTAAAAGAAGAAGATACCATAAAAGTAGTACCAACAGAAACCATAAAAGTAGGCAATATAATTGTCGTAAAAGAAGGCGAAAAAGTACCACTAGATGGAATAATAATAGAGGGAAATGCCATGCTAGATACTAGTGCATTAACAGGAGAATCAGAATTATTAAATGCTACCATAGGTAGTGAAGTATTATCTGGAAGTATCAATAAAAGTGGTTTAATAGAAGTAAAAGTAACTTCCATATACAAAAACTCAACAGTAAGTAGAATATTATCACTAGTAGAAACCGCTACTGAAAGAAAAACCAAAACCGAAACAGTAGTATCAAAGTATGCCCCAGTATATACCCTAAGTGTATTAATCGTAGCTATTCTAGTAGGAGCCCTTTTACCACTAATAACAAACTTAACATATACCGAAAGTATTTATAAAGCCTTAACCATAATAGTAGTATCATGTCCTTGTGCTGTTGCCATATCCGTACCACTAGCATACTTCTCAGGAATAGGAGCTTCTTCTAAAGAAGGAATACTAATAAAAGGAAGTAATTACTTAGATAGTATAAAAAATATCCAAAAAGTAGTATTTGATAAAACAGGAACCATAACAACAGGAGAGTTTTATGTATCAAAAATAAACATTTACGATAAAAAATATACCAAAGACAAAGTATTAGAATTATGTGCTAAAGGAGAAAGCCTATCTAATCATCCTATCGCCGCATCAATAATTAAAGAGTATGGAAAAAAAGTATCAACTGAAGATATCAAAGAACATAGAGAATATCAAGGTAAAGGTATAACCTATAAATATAAAGATCAAAATATCAAAATAGGAAATTCCAAGTTCTGTAATCAAAAAGAAACCAAAAATATTTATCTAATGATTAATGATAATTTAGTTGCTGAATTAGAAATAAAGGACGAAATAAAAGAAAGTGCTAAAGAAACAATTAAAGCACTTAAAGATATGAATATAGAAACCTATATGTTTACTGGCGATAATAAAGAAAAAGCCTTAGAAATAGCTAAAAAAGTAGGAATAAAAAATGTCTTTTATGAAATGCTTCCTAGTGATAAGTATCAAAAATTAGAAGAGTTAATAAATACTAAAAAAGAAAAAGAACTAGTATCATTTGTAGGAGACGGCATAAACGATGCCCCAGTACTAGCCTTATCAGATATAGGAATATCAATGGGTAGCCTAGGTAGTGATTCCGCTATTGAAGCCTCAGATGTAGTAATAATGAATGATAACTTATCAAAAATAATAACCGCTATAAAAATATCCCAAAAAACAAATAAAATAATCAAAGAAAATCTAATATTTGCCATTACCATAAAACTATTAGTATTAATATTAACCATACTAGGATTATCCACCATGTGGGAAGCCGTATTCGCAGATGTTGGAGTAACAGTACTATGTATTCTAAATACATTAAGACTATTAAAAAATAACTAGTTGTAATAAATAAAAAAATAATATATAATTATCTTATAAATAGGAGGAGTAAATGGATATAGTAATTGGAATAATATTTATATCACTAATTGGAACACTACTACATTTTATGTATGAATGGTCAGGTCATAATAAAATAGTATCCCTTTTTGCAGCAGTTAATGAAAGCACTTGGGAACATATCAAAATAGCCCTAACACCAACCTTTATATGGACACTATATGATGGAGCAGTATATGGATTAAATCAAAATTATTTCATAGCCAAAACAGCCAGTTTATTAGTAATAATATTATTAATACCACTATTATTTTATACATATCAAATATTTACTAAAAAATCAGTATTGTGGATAGATATCATCATCTTTTATGTAGCCATCATATCTAGTACATTAACATTTAAATACCTAATAAATATAACATCATTACCATTTTATCTAACATACATATCAGTAATAGTATTATTCATAATACTTGGATTTTACATGGTATTAACACTATTACCAATAAAAAATTTCTTATTCAAAGACCCAATAACCAATAAGTATGGTATAAAAGGACATTCTCATCATGAACATAAAGAAGAAAAATAATAAAAATGTGTTTTAATAACATATTTTTTTTGTTATAATAATAATGGAAAGTTAGAAGTGAAAAAAATGAGAAATATATATGATGTAACATTAAAAGAATTAGAAGATTATTTTATAAATATAAATGAAAAGCCCTTTAGAGCGGCTCAAGTATATGAAGGATTATATAAAAAAAGATATACTTCATTTGATGAAATGACTAATATTAGTAAAGAGTTAAGAGAAAAACTAAAACAAGATTTCTCTTTCTATAAGATAAAACTATTAATAAAACAAGAAAGTAAAGAAGTAAACAAATATTTATTTGAACTTGAAGATAAGAATAGAATAGAGTCAGTACTAATGTTTCATGACTATGGAATAAGTATTTGTGTATCATCACAAGTAGGTTGCAACATGTCATGTGCTTTTTGTGAGAGCGGAAGACTAAAGAAAGTAAGAGACTTACTAGCCTATGAAATAGTAGAGCAGATTCTCCTTATTGAAGAAGACATTAAGACTAGAATATCTCATGTAGTAGTTATGGGTATTGGTGAACCATTTGATAATTATAATAATGTTATGCGTTTTGTTAAAATAATTAACTGTGGTAAAGGAATAGATATCGGTTCAAGACATATAACTATATCTACATGTGGAGTAGTACCAGGAATTAAGAAATTTATGAAAGAAGAAGGACAGGTAAATCTAGCCATAAGCCTGCATGCTCCAAATGATGAACTAAGAAATAAGATAATGAAAATAAACAAAGCCTATCCAATAAAAGAATTAATGGATACCATAAAAGAATATATAAAACTTACTAATAGAAGAGTAACTTTTGAATATATTATGTTAGAGGATATAAACGATAGTGAAAAAGAAGCAAAAGAATTAGTCTCACTTCTTAAAGGAATAAACTGCTACGTAAATTTAATACCATATAATGAAACAGAAAATATTGGCTTCAAAAGAACAAAAAAGTGGAAAATTTTACAGTTTTATGATATACTTAAATCAAATAATATAAATGTAACAATAAGAAAAGAATTTGGCGGAAATGTAGATGCTGCCTGTGGACAGCTAAGAGCCAAAGCAAAAGAGGAGTGAAGTTATGCAGACATTTTATATGACAGATGCAGGAAAAGTAAGAACACATAATGAAGACAATGTAATAATATTAAATAATAATAATAATGAATTCATTCTTGCCGTAGCGGACGGAATGGGTGGACATAAAGCAGGAGAAGTAGCCTCTAATATAGCAATAGAACATGTTAGAGATAGTTTCGAAGAACTAGAAACGCTCGGAAAAAAAGAAGATGCTATCGACTACTTAAGAAGAATAGTAAAAGAAATAAATGAAAAAATATTTTCTTATACAAAAAATCATCCCGAGAGTAAAGGCATGGGAACAACCCTAGTAATAGCTATCAAAACAAATGATTACATACTATATGGAAATATTGGCGATTCATCAGGATATGTAATGAAAAATGGATTATTACATAAAATAACAAAGGATCATACCCTAGTAAATTTACTTGTATCAACAGGAGAATTAACTCCAGAACAAGCAAAATTTCATCCAAGAAAAAATCTACTAACTAGAGCTCTTGGAGCAAATGATCCAATCGAAATAGATATTTTTGATGTAGACACTAACGTATCAGGATTATTCCTATGTAGTGATGGCCTAACAAATATGGTCGCAGATGATCAAATAGAAAAAGTATTAAATAATAAAAGTTCAATAGAGGAACAAGTAGAAAAATTAATTAAAAAGAGTAATATGCGCGGTGGTACAGATAATATATCAATTGCTTATCTAAAAAAGGAAAGTGGTGATTTATAATGCTATCAAAAGGTCAAAAGATTAATGATAGATATGAAATTATTAAAACAATTGGCGAAGGTGGTATGGCTAATGTCTATTTAGCAAATGATACAATTCTAGATAGAAAAGTTGCAATAAAAGTATTACGTGGAGATCTTTCAAATGATGAAAAGTTCATTCGTCGTTTCAAAAGAGAAGCTCTATCAGTATCAAATTTATCACATCCAAATATTGTTGAAGTATACGATGTTGGTGAAGAAGACGGAAACTACTACATCGTAATGGAATATATTGAAGGAAAAACATTAAAACAATTACTTCAAAAAAGAGGAGCACTTACTTTAAATGAAGTAATAGATATAATGACACAGTTAACAGATGGTTTAGCTCATGCTCATGAAGCCTATATAATTCATAGAGACATTAAACCACAAAATATAATGATTGAGGACAACGGACTAGTAAAAATAACTGATTTTGGTATAGCCATGGCTCTAAATTCAACACAGTTAACCCAAACAAATTCAGTAATGGGCTCAGTTCATTATCTTCCCCCAGAACAGGCTAATGGAAAAGGTTCTACAGTAAAAAGTGATATTTATTCTCTAGGAATATTAATGTATGAACTATTAACAGGTTCAGTACCATTTAAAGGAGATACTGCTGTTGAAATAGCCTTAAAACATATGAAAGAAAAAATACCAAGTATTAGAAAACAAAATCCAACAATACCACAATCTGTTGAAAATATCGTATTAAAAGCAACTGCTAAAAATCCAAAGAACAGATATGATAATGTTAGAGATATGTATAAAGATTTGCAGACAGCCCTTCAAAGAGATAATGAAAAGAGATTAGTATATGAATATCCAGAAAACGATCTTGAAGAGACAAAGGTTATACCACAAGTTACTAAAGAAGTAAAACAAGTGATAGATAAACCAACAGCTAAAGAAGAAGATACTGATGACGATTCAGTACTAAAAGAGAAAGATGAAAAAAATAAATTACCAATCATTCTCGCAGTAGTTCTTTTAGGAACATTAATTGTACTCGCAGGTGTATACTTACTAATAACAAGTAAAGATGTAAAAGAAGTAAAAGTACCAAATGTAGTAGGATTAACTACAGAAGAAGCTATCAAAAAAATAAAAGAAAAAGGTTTAGAATATACCACAAAGAGTGAAGAAAGTACTACTGTTGAAGAAGGCAAAGTAATAAGAACAGAACCCAAAGCCGGTTCTACTAGAACTAAGAAGAGTACAATAACAATTGTTGAATCATCAGGTAAAGAATATGTAGTTCTTGAAGACTATACCGGTCAAAACTATTATGAAATAAAAGGTAAACTAGAGGCCAAAGGCATCAAAGTAGAAATGAAAACCAAATCAGTAGAAAATGCTTCAGAATATAAAGATAAGAAAGATAACATAATAAGTCAAGAACCAGCCTTCAATAAAGATGAAGAGACAAAATTATATGCTAATGATAGTGTTGTATTATATATACCAGAAGTAGATGTTTATCCAGATATGGTAAAAGAAAAATGGACATTATCACAAGTAGAAGACTTTGTAAAAGAATACAATCTAACACTAGATAAATCATATAAAGAAACAGATGAAGTAGAAGAAGACATTGTTTTATCACAAAATAGAGCAGTAGGTGATCCAATATACGAAGGATATACACTAAAAATAACACTATCAAAGAAACCAGAAAAGAAAGATGATAAAGACAAGGATAAAAATCCAACAGATCCACTACTACCAAGTGATGAAAAAACAAATTAATAAGGAGCATAAATGGAAGGAATAATAATTAAAAATCAAAGTAACGATTACACAGTAAGAACATCAAATGGATTATATGTTTGCAAACCAAGAGGAAAATTCAGAAATGATAAAATAACTCCTCTAGTAGGAGACTCAGTAATAATAGATGATATAAATAATTACCTACTAGAAATATTACCAAGAAAGAATTCTCTTATTAGACCTCCCATTGCCAATATAGATATCGCTTTAATTGCAGTATCAGTAAAAGAACCAAACTTTGATAGTAATTTATTAGATAAATTATTAACTATAATATCATTTAATAATATTGAACCAGTAATATGTCTAACCAAACTAGATTTATTAACCGAAGAAGAAAGAAATGAAATAGATAAAATAACCTCTTACTATCAAAGAATTGGTTATATAGTAACTAATAATAATAATATTAAAGAAATAAAAAAAATAATAAAAAATAAAAAAGTAGTACTCGCAGGACAGTCAGGTGCAGGTAAATCATCTCTTCTAAATAGATTAGATAAAAACCTATCACTCGAAACAAATGAAATATCAAAAGCCCTAGGAAGAGGAAAACATACTACAAGATGCGTAACATTATATGAAGTAGATGGTGCATTAATCGCCGATACTCCAGGTTTCTCTTCAGTAGACTTTAGAGGAATGACTAAGTTAGATATAAGAGATAATATGAAAGAAATGTTTGATGGCCTACACTATTGTAAATATAGAGATTGTATGCATATTAAAGAAGATGGTTGCTATATAAAGGAAACACTTGAAAAAGGTAATATACTTCCTTCAAGATATAATAACTATAAATCTTTCATCGGAGGAAAATAATATGAAAATATCAGTATCAATACTAAACTCAGTAGACAAAAAAGAAATGATAAAAATACTAAACAATACTAATATTTCATATATTCACATGGATGTAATGGATGGACAATTTGTTCCTCAAAGAACATTACCATATCCAGAATTACAAGAACTATCTGGTATATCAACAAAAAAATTAGATATTCATTTAATGATGGATAGTCCTGAAGAGTATATAGATAATATAAAAGATTTAGATAATATTGAAAATATAACAATACATCTCGAAATAGACAAAGACATAAAAGAAATACTATCTAAAATAAAATCATTAGGATTTAAAAGAGGCTTATCAATAAAACCCAATACAGATATAAATAAATTGGTACCATATCTAGAAGATATAGATTTAATTCTAGTAATGACTGTAGAACCAGGACTTGGAGGTCAACCATTCCTAGAGTCAAGTACCAAAAGATTAAAAGAAATAAAAAAACTAATAGGTACAAGAGATATTCTTCTTGAAGTAGATGGCGGTATCAATAACAATACCATAAATCTAGTTAAAGATGCCAATATCGCTGTAGTAGGTTCTTACATAACCAAAAGTACTGATCCAGTATCTCAAATAAATAGTTTATTAGTATAAAAATAAACTCCCTTCTTAATAATAATAAAGAAAGGAGTTTTTAATATGTCAGAAAACAAAAATATAGATAAGGAAATAATCGAAGAAGAATATATGCTAGGTAAAGAATATTATAGTAAAATATTAGAATTAGCCAGAGAAGAAAAAACAAAGTAATTAATCTTGTCTAAATATACTATTTATGATACTATATACGTGAAAGAAGGGTATTATGGATATTATTTATAATGGCGAAATATATTTAAAAAAAGGACCAGAAATTTATAACCCAAGTGCTGATATAAAAGAAATAGATGAAAAAATAGAAGAATTACAAAAACTTTTTACTGAAGATCCAAATCTTTTTACACTTGGTGTTATAGAATTATCAAAGAGTGTAAAATCATCTTTAGAAAAGGAAAGAGGTAAATTAGATTACAGCGGTACAGATACCTTTTGGAGATTATATACTAATGATGGTATAAACTTATTAATGAGAGATGCTTTTCAAGAAAGAAAATATAATGGCGTTGAAGAAATGAAAAGAATATATATGAAACTATCAGAGTTTTTAAACGAATCATCATTTATTGGAAAAGAATTTGTAAGAACAACACCAATTAGAAAGAATGATATGCTAGATACTAGCTATACTTCTCCATTAAAAGAAAAAAATATTGTTCTATATGCCAAGAATGACCTGTTTCTCGCAGTAAAAAGAAAAATTGAGCAAGATAAATTAATAGAGAGATACATTCTTATTAATTCAAATTATATAAAAGACAGAAACTATGAATTCTATGGAAATATTTATCCAGAATATAAAGATAAAACCAAAGTATATAAACTTATTCGAAGACAATTAGAAAAAGAAAAAATATAAAAGAGACAATTATAGTCTCATTTTTATTTATTAATTATTATATAACAAAAAAAGATAGAGTATTCTATCTTAATTATGCTAATTCATTATTCTTTTTCATAGATCTAGCTTCTCTAACACTAGTCTTAACTTTACTACCATCTTTTAAAGTAACAGTAGTCATATTTACTTTTTGAGTACCTTTAGTTATTTTAAGACAGTTAGGTCTATTATTTACAGATCTAGTCTTTTTAGTTGATATATTTTCCATAGAATTACCTCCTCATCAGTTCGTTATTAACTTTACCATAAAAATAACATTTAGTCAAGTAATTATTAAGAATTTTATTTTGTACTACTATCATTTCTAATAAATTCTCTAAGAATTTTAGTAATAGCCCTTTTTTCTATTCTTGATACATAACTCCTAGAAATACCAAGTTCCCTAGCTATTTCTTTTTGTGTAATCTCATCGGTATTATTTAGACCATATCTTTTAGTTAAAACTTCTTTTTCTCTCTTATTCAAAACACTAAAATATTTTTTTAATAATTTAATGTTATCATTTTTGTATATTTCTTCTGCATAGTCAGGATTCTCTGTTTTTAATACATCCAAAATAGTGATCTCATTTCCTTCTTTATCATAACTTATTCCATCATAAATACTAACATTCTTTGAATTCTTCTTATCAGATCTAAAATGCATAAGAATTTCATTTTCCGAACATTTAGCTATATAAGTGGCCAGTTTAATATTCTTATCCGGAGAAAAACTATCAATACCCTTAATCAAGCCAACAGTACCAATACCTATTAAATCATCTACATCATTAGTACTAGATTCAAACTTCTTAACTATATGTGCTACTAGTCTAAGATTATGTTCTATTAATTTAGCCCTAGCCTCTTTATCACCTTTCATCATTTTTTCAATATACATCTCTTCATCTTCTTTTGATAAAGGCTCTGGAAAGACATTATTAGAGTATGCCCCAGTAAAAAAAGTAAGATTATTAACAATAAAATTAAATAAACTATAAAGCATAAAAACCTCCTAATAAAGTTTATGCTTTTTATTATATTATACTACTTAAGCCTAAGTATAATTAAATACAATTTTAAACATTTATAAGTGTAATTTCCGTTAAAAAATCAATTTAAGTCCTCAATATCTTTATTTTTAGTTTAAAATAAAGTATAATAATCTTGAGGTGGAAAATGAATTACTTTTATCCAGATGCTTATCAAAAAAGTATATACACAATAAATTATGATAAATTAAAAGAAAATGGTATCAAATGTCTACTATTTGATTTAGACAATACCTGTGTACCTTATGTTGACAGAACACCCACTAAAAAATTAAAAAACTTATTTGATAAATTAGGAGAACAAGGCTTCAAAGTAATAATATTTTCTAATTCACCCAAAAAACGATTAGCTCCATTTAAAAAAGAGTTAAAAGTAGACTGCTGCGCTAAAGCAGGAAAACCAAGAAAGAAAAATTTTATAAAAGTGTTGGATTTATATAAATATGATTTGTCTGAAGTAGCTATAATTGGAGATCAATTAGTTACTGATATATACGGTGGCAATAAAGTAGGAATAACAACAGTCCTAGTAAATCCCATGTCTAATATTGATATGCCATTTACTAAGATTCATAGATATATAGAAAGAAAAGAAATAAATAAGATGACCAAAGAGGGAATCTTTAAAGTAGGAGAATATTATGACTAAGAAATGTTCAGGATGCGGAGTATTACTTCAAAACGATAACATAGATAAAGAAGGCTATGTAGATGATTTAAATAAAGATATTTGTGAAAGATGTTTTAAATTAAAATACTATGGTGAATATAAAGAAGTAACCCTAGACAATAAAGATTATCAAAATATATTAAATAGTATTCCCAAAGACTCATTAGTAGTTTATCTTACATCCCTACTAAGCTTAAACTTAGACATTGCAAATAACTTTAACAATGTAATAATAGTTCTAACCAAAAAAGATCTATTTCCAAAGTCAGTAAAAGATTATAAGTTAATAGACTATGTAGCAAAGAGAGTAAATAACTATCTAGATATTGAAGTAATAAGTTCAGTAAAAAATTATAATTTAGATAGCCTAATGAATAAAATAAAAAAATATAATAATAATAAAGAAGTATACTTCATAGGCAATACCAATTCAGGTAAATCAACACTAATAAATAAAATAATAAAAAATTATTCTGAAAAAGATATTGAAGTAACCACTAGTATTTATCCATCAACAACCTTAAACAAAATAGAAATAGACCTAGAGGGCATTCATATTGTAGATACTCCGGGTTTAATATCTGAAGGAAGTATAATAAATAAACTAGATTTAAAAGAAATAAAGAGAATAACTCCTAAAAAAGAAATAAAACCAAGAAGTTACCAGTTAAAAGGCAAAGGTTCACTAATAATTGATAACAAAGTAAGAATAGATTATTTCAGTAATAATAATATTGCTATATATCTAGCTAACAATTTAAATATAGTTAAAACAGGACTAGATAATTCTAAACTAAGAAATGACATAAAAAAAGAATTTAAACTACCTAAAAATAAAGATATAGTTATTGAAGATTTATGTTTTATTAAGTTTACTGAAGCTGCAAATATTGATATTTATAGTTTATATAATATAAACATTTATGACAGAGATAATTTAATATAAAAAAGTGAAATTGTATTTACTTTTTTTCTTTTTTATATTATAATCTATTTAGAATAGAGGAGGGGTACCTATATGAAGTATCTAAGTAAAGAAGAATTGGAAGATATAACTAAAGAGTTGTTAGAAAATCCTACTAGAGAGACCCTAAAGGTATTAAATAGTAAATATAATAGTGAAGAAATAAAACCTATGACAGAACCTGTAAAAGAAAATATACAACCAGTACCAAGTACACCAGAAATAAAAATTGATATTCCCACATTTGAAGTACCAAATGCTAGAGCCACTTCAGAGAGTACTATGCCTAATATAAATATGTCAACATTTAATGTACCAGAAAGTGTTCCAGTAAACGAAGTACCAAATAACAAACAGGAAACAATCTCAATATCAAGTGAACCAATACCTCAAGTAAATAGTAACATAAACAATACAATTCCTTCACTTGAAGTACCACAGAGTGTTCCAGTACAAAACAATAATACAAGAGTGAACTTTAGTGGAAATCTTTGGGAGCCACAGATGCCTACCATTGGTAATATGATGGAAACTACTGATAACTTTAACACAGTACAAAATACTATGCCAAATATGAGTACTAATAGTCAAAATACTCCATTTTTTGGACCAGCTACAGAACCAGTAAACAATCCAATACCAGTAAATAATGTTCCAAATAATGGACCATCAATGTTTGGCCAAATACAACAAAATTATAATCAAGGAGCTTAAAGCTCTTTTTCTTTTTAACCAATTGACATAACCAAATAAATAATATATAATAACAACAGAATTGAGGTTATTATGAATACAAAATTAATTAACATCCAAGTTTTAGCTTTACTTGGAGATGCCATTTATTCCCTTTACATAAGAGAAAAATTAATAGAGGCAGGCTATAACGATATAGAAAAAATACAGAAAAAACAAGTAGAGCATGTATCCGCTAAAGGAGAAGTAAGAGCATTAAACTATCTAAAAGACAATAATTTATTAACTGAAGAAGAATTAGATATAGTAAAAAGAGGAAGAAACTATAAAAATAACAGCCATCCTAAAAACACTGACATAATTACTTATAAATTATCTACAGGGTTTGAGTCATTACTCGGAGACCTATATCTAAATAACAAAGAAAGACTATATGAAATATTAAATTTAATTGAGGTGAAATAATGAAAATATATGGTAAAAATGTAGCCCTAGAGGCTTTAAAAGAAAATAAAAAAATACATAAAATATACTTAAGTAGTAAGTTTAAAGATGAAGAAATACTATCTTTAATAGAAAGAAAAAACATAAATACAAAAATTCTTGATAATAGAGAATTAGATAAAATGTGTAAAGGATTACATCAGGGTATAATACTTGAAGTAGAGGATATTAAAACATATTCATTTGATGATGTAATACCAAATATTACTACAGAATATCCCCTTGTAGTTATACTAGATCATCTTGAAGATCCCCATAATCTTGGAGCCATTGTTCGTTCTAGTGAAGCCTTTGGTGTAGATGCCATAATAGTTCCAAATGACCGCAGTGTTCAAATAACAAGTACGGTTGTTAAAACATCAGTTGGTACAATAGAAAAAGTAAAAATAGTAAATGTACCAAATATCAATAATGCCATCAGAAAATTAAAAGATTTAGGATACTGGATAGTAGGAACAGATATGGAAGGAACTAATTATACAGAAATAGATTACAAAACAAAAATCGGATTAGTAATAGGAAACGAAGGAAAAGGTATAAGCAAGGTTACCGCAGATAACTGTGATTTCATTGCTAAAATACCAATGAAAGGAACCGTAAATAGTCTAAATGCTTCCGTAGCATGTGGAATATTCTTATCAGAAATAAATAGATCTAGGGGGATTTAATATGTATAACGATTATGAACTATTATATTTAGCACAAGAAAATAATGAAGATGCAGTAAATGAATTAAGAAAAAAGTATAATAGCCTATTGTATACTAAAGCACTATCATATAACAGAAGTTCGCACATAGATATAAAAGAATTATTAAGTGAAACCGAAATATCTTTTTATAAAGCCGTAGATAACTACATAGACAAAAATACCTTTAAAACTTATTTAAATAAAATAATAGATAATAATCTAACTAACTACATATTAAAATATAACAATACTAAAAATAAAATATTAAATGAATCAATATCATATGAATATAATAACGAAAAGATATTAGAACTAGGAAGCAATAAATATAATCCTGAAATAAATTTATATAATGAATATGATTATTTAAGTTTAAGAAATAAGATACTAAAAGTTCTAACTTGGAAAGAAGAACTAATATTTATTTTAAAAGAGCAAAATTATACAGTATTTGAAATATCAGAAATAACTGATAATAAATTAAGAACTGTATATAATATAATAAAGAGAATACAAGATAAAACTATCAAATTAATGTCAAATTAAAAATGTAGATAAAAAAACATTTACTTTTTAATAAAATTACTATATACTATACTTGACAAGGAGGAGTATTATGGAAGATAGAAAAATAAGCGATACAGAGAGAATAAATTTAATTAGAAAAGTTGCAAATTCTGAAGGCTTATTCGGTATACTAAGAGCTATAGAAAGTGAATTTAATATAGAAATACCAGAACTCGATAAAGATTTACATGAAGATAAAAAGCAAGAACAAGTAACTAATAATAATGATGCCATTGTATCAGAAGCACTTCAACCAAAATCAGTGGTAGAGCCAGTTATCAATCCTTCCATTATTACAAATCCAAAAGAAGCTAGTATTTATAGAGAGGAAGCTAAAGCACTTGTAGAGCAAGATAGATTAGATCATCCAGTAGTGGAGCATCAAGAGACCATAAGTTCAGCGGACCAAGTAATACCATCAATGGATGAAACTTACGATGAAAAAGAATCACTAGAGGAGCATCCTAAAGTATTAGAAAAGACAGTAAATAATCCTTGGGCTGGTATTGAAACAGTTTTACCAGGTCAGTTAAAACTATAATAAATATAAATGCTTTAATTAGCATTTTTTTCTTGTTTATAAATTTAAAAAATTGTGATATAATACCAAAGAAGAGGCGATGTATATGGATAAAATAATAATAAAAGGTGCTAGAGAAAATAACCTTAAAAATATAGATATAGAAATACCCAAAAATAAATTAGTAGTAATGACTGGGGTATCAGGATCAGGTAAATCATCCCTTGCTTTTGATACCATTTATGCCGAAGGACAAAGAAGATATGTAGAAAGCCTATCTGCGTATGCAAGACAGTTTATTGGCACGACAGGAAAACCCGATGTAGATACTATTGAAGGACTATCACCAAGTATATCAATAGATCAAAAAACTACCAATAAGAACCCCAGAAGTACCGTAGGTACAGTAACTGAAATATATGATTACTTAAGACTATTGTTTGCAAGAATTGGTGTTCCTTATTGTCCTAACCATCATATACCAATATCATCTCAGTCTGTTGAAGAAATGACCACTAGAGTACTATCCCTTGAAGAATCCACCAAAATAATGGTTATGTCTCCAATAGTAAAAGGAGAGAAAGGTACTCAAAAAGATTTATTTGAAAAGCTAAGAAAAGAAGGGTACATCAGAGTAAAAGTAGATGGTGAAGTAAAAGACTTATCTGAAGATTTAGAATTAGATAAAAATAAGAAACACAATATCTCCGTAATAATAGATAGACTAGTAGTAAAAGAGGGTATCAGAAGTAGATTATACTCTTCTCTAGAGAATGCGACTAAACTAAGCCATGGCAAAGTCATAATAGATGTTATCGGTGGAGAAGAACTACTTATGAGTGAGGACTATGCTTGTCCATACTGTGATTACTCTCTTGAAGAATTAGAGCCACGTATATTCTCTTTCAATGCACCTTATGGATCTTGTCCAGATTGTAAAGGACTAGGAGTAAAATACAAAATAGATGTTGACCTAGTAATTCCCGATAAAAATAAGTCCATACTAGAAGGTGCTATCAAATCAATAAATCTAGATGAAGAATCAAGTATTATGTATACAGAACTTACCACAGTAGCGGACTTTTACCACATAGATTTATCAAAACCAGTAAAAGACTTAACCAAAGAAGAACTAGATATAATATTATATGGTGCTAAAGATGCCATAACCTTCAACTATCAAGCTAAGAATGGAAATACTAGAAAAACAACTAGTTACTATGAAGGAATAATAACTAACCTAGAAAGAAGATACATAGAAACAAAAAGTACATGGATAAGAGAATGGATTGAAGGATATATGACCGAACTAGCTTGTCCTACCTGCCATGGTTCAAGACTAAAACCATCAGTACTAAATGTCTTAATAAATAAAAAGAATATTTATGAAGTAACATCAATGTCAATAGAAGAGTTAAATAAATTTATTTCTAATCTAAAATTAACTTCTGAGCAGGCATCAATATCCGAAATAGTCGTAAAAGAAATAAAATCAAGATTAAACTTCCTTATAAATGTTGGCCTATCTTACCTAACATTATCAAGAGAAGCCGGAACCCTATCAGGCGGTGAAAGTCAAAGAATAAGACTAGCCACTCAAATAGGCTCTAGATTAACAGGAGTCTTATATGTCTTAGATGAGCCAAGTATAGGTCTGCATCAAAGAGATAATCAAAGATTAATAAACTCTCTATTAGAAATGCGTGACCTAGGTAACTCCCTAATAGTGGTTGAGCATGATACTGATACTATGCTTCAAGCAGACTATCTAATAGACATTGGCCCAGGAGCAGGAGAGCATGGAGGTTATGTCGTAGCCAAAGGTACTCCAGAAGAAGTAATGAATAATCCAGATAGTCTAACCGGAAGATATCTAAAAGGAATAGAAAAAATAGAAGTACCAGCTAAAAGAAGAAAAGGAAATAAAAAATATCTAGAAATAAAAGGTGCTAAAGAAAACAATCTAAAAAATATCAATGTTAAAATACCACTAGGTACAATGACTCTCGTAACAGGAGTATCAGGTTCTGGCAAGTCAAGTTTAATAAACGAAATATTATATAAGGTATTAGCTCAAAAAATATATGGTTCTAAAGATAAACCAGGTAAATATAAAGAAATAAAAGGATTAGAAAATGTAGATAAAGTAGTACAAATATCCCAGGCGCCAATAGGAAGAACACCAAGATCTAATCCTGCAACTTATACTGGAGTATTTGATGATATAAGAGACATCTTCGCAGAAACCAAAGAAGCCAAAATAAGAGGATATGATAAAGGTAGATTTAGTTTCAATGTTAAAGGTGGAAGATGTGAAGCTTGTTGGGGAGATGGCGTAAAGAAGATAGAAATGCATTTCCTACCAGATGCATATGTACCTTGTGAAGTATGTAATGGAACTAGATACAATAGTGAAACACTAGAAATAAAATATAAAGATAAAAATATTTATGAAGTACTAAATATGCGCGTGGATGAAGCAATGGAATTTTTTGAAAATCATCCAAAAGTACTAAATAAATTAAAAGTATTATCCGAAGTTGGCCTAGGTTATATTAGACTAGGACAAGCTGCTCCAACATTATCAGGAGGAGAAGCTGCTAGAGTAAAACTTGCTAAAGAATTACAAAAGAAACCTACTGGTAAGAGTATCTTTATCTTAGATGAACCTACTACTGGGTTACATCAAGACGATATCAAGAAACTATTAAAAATACTAGAGAGAATAGTAGATAATGGTGATACTGTAGTAATAATAGAACATAATCTAGATGTTATTAAAGTAGCAGACTACATAATAGATTTAGGACCAGAAGGAGGAACTGGCGGTGGTGAAGTAGTAGCTACAGGTACCCCAGAAGAAGTAGTAAATAATCCTAATTCATATACAGGACAATATTTAAAACAAGTATTATAATTATATTTATATATACCTCATTAACCTTAAAAGTTTAATGAGGTTTTTTGAAGCCTAAGGTCTTCAAAAAGTATTTTAAAGCCTGTAGTCTTTAAAATAAAAAAAGTTTAATAATGAATGTTATAGGAGAAAAAAGTATAAGTTAAAAATAAAAAAGTCAAAAAAGAATTGGTGACAAAAAGTTACCAGTTAAAGACAAAAAAATAGGAAAAAGAGCTAGTCACAATTTGTGACTATTTGAAGTTTAGAAAAACAGATAATAACTCAAAGAATTATTATACTACAACAACAAAGATAATCAAATTGGAGACTACAGGCTCCAATTTGCCTCAAGAAGACCTTAGGCTTCTGAGGATATAAACAAAAGATAATTCTGCATATTTAGAATTATCTTTTTATGTATATTAATTATTATTAAGATACCAAGTCTTATTAATATCACAGTTTTGACTAAGAGGTTCAGGATTAGGTTTATCAAGTATAGCAATCGTAGGAAGTTTAAAAGCAGTACCAAACATAATACAAGTACCAGGATGTAATGTCTTAATCTTATTAGTTAAAGTAACATCAGCACTAGAAATAATATCTTTAATAAACTGCAAATCTCTAGGATGGAACATCTTAAATACTAAGAAATTACTACACTGTGATATCGTAGTTTCTGATAATTCAGAAGGCCTCTGTGAAACAATTCCAAGTAGTAAACCATACTTTCTACCTTCTTTAGTAATTCTCTCAAATATATTATAACCAAGAATCATAACATCACTATCATTCTGTACATATCTATGAGCCTCTTCAAGTACAATATGAAATGGCATCGTAGCTCTTTGATTTAAAGATACAATATAATCAAACAAAAGTTTAGAATAAATCTTAACTAAGTTTTTAGCAAATCTATCATCAACATAATTAATATTAAAGTTAACAATCTGTGCCTTTCTACCATTATTACAAGTAAGAAGTAAATTAATATATCCCTCTCTATTAATATAACCATTATAATCAAAATATCTAGAATAATCACTATTCATAAGATTATTAAATCTAACTTTAAGAGCATTACCAAGTTCAAAGGCAGTATCACTATTAAGAGCCCCCTCAGATATAAGAGCAAACTCTAAAGCTGTACTAAAATCTTTCATAGAATACATAAATTCACCATTAGGTAAAGAAAGTTCAAAGTTATCTAGACATAAACTCTCTAAATACTCAATAACAAGTTCAACATCCGCAAACTCTCCACCTTGTTCTACAAATAAACATTGTCTTATAGTTCTAGCCCATCCACCTTTTTCAAGTTTAACCTCAAGATTCAAATTACTAGTACTAAACTTAGTAAGAATAGATACAACTTTATTTCTTATCATACTAGGAGCCTTACCAGAAAACAATATATCAAGTAAACATCTAGCAATAATATCATTCTTCTGATTAATAACTTCATTTTCATCTCTAGAAAAATAACTAACTAACTTCAAAGTCTTTTCTACTATTGGAATCTGTTCTCTAGAAGTAACACCCATAAGTAAACATAAATCATCTACTCCTAAAAGCCAAAAAGGATAAGTAAGTATTTCAAACTCCGTACTATTTAAATCTGTAGTATATACTTTATAATTAATATTTTCATTAACCTCGTGTATTCTCGAGAAGGCTCTTTGATATTCACCATAAGCATCAAATAAGAAAATATTAGAATAAAACGGAAGAGTCTTACACTGATAGAAGATTCCCTGTAGTATCTTAGCAACCAAATAAGATTTACCACTACCAGAATTACCTAGTATAGCAAAATGATTAGAAAAGAAATTACCAACATCAAGTTTAATATCATAATCAGGATATATATAAGATTTACCAAGTTTAATAGTATTAGCAGCATCACTATTTAGAACAATATCCAAAGTAGCATTATCAATCAAATAACATATAGCCTTAAAGGAAGGCTTAGAAATATCTCCATATAAAAATTTACCATCTTTAATTTCACCAACCAAAATAGCCTGCATAATACCATTACCAATAGCAGTAACTTCTCCAATACTAGTAATATTTTCATCTTTAAAAGTAACATTCTTACCTATTAAACCATCAAAATCATAGACATTAACTTCTAATTTAACAGATACAACATTTTCATTAATAGCAATAATCTTCCCTAACATATTCTTCTTCTCCTAGTATAATTTTATCACATAAGTACAAAAAAGTATATAATAAAATTGCAAAAAAAATATACTTATGTTAATATAAGTATGTAGATAGGAAGTGTTTAATATGATATGTTTAAATTGTGGATGTAAATTAGATTTAGGAGCCAAATTCTGTCCTCATTGTGGTAAAGAAACTCCATTAAATAATGAAAATAATATTGGAAAGATAACTATAGTAAGAGAAAAGAAAATGTTAGGTTTTGCTATACCATTTGATGTATACATAGATGATACTAAGCTAGGTACATTATCTAATAATTCATCATTAACTACCAGTAGTACTTTAAGTATGCATGAAATAAAAATAATAAGTACTGAAAAAGATGTAATTGAAAATATAGAGTTATCTGAAGATAAAAAAGAAGTAACAATAACTATAATACCAAAGATGGGTTTAATATCCGCTAAACCATATATAAAAGAAATAAAATATAATTAATTAATATTATCACTCTAAGCCTGTAGTCTTAGAGTGTTATTTTTAGCCTATAGTCTAAAAATAAAATCTATCATATATAAGCCAGTTATATATACCTAAATAATAAAAAAATAAACAAAATTACTTGTATAAGTATCAAAAATAATATATAATATAAATGTATTTTATCAAGAATGAGGGAGAGAATTAGCTCTATGAACTCATACCAACCTGCATAAAGTAAGGTGGTACAGCTAATAACGATGAAAGAGAATAATGCTAGCTACAAACTCTTTCAAGAGTTTTTTCTTTTTGATAAAAACAAAGAAGGAGTGATATAATGAAAAAATATTTATTTACTAGTGAATCAGTAACTGAAGGACATCCAGATAAAATATGTGATAAAATAAGTGATTACATTTTAGATGAAGCCTTAAGACAAGATAAAACTAGTAAAATGGCTGTTGAGGCCACAATCAAAGATGATTTAATACTAATATATGGAGAAGCAAGTACCAAGGCTAAACTAGATTATGAAAAATTAGCCAAAGAAGTACTAAAAGATATAGGTTATAATGAAGAATACCACGTAATAGTAAAAGTAGGTAAGCAGTCTAAAGAAATAAATAAGGCTGTAGAAAAAGATACCATTATGGCAGGAGACCAAGGAATAATGTTTGGTTATGCCACTAATGAAACAAAAGAATTAATGCCTATGTCAATAATGCTTGCCAATAAACTAGCCTATAATTTAACCAAGGTAAGAAAAGAAGATAAAGATAGTCCTTTATTACCTGATGGTAAAACCGAAGTAACAGTAGAATATCAAAATGATATTCCCAAAAGAATAGATACCATAATTATAGCATCTCAGCATAAAAAAGAAGTATCTAGTAAAGAATTAAGAAAATATATAATAGAAAAAGTAATAAATAAAGTAGTGCCAAGCAATCTAATAGATGATAAAACAAATATCTTAACCAATACCAGCGGTAGCTTTACATTAGGAGGTTCTTTTGGTGATAGCGGTACTACTGGTAGAAAAATAGTATGTGATACATACGGTGGAATGGGTAAAGTAGGAGGAGGATGTTTCAGTAGTAAAGATCCTTCTAAAGTAGATAGAAGTGCAGCCTATTATGCTAGATATGTAGCTAAAAACATTGTTGCCAAAGGCTATGCTGATAAATGTGAAATAGAACTAAGTTATGCTATAGGGAAAGCCTATCCAATATCATTATATATAAATACCTTTAATACAAATAAAGTATCTGAAGAAGAAATATATAAATATGTAAATAACAATTTCAATTTCAGTGTAGATAATATCATAAAAGAATTAGATTTACAAAAACCAATCTATTATCCACTTGCAGCCTATGGTCATTTTGGAAGAACCAATATAGATTGTCCATGGGAAAAAGTACACAAATAATCACTATATTGTGCTATAATAAATATGGAAGTGATAAATTGAAACAAAGAAGAACCTTTTACAAGAACTTTAATCTAGAAGAAGAAAAAATAATAAAAGAATATTTCACCAATCTAAATAATAATATATCTCTAACAAAAAAAGAAACCATAAAAATAAATGAAGACTTTGAGAAGGCCATAGAGTACTATATAAAAAATGGTAAACCACTTGAAGAAACTCTTAAAATATTATCCATAGATAACCTTGGAGACATTTATCAAAAAGAACCAGAAAACTGGTATCCATTAGATAGTGCCGCTAAAATATATCCATTATCAATGAGAGATAATCTTATGAGTGTCTATAGAGTATCATGTTATTTAAAAGAAGATATCATACCAGAGATATATCAAATAGCTTTATTATTTACTATGAAAAGATTTCCTACCTTTAGAACATCAGTAAGAAGAGGCTTCTTTTGGCACTATTTAGATGGGATAAAGAAAAGATTCCATATCCATGAAGAAAAAAAATTACCATGTTCATATATAAATGTATCAAACATAGGTAAACAATCATTTAAATCACTATACTATAAAAATAGAATAAGTATAGAATGCTTTCATACCCTAACAGATGGAACAGGAGCTACCATATTTCTATCCACACTAGTGGCTACTTATCTAAAATTATTAAAAGGAATACAAGGTACCAATAATTATGTATTAGATATAAATGAAAGACCTAAAGAAGAAGAAACAAAAGATGAATTTAAAGGAAAAGTTTCAAAGATAAAATCACAAAGTCTAATAGAGAAAAAGGCTATTCAAATAGATGGAAAAAAATCAAGCGTTAGACCATGTCAGATATTACATTTTGATATAGATTTAAATGATATAAAAAAACTATCTAAAGAAAAGAATGCCACTATAACAGAACTAATGTTAAGTATTTTATTTCTAACAATATCATATTCAACATCAAAAAAAGGACTAATAAAAATACAAGTACCAGTAAATATGCGTAAATACTATCCCTCTAAAACATTAAGAAACTTCTCATTATATGTATCCATAAATATTCCAAGAGAGGATGTAAAAGATTTAGATAGTACTTTACTTGAAGTACAAAGACAATTAAGAGAAAAAAATACTAAAGATAACTTAGATGAATTATTAAAATATACAGATAATTTAATAAAGTATTTAAAATTCATTCCACTATTTATAAAAAGACCAGTAGCTAAATTAATATATGGTTATGCTGGTGATAAATCTCAAACTACAGTATTATCCAATCTAGGTAATATAAAATTACCAAAAGAAATACAAAAAGAAGTAGAAAAGATGGATTTTGTCTTAGGAACCGCTATTACAAATAGAGCCTCATTTTCTATTATAACGTGTAATAATATTTTAACATTATCAATAAGTAAATTAACTACAAATACATCAGTAGAAAACAGTATATATAACATATTAACTCAAAATGATATCAAAGTAAAAGTATATGGAAGTGAAGACTATGAAAGTAGAAAATAATTATCCAAGGCTAAAAAAAGAAGTAAACAAATTCTTAATATTTAGAAAGATAATGTTAATAATATTTTTAATATCTATAATAACTTGTACTATAGTAAACCTCTCACTAGGAGGTAAAAAGTGGATGTTTTATGTACTAGGAGGAGAAATAATATTCTATTTTGCTATATTAAATAAACCATTAATAGATAATACTCTAATAAAAAGAATAACAATAGTAGTAATGATAGTATGTGCTTATTTATACATGATAGATATCATTGAAGAAACTAGTTTCTCATACTTTGTAATTAATATAATTCTCTTTAGTATTATAATATTTCAGTTAATAATATTTCTATCTGAATTCAAATTACAAAGAAAGAAATTTATTCCATTATTCTTTACTGCCATTGGGGCCATAATATTTTGTATATTAGCTTTAACTAAAGTAGTAGAATTAAACTGGCCTATCATTGTTTTAGGAGGAGTAGGTCTATTAAGTTTAATAATTCTCTTAGTATTCTATCATAAAAGAGTAATTAAAGATTTAACTAAGTACTTTAGTATAAAGTAGTAAAAGTTCGAACCCAAGGTTTCTCACTTACTTTTGAAGCCTAGGGCCTTCAAAAGAATTTTAGAGCCTGTAGTCTCTAAAATTAAAATATTTATATAAGCTATAGATTTATGTCTATAGTTTTTTCTTATATCCACAGGTGCTGTTGATATAAAAGTGTAAACTCAAGGTAAAAAAGTATAAAAAAATAAAAATATATAGTATAATAAAATTGTAATATGGAGGCGAAAATGAGATTATCAAGTAGAAGAGAATATGCAGCGTACTTACAAGAAAAATTTGAAAGTTATTTCAAAGATTTTAGCAAGATTACAGGAAAGACAAAAGAAGAACTAATATTAAAATATTGCGGAGAGCAAGAAAGCACAATAGAAGATATGTATAGCATAGATACCATATTAAATTTTTTAGCGGACTATGGAAGCTATTATTTATATGAATTAAACAAATTGGAAGAAACTTCTGCTGATGAAGACATAGAAAAAATACGAAAAAAAATAGAACAAATAGATAAGGAGTATGATATTCTAGAAAGGCTTATATATGACACGGGAGAAAAATATATAATTGAAAAAGAAGAAGGTAAAATAAAAGATATTTCACTAGCAGAAAAAGAGAAAGCTTTTCTCCCACCGAAAGTTTGTTCAAACGAAGATATGGAAGAAATATCAAAATGGATACGATACTCTTATTATATATTTGTAGAAAACTATAGAAATAAGTTAACTTCTTTAAAAGCTGGAAAATCAACATATAATTTTGAGATATATGAAGAAAATATTTGCCATCTTTTAGGAATAGAAAAAAGAAATTTAGAACATATATTAAAAGAAAGAAACATAACTATTTTTAAAATATTACAGATGTTAATGAATGATGGAGAAAAAATAAATGGCGAAACACCATTAGAAGTAATAACTAGGATACAAAAAGAGAATCCTATTTTTAACTATGAAAAAATAAAATATAAAAATTTCTTATTTCAAAATTTTGGTATACTAAGTGAAATATCCGCAATTTGCACAAACGCTAGACCTAAAGCAAACAATAATTGGAAAGCAGATACCTTTTTATTAAATAGACTATCAAAGAAATGTGGAAGAGATAATTATGCTCAAATGGGCTTCTTTAATTCTGATAATGCGAAGAGGCTATATAAACCAGAAACATTACAATCAACTAACGATATTACAAATGGAATTGGAGATGTCTACAATATAAGAAGCATTTTTAAACAAGCTAAGGGAACGACTAAAGAAATTAGAGAGAAAAAAACAAATAACTCAAAACTAGAACTATGTTGTATTTTTTCTGCAAAAGAACAATTAAGAATGATAGAAAAGATTCTAGAAGAAGGTGGAGAAAGTTTAAGCATACAAAATATAACAGAGTTAAAAGTGTATTACTATAGAATCTATTCTTCTGTATCTAAATTTAATAAAGTGCGTGAAACCTTGAAGGAAAAAACCATAAATAATGGGTACGGTAAAACAAGATAGTATTTGCACAAACTATAGATTATGTCTATAGTTTTTTTAGGTCACAAGTAGTGATAAAAAAATATGTAAAAGTATAAAATACATATTGACAAAAATAGGTTACATATGTTACCATTAATACAGAAAGGAAAATTTATATCATGCAGTAAAAAATAAGTATAAGGGGGAATTGTATGACTGGAGAGCAGCTCAAACTACTAACAAAAATGAAAAAGTTAATAACTAAAGGAAATAAAAGATTTGCTAATAGAAAAGATAGAGATTATCTTGAAGAATTGTTAGAAATTGGAATAACTGAAAGTTTAGCATGGCAAGAAATATTAACATTATCTTCATATAACTATGTTCAAGATTATAAGCCTTTTTATTCAAAAAGTGAAAATTCACTAGTATTTAAAAAAGATATTAATGGAAATAGAGTATATATTAAGTTAAAGATAGAAGAATATAATAATAAAGAAATGACAGTATGCTTATCATTTCATTTAGATTATAAATAGGAGGATACTATGAGATGTGATAATTGTGGTAGTAGTGATACTTATATTAAGAATCATGAACATATCTACCAAATAAAAGGAAAAGAAATAAAATTTAATTCAGATAGAAGATTCTGCTCAAAATGTAATAATTTAGTATATGATGAAAAGCTAGATAATATTGCCTCTGAAAAAGGTATAGAAATATATAATAAATTATATGGTGTAACTAAAGAAGAAATAATAGCCTTAAGAAAGAAATATAATCTATCACAAGAATTATTTTCTAAAGTAATAGGCTGTGCTAAAAAGACATTAATAAGTTATGAAAAAGGAATGTCTATACCAAATGATAGTTACTTAATACTAATAAAAATTTTAATAGCCAATCCAGAAATAATAGCAAACTTAGTTGAAGCTAATAAAGTACAATTTACTGATAAAGAATATAATAAAATTAATAATAAGATATCTATATTCTTAGCTAATAATGAAAGGCAATTATTACTAAGCGAAAAGCATAGCCCAACAGAGTATAATGGTTATACTAAGTTTAATAAAGAAAAAGTATATAATATGATTATCTTTCTTGCGGATAATACGATATTAAAAACAAAATTATTAAAAGAAATGTTTTACGCTGATTTCTTATTTTATAAAGAAAACTGTAAATCAATAACCGGACTAGAATATTGTAAACTACCTTTTGGTCCAGTACCAGATAGTTTTGAAACAATATTATCATATGGAGATCAAGAGGATATAATAGACTATAAACCAGTAATAACTTCATCTAAAGAATATTATGAAATAACACCAAAGAAAAAGTTTAATAAAGATTTATTTACCAACGAAGAATTAGAAGTATTAGATAAGGTAAAGAAATATTTTAAAAATTATAATGCTAAAGAAATAGTAGAATATTCTCATAAAGAAAAAGCATTCTTAGATACTAATAAATGTGAAAAAATAAGCTATGACTATTCTTTTGACATAGATTTAAAATAGTTATCAACAATATTTGTTGATAACTAAAAAGAAAAGAGACTATCTAGTAGTCTCTCCCCAGCTCAAGCGGTGTACTTAACATACACTTAATTTAATAAAATCGACATTGAGCTATCGACCTGACGAGATTTCTCTCCGATAATACAATGATACTATAACTATCATAAAAAATCAAGTATATTGCACTATTATTATACTCAAAATAGTAAATAAAATACAATGTATGAAGTGCAAAGACATTATTGAGTCTAAATGTGTTCATGATTTTAAATGATGTACTTGCAAAATTATAGCTGTTGATGGTGATTTATAATATCTTAAGAGGAGTAAGAAATTTAAAAGATATAATTAAATTATCTAAATTTGAAAAGAAGTAGGAGGTTATAAATGAATCAGGATAAAATGCATTTAACATTTAATTAATAAAATTTTTAATAGCGAAACAATAAGAACTGTATGGGATAAAGAAAAAGAAAAATATTATATTAGTGTTGTTGATGTAGTAGGAGTTTTATCAGAAAGTGATAATCCTAGAAATTATTGGAAAGTGTTAAAACACAGATTAAAAAAAGAAGGAAATGAGTCGGTTACAAATTGTAACCAACTGAAATTAAAGTCTTCAGATGGTAAATACTATAACACTGATGTGGTTGATGTTGAGGGTATGTTTAGAATAATTCAATCTATTCCTAGTAAAAATGTTGAATCAATAAAAGGATGGTTAGCTAAATTAGGAAGTGAAAGAATCGATGAAGTATTTGACCCATCACTTGCAGCTCAAAGAGCTATAGATATATATCGAGCTAAAGGTTATGATGAAAAATGGATTGCTAAAAGATTAAAAGAAATTCAAGATAGAAAAGAATTAACTGATATTTGGCAAGAAAATGGTATAAATGAAGGTAAAGAATACGCTATACTAACTAATGAAATCTATAAAGAATGGTCTGGTATGACAGCAAAAGAATATAAACAATATAAAGGCCTTCGTAAAGAATCTTTAAGAGATAATATGGATAACATTGAAGTGATATTAACTGATTTATCAGAAGAGACCACAAAAAGACTTGCTGAAAAACATAAACCACAAGGTTTAGAACAAAATAAAGAGGTTGCAAGAATGGGTGGACATGCAGCAAAAGTGGCGAGAGAAGATATAGAAAGAAATTTAGGTGAGTCTGTAGTTAGTAAACAAAATAAATTAAATTATGAATATAAAGATGAAATAAAAATTGAAATGAAGTAGAGTTGGTTAGATTTATGAAGAGATTTAAATATTTAAACAATGATACTTTATCATCATATATGTCTCAAATAGAAGGTAGGTTAATTAAAAATAAAATAGAAACAACAAAAATATATAAAATTAAAAAAGAAACAAATCTTTCTGATAACTTCTAAAAAATAATTTTATAAATGTACAAATTATATAAGATAATTACCTATCGTAAATAACTTATCCGCAGAAACTGTTGACATACAAAAGCGTCAACAGTTTTTTATTTGACATAATTCGTGTATTTCTCTATAATATAAGCATCTAGAAAGGAAAAATACCATGGAATTAAACATTGACTATGTATCCGATTTACACTTAACTCACTACATAAGTAAAAAAGAAAGCATAACCAAAATAGATAAATTAGTCCAAGATAAAATAAGCATGCAAGTAAAAGGAGATATCCTTGTAGTAGCGGGAGATATCGATGAAGATATAAATAGAGTAAGTGAACTATTATATTCATGTTCAAAATACTATAAAAAAGTAATATTCATCCTAGGTAATCATGAATACTATATACCAGTAATAAAATATATCTATACTGATCCTATGGCAAAAGAATATAACTATAATAGTATGAATAAAGTATATAGATTAAATGAAATATTTAAAGATAATAAAGATATAATCATACTAGATAAAACAAATAATACTAAAGGACTATATACCTATAACACCTTCTTATTAGCGGGAGATACCCTTTGGTATAAACCAGTAACATTAGTAGATAAACTATATAACTATCCTATGCAGAATGATTCAAGATTTATCTTATCAGAATTATCTAAGAAAGAAAAAATACAAAAACTACATAACGATAGCATATCCTGGTATAATAACTTACCAAATAATATAGATTTAATAATAACTCATATACCACCATTTAGAAATAAAAGTAATAGTAGGGGTAATAACTCTTGTTACTATACAGAAGTAAAAGAATATAAATCACCGGTATGGATATATGGACATGATCATAAAGAAGAAGATATAATAATAAATAATACAAGATTAGTATCTAATCCATGGGGTTATGATACTAAAAAATTTAAAATAAAAACATTAACATTAACTAAATAATAAACTAAGATATCGAGTCTTAGTTTTAATATACCTATATATTATCTTTATTATGTCCACTATAAGCCTTACTATGTAAGTCTTATTAGTGTTTAATTAAGCTAAGTAAACTTATCTTAATTAAAAGTATCCAAGATACTTATTATATATAAGCAGTAGGTATATACTAATATTATTTTAGTATAAGGAAGTAATTATTAATTAAATGGTGTTGACAATTAAACTGAAAAATAACATATTTTCAGTGTGAACATCAAACGAACATTAAATAAAAATATAATTATTTTGTATTTAAGCGTGATGTGATATCGTAAATCACTTTTTATGTAAAAATAGTAGCTTAATTAGAAAATCCTATGATAAAAATGGAAAAAATAAATTAATAATATAATTTAATGATATAATATAAACGAAGGTGATTAATAGTGTGGATACCAAGAATAAAAGTAAGGTTAAATAATTCGGCAGAAATAGGATTTTGTAATCATAATGAATATATTTGTTTGGGAAAGTTTAAAGATAAAAATCTATATTATAAGTTTTATGATAATAATAATTTAGAATTTGCTATATATGGTTATGAGAACAGAGAAGATGCATTATTAGACGGAAAAATACTATATTTTAATGTATTATTTAATGGTTATCGAACAATCCTAAATTACAGTATGGGAGACTTTGATTATGTAAAATGGTATTGTCATCCAAAATATTTTAAATGTTCAGAAGAAGAGTTTTACAAAAATGAAGAATGGTTTTATTGCAAAAAAAGTGGCGAAAGAGATTTTTTAGGGCTTCAAATAGAGTGGTCAGAATCATTAGAGAATTTAGATGAATATAAGAATAAAAACAAAATATCTGTAGAATTATCTGTTGTTTATGATACAGAAATAGATTTTATAAGAGAAATGAAAAAAATAGATTATGAATGTAGTTATAATGAAACAAATCAAAAAATTTTTAATTTGTTTCATTTGGTGGAAAATGCCAAGGATGATATTAAAATATTGTTGTTATGCCAAATTCTTGAAACAATGAGTGAAAATGAAAATAAAAGTAATAAAGCAATTGAATTGCTTGATTCGTTTATTGCAGAATTAAAAAATAGCGATATAGATGATACTGAAAAACAATCTTTAGAAAATGGCATTAACGCATTAAAACAAATCAGTAGTAGTAAAAAAATTAAAAACTTATTAGAAAAATATTGCAAAAATGATTATAAATCGTTTAAGAAAAATAAAATTGTAACAGACTCTTATAGGCTAAGAAGTAAAATTATTCATGGAGAAAAAATCTCTGAAGAAGATGATGTAGAGACTAATGTTTATTTTTTAAAATTTGTTGTATTAGATACATTTAAAGAATGGTCAAAAGAAAATAAATAAAAATAACAATTGTACCATAAACGGAACAATTGTGGAACAAAAGTATAATAAACAGCGGTAACTAAACTCCAGAGGTGGTGAGATTATGTGTTTAATATGGAACTTAATAAAAGCATTTACAGATACAGAAGATGACAATAAAAAAGATAACAATGATTTAGAAGATTGGCAAAAAGAATTAGTAAAAGAAAAGAAGTATGATTCATTTAATTTTGAAGAGGAAGAACTAGAAGATGATGACTATTATTCTGAAGATGATAATGAATAAGAAATATTGTATCTTATGTGATAATATTTCTAAAAAGGATTAACAAATATATCCAATTTATTGAATAAATAAAAAATATTTGATATACTTAAATTGTTAAAAAAGACGCTAGTACAGGTCTACTTATAGATTTTTTGTGCTAGTTTTTATTTAATAGTAGGCGGAGGTAAAAGAAGTATGGACCCAAGAAAAGAAATGATAATCATCGATAACGAAATAGTAACACCCAAAATATCCTATTGCAGGTATAACCACATCAACTATACCTACGTAATAAAATACAAAAATAGTAGTAAGTTTTACAATTATCAAGCATATAGAGTAAAGCATTTAACAGTTTCAGAACAAATAGACCTAACAAAATATAACATCTTCATAAATAACATTAAAGTAAAAGATATAAAAGAAGTCTATGAATTTAACTACGGAAATAACTATTACTACCACATGATTTTAAACAATAATACACATCAAGACTACCTAGATACCCAAGTAAAAATAATAAGCAATAACAAAGATGTAATAGAATACATGCAAAAGGCCGCTGACATAACATCACTTAGTACCGAGGATGGAAAGAAGATACTAAGTGAGCAGATGAAGAAAGTAGAAGTAGATAATCTAGATACAGCATTATCAAACTATCTAAAACTATCAAATAGTATAATAAAAGGAAATGACATAGACTTTCTAATATTTCCCTTTGGTTGTAATTCTAGTCAGTATAAAGCCGTAGAAAATGCTATAAATAATAAAGTAAGTGTTATTGAGGGTCCTCCAGGAACAGGCAAGACACAAACAATACTAAATATCATAGCCAATATACTAATAAGAAATATGAACTGTCAAGTAGTATCAAATAATAATGCTGCTATCGAAAACATCGAAGAGAAACTAAAAAAATACAACCTAGACTTCTTTGAAGCACTCTTAGGAAAAAGCGCCAATAAAAATAATTTTATAGAAAACCAAACAGATAACATTCCATCGTTTAAAGAGTACGAAAATATAAATATTGAAGATATAACCAATGTAATAAAAAATAACAATAGCATAGTAAAACAAATCTATACCAGTAGACAAAAGATAGCCATACTAACTCAAAGTAAAAATGACCTAACACTAGAATACAAATACTTTAAAGAATACATGAAAAATCAGAACATTAACCTTATAGAACTAACAAGAATAAATCCAAATAACTTGCAAAAATTATGGAATGAATTGATAAACACCGATAAATTAACATTATTAAATAAATTAAAATATATATTCATATATCAAATAGGAGACTTCTCATTATATAAAAATAATATTGAAATAATAATAAATACAATTCAAAATAATCTATACCAAACACAAATAAAATCCTTAGAAGAACAAATAACCAAAGAACAATCCTTTGTAGAAAAAAATAAATATATAGAAACAGCCTTTATAAACTCATCAATGACTTATCTAAAAAAATACCTATCACAAAAATACAAAGAACCAAGAAAAAAATATACATATCAAGAAATAAAGAAAAATAGTACTAATTTTATAAAGGATTATCCAGTTATACTAAGCACAACCTACTCATCAAGAAATACTTTCAAAGAAGATTTTAAGTTTGACTATATAATAATGGATGAATCAAGTCAAATAGATGTTGTAACAGGCCTATTAGCATTATCATCAGCCAAATACGCTGTTGTAATAGGAGATGAAAAACAACTACCAAATGTTGTATCAGATATAATAAAAGAAAAGACAGAAAAAATATTCAAAGAATACAATATAGATAATGGTTATAGTTATTCATTAAACAGTTTCTTAAGTAGTGTTAAAAATATCATAGAAGAAGTACCAAAAGTAATGTTAAAAGAACACTATAGATGTCATCCTAAAATAATAAACTTCTGTAATAAAAAGTTCTATAATAATGAACTAGTAATAATGACTGAAGATAAAGATGAGCAAGATGTTATAAAAGTAATAAAAACCAATAAAGGAAATCATAAAAGAGATAATACAAGTCAAAGACAATTAGATATAATAAAAGAAATACTACCAAAGATAAAAACTAATGATATAGGAATAATAGCCCCATATAATAATCAAGTAGATTTAATAAAACAAAATATCCAAGATATAGAAGTAAGTACAGTTCATAAGTTTCAAGGTAGAGAAAAAGATGCCATAATAATATCAACAGTAGATGATGAAATATCAGACTTTGTAGCGGACTCTAATATCTTAAATGTAGCTATATCTAGAGCAAAGAAAGAACTAATATTCATAGTAACTGGTAATAATATAAAGAATCAAAATATAAAAGATTTTATAGATTATACCAAATATATAAATATGGAAGTAGAAGAAAGTAATATATATTCAGTATTCGATTTATTATACAAACAATATGAAAAAGAAAGATTAGACTATTTTAAAAAACATAAAAAGATATCAGACTATGATTCAGAAAATATCATGTATCATTTATTAAATAAAGTATTAGAAGATTATAAAGACTTAACATTTACTTTTAGATATCCAGTAAATATATTAATAAAAGATAAAACATTACTAACGGAAGAAGAAAGAAAATATGCTTCTCATCATAATACTCATATAGATTTCTTAATATATAATAAAATAAGTAAAATACCATTATTAGCGGTAGAAGTAGATGGATATAAATATCATAAAGAAGATAATAAACAAAAAGAAAGAGATATATTAAAGAATAATATACTATCTAAATATAATATACCATTAATAAGATTAACTACTAATGGTAGTAGAGAAGAAAGTATTATAAGAAGTAAATTAGATGAGATAGTTAGTAATAAATAATTATATATATTTTATTATGTTCACTATAAGCCTTACTATGTAAGTCTTATTAGTGTTGTTATTAGCCTAGGTCTAATAACAATATGCTTATTGCATCTATTATATATAAGCTATAGATATATACACTAATATTATTTTAGTATGGAGAAATTTGTTTAAATTTGTTGATTAAATAAAAATAATCTGATATACTTAAATTGACTAAAGAAAGACGCTAGTACAGGTCTATTTAATAGATTTTTTGTGCTAGTGCTTTTTTGTTAACTAGAAGTAGGATTTGAAGATGAAAATAATAAAATTGAAAATAAAGCAGCAAGTATAATATATAATGATATTTACAAGAAATTAATTGACTTAAAAGAAAAGCAGCAAGATATAATTAATAGTGTAAACATGACATTTTCTAAATTGATTGAAAAATATGAACTAAAAAAATAAAGCATGAAGCGGTCCATTGTTAGATCGTTTTGTGCTTTAATATAATTTTATACTAGGTGTACAATATTTTTTACATAAAGTTAAAAATAAATATATTAATTATTTAATCATCAAACGTTATAAAAAATATTTGTTGTATCCTTTTTAACACAATTAATAAATGTATGATTATTTGTATAATTAAATATATTACTATGGTGTTAAACAAAACTTTATAATTACTAAGATTAAATATCTTGCATATTATAGGTATATTATTGAAAAGGTTTAATTCTATATTACTAATACTACTCTTTAAAAAACAAAGTATTAGTAATATCGTAGATATTACAGTTAAAAAATAGACATTATTAAAAGTTAGGTTAACTATTATTTTTTGCTTATCTGTTTTTGTTTTATAACTTTTAGATGTTAAAATGCTGATTAAAGTTAAAAATACAGATACAAGTATAGCTAAAATTACAATAATATTATCATAGAAATTGTTACTTATTATATTTTCTAAAGCAGAAAAAAATGATAATAGTAGCGGAAGTATATATATGTTTACAAAAGAATATATGTCACGTTTTCTTCTTTCAGATTTCTTCTTAAGTATAGATTGTAACTGTTCTCTTATAACTTGCGATACATTTATGTAGTCTTGCTTTGTTAAAAAACAGTATATAAACAAATAAATTGCAATTATTAAAATTAATAATTTAATTAACAATCTCATCACCTTCCACAATATTATCTAAATAATCATTGGCATATTGCATCATTGCATCATCGATTTTTTGTACAATCATTTCTCCATCTATATCTAAAACATCCTTAGGAAGTTCTTCAACAATATACAATGAACTAAAGTTTTTAATACTTGTTGTTTTTGTTCTTCCACCCATATCTATTGTAATCGAAATATCATCGTATTCATCATCTATTTCGTAAACTTCCTTGTCGGATGTTGCAAAGTTTAATAGTTTATCAACAAAATTTTTCTTTTCTCTAATTGATGCTACTGCAACAGTTCTAACTTCTTTTCCACAATTAATACCCAACATATTAGAAAAATTAGGACTAACTTCATTTTTTATTAAGTTAATTTTTTTAAAACTTCCTTTTTCAACCAATTTCTCAAAAGCCTCTCTTGTTGAAACTGTATAAAAAAATGGAATTACATGAAAACTATTTGATAAAAACTCTCTAAGTTTATTAGTAATTAAAGTTTTTACTCCATATTGCCCAATTACTTCAAATAGAACAACTCCTTTATTAACTTCAAATGTATCTTGATTTCTAGCAAAAGCAAACATAATTCTAAAATCTTTTACATCGGCATTGTTTATTTTTCTTTTAAACAAAATTTCATTAGTATCAATATCAGTTATTTCCGATTTGATTCCATATGCACCACAAATAACTGTGAAAGAGACATATATTCTATCATTTTTTTCAATAATCTTAAAGGAATCTTTTTTTGTTCCAAAATATTTTTTATGATAATCTAACTGTTCTGGTAAAATTTTAGATTTATAGAATTCTTCTATAACATCTATGATATTATCACATGAATAAATACAATCATCTTTATTTTTTGAAAAGTCAGAATAAAACGGAATAAATTCTTCTTTTTTTGTATATTTTTTTTTAAGTCTAAAACTCGATATATTAACGCCTACTACCACATTATCTCCTCCTAATACACATTATATTATACATCATTTTTATATAATCTCAAATATATAAAGAAAAAAATAACTTTATAATACATTTTGTTAAAATATATATTAAACATAAAACAATGTAGAACAACCCCCCTTTTAATAAAATAGGGTGTATAAGGTTAGATTTTTAAAGTATTAATGCAAATAATACAAATCAAAAAATAATAAATAAAAAAATTCGGAAGATTTTCCGAATTTTAAGTTTTAATATTTATAACTATTCCTGACAATGATTCAATTTTTTCTCTTCAATCTGTATAAAATCTTGCTCGTAAACAATAAAGTTATCTATATTTTTCTTTGATATTTTAAATTTAGGATTCCTTGCATCTCCACTGGGCTGCTTTCCCTGATTAAAGTCACTTAATACATTTCTAAAATTAATTCTATTAAGTTCAATTATATACATCTTAATGAATTTAATAGAATTTTTCATTCTTTTATAATAACTTAATTCATCAAATTGTTTTCCAAGTGGCCATTCATTATTATCTTTAATATAGTTTGCTCTAAATCTAGTTGCATCATAATTATTGGTTTCATTATCTTTTATAGTATTATGTTCGTAAATGATATACCAAAATTTATTATACTTGTTGATACATTCAATAAAACTATTTTGATCATTTCCAGGTGCTTCCTTTTTATCAATATCACTTGCTTTTAAATCACCATAAAAATTATCTTCACCAAACCACAAGTCAAAGTCTAATTCTCCTGCACGCTTATGAGAACTACCAACATATAAGATTTTATTTTCAAGACATTTCTCTTTGATGAAGGAATTCATTTTAAATTCTAGGTACCATCCTGGCCACTCTGTTTCTTTCCATTTATTCCAGTTTTCTTTGTGCATTTCTGGTATTGCAACTTTTGCACTTATCCATTTTCCAAAGAAATCGCCTTCATTAAATAAAGTAAATATGTTAAATAAATCATTACTGTATTTTGACATGTTATTATCTAAATAGTCTTTAAATTTAATGTATTTGATTGTAGTAATTTCATTTTTATTTCTGTCTTTTCTTTTAAAAGAACCATCCTTCATTGCCTGATACAAATCATTGGTATAAACATGGGCGGCAGAAGAATTCATTTTTTTCTTAACATAGGAATCTTTGTTAAATTCTGCAAAAATAATATTATTTTGATAATGATATACACCAATGAATCTAACATTATAATTTGATTTATTACTATAATAATTCACAATATCTTTATACCATTTCTTTAATTGCATTCTTTTTTTATAAATCGGATGTTGACCATTCCCTCCCATGTAAGTAATTGATGCAAGTAATAGTACTTCAATTGTATTACTATGTTTGTAAAAAAGCAACTTTTTATTATTAACTTTTTCTATATAGCAATTACTTTTACCAAGAATATTGATAATATTTTTCATCATTTCAGAAGTTGAAAGTGGTTGATCATAGTTTATTTCAAGACCTAGGTCGCTTCTCAACTGTTCACTTTTTAAATTGGCCATATATTATTAACCTCCTATAATAATTATATAACATTGCTCTAAATAAATCTATAACCAAATGCAAAATTTTCGCTTAAATTTGTAAAAAATGCTAGCTTTATGTAAAAAAAAGTAGTATAATTAATATAGTGGTGATGTAAAAATGAAAAAGGACTTTAAGTTTATAGATTTATTTGCTGGAATAGGTGGCTTTCATCAGGCAATGGAACAATTAGGTGGAAATTGTGTATTTGCATCTGAAATTGATAAGTATGCAATAGAAACATATTATGAAAACTATGGTATTAATTCTGATTGCAATATTAGGGATATAGATGAGAAAGATATACCCAAACATGACGTTCTATGCGCTGGCTTCCCATGCCAAACATTTTCTAAAGCTGGAAAACAGTTAGGATTCAACGATGAAACTAAAGGAACGCTATTTTTTGAAATAGAGAGAATTTTAAAATATCATAAGACAAAGTATATAGTTTTAGAAAATGTAAGAAACTTAGTATCACATGACAATAAAAAGACATGGAATACAATTTATTCACATTTGAAAGAAATTGGCTATCGTTTGACAAAAGAACCTATTATTATTAGCCCACATCAATTAGGTATCCCGCAATTAAGGGAAAGAGTTGTAATTTTGGGTATATATGATCCAGAAAATGCTGATAAAGATTTAAATATAAAACTGCCAGAATTGATGTCAAAAGAAGAAAATGATATTTCAACCGTGCTAGAAACAAAGAAAGTGTCAAATAAATACTATATTTCAGATTATGAAAAAATGGTTTTAACAGCGTGGGATGAATTTTATAAAGGAATTAAAGAAACAGTTATTGGTTTCCCAATATGGGCAGTATATTTTAATGGATATTTTAAAGATGAAAAATTGCCAAAATGGAAAGAGGATTTCATAAATAAGAATATTAATTTATATAACAATAATAAAGAGTTTATAGATAGATGGATGGAAAAATATAATTATTTAAAAGAATTTGCTCCAACACATAGAAAATTAGAATGGCAAGCTGGTAATAGCATAAAATCGTTATGGGATGGGATAATACAATTTAGACCGTCAGGTATTAGGGTTAAAAAACCAACATGCTTTCCTGCGTTAGTAGCAATGGTACAAATTCCAATAATAGGTAAGTATAAAAGAAGACTAACAGTTAGAGAAGCAGCTAGACTTCAGAGTTTTCCTGACACATTTATTCCAAATAAGAATGATCAACAAGCATACAAACAATTTGGAAATGCTGTGAATGTTGATGTAATTAAAACAATGGCTGAAAAACTGTTTAATGAAGCACAATAAAATATGCTTCATTTTTGTAATATTTTTAAAATATTGCAAAAATATATTGACAACATTTTAAAAATATGTATAATATATGTTGAAAGAGAGGCAAATGTTATATGGAAGAAAAGGAAATAAAGTTTAAAGAATTGGCTGAAAAAAGAGTTAATAACGCAATAAAAAACATTCAACTTATAGGTAATTTATCCAATACGCGGGCTTATTCTTACACTGAAGAAGACGTAAAAAAAGTTTTTAAAACTTTAAAAGAAGAATTAGCCTTAGCAGAAACAAAATTTAAGTTAAAAGGAAAAAACAATAGTTTTAAGTTTTAAGTAAAGAGGTGATAGTATGTTAAGAGAGGTATTCAATGCAAATACAGTTAAGGATATAGATGAACTAATAAAATTAATAGAAAGTAAATATGAAACTGAATGGATTCCAATTGGCAACAATGAGTCAAATCATTCAACTTTTCAAATGCTTGAGCGTGGTGAAAATGGTATTATAGAGAGATTAACTAACGCAATAGATGCAGTTATTGAAAAATATTATTATTTAAACCCTGATAATCAACTAAAAAATCCACGAATGTCTTCCGAAAAATATTTTGGTATTAAAGAAGGTGATCTATCTAAGTATGATATTAAGGAAATTGATAAAAACCTTAAGTCTTTAGTAGAATTAAATGTTTTAGAGTCAAATAAAAAATGGAGACCAACAATAGAGATAAGAGATTATGGTATAGGACTAAGTAGTGAAGAATTTGGAAAAACAATTCTTAGTTTACAGGGGGGGAATAAATTAAGAAAGTTTTACCTTGCAGGAACATTTGGACAGGGAGGCTCAACTGCTAATATATTTTCTAAACATACATTAATAATATCAAAACCAATACCGGAAAAAGATAATTCAAACAGAATTTCATTTACTATTACAAAAGAATTTGATGATTTAGATTATAAAACGCCAATACATAAATACTTAGTTTTAAAAAGTACTGGTTGTCCGATATCTGTAATTGATAAAAATAATGAGTTTTTACCAGGAACATTAGTAAGACATATAGAAATGAACATTAATCAATATGGTAGAAGTAGTGCAAAAGCTCCAGGTGATAAAAGTATATTTCATTTTGTTAATAAAAAATTATTCAATCCAATTTTACCAATAAGAATTACTGAGAACAGAATTTCTGTTGACAAAACAAATTTTGAAAATCACAATAATGTAATAATTGCACTAGGATGCAATTCAAGATTAAATAATAATGAACATGTAAAGTATAATAATAGAATAATAGCAGATTATATTTTCGGCGGAACTATTACTATTAATTATTGGATTATTACTGATAAAGATTCATATAAAAATTATAACGAAAAAACTACACCAGTATTATATACAATTAATGGTCAGGTAGAAGGAAATGAAAATTCTAATTTTTTTGAAAAAATTAATAAACCATATTTATTAAATCATTTAATTGTTAATGTTGATTGTGACAATATGGATGACAGGATTAAAGCACGTTTGTTTACTTCTGATAGAGCAAAGTTTCAAGATAATGATTATACAGATGCATTAAGAAGGAAAGTTGTTGACTTATTGCAGGAGGATCAAGAGTTAATAGATTTGAATAAATATTTTAAAGAACAAATGCTGAGTGCAAGTTCAGAAAATATGAGTGAAGAACTAAATAAAAAAATAGAAAACAAATTGAGAGTTTTTCTAAATACAGGTGGAATAGGAAAGGTTTCCAAAGATATTCCTAGTACAAAACAACAAAAATCTAACAATCCTCAAAAATTACCAGAATTATTTGCATTTCCAACATTTTTAAATATTTCAAATAAAGAGAATTTTGAACTACCAATAAATAAAGACCTTGCTTTAAACTATACTTCTAATGCAGATCATGAGATGTATAGTATGGAAGACAATCTTGGCTTCATTTTTGAAAATGAAAATGCTTTAATTTTCGATGGATTTAAATTTTATAAAAACGGTCATGGAATTATAAACTTCAAATTATCTCCCGATGTAAAAGTTGGAGATGACATTTTCTTTAAGTTGTATATTAAGGGGTATGATGATGAAAATTTATCATCATCAATTATGATAAAAGTTGTAGATAAAGAAAAGAGCGATCAATCAAAAGATGAGCAAACAAAGCAACCACCTAAAATTTCAACAGTACCAGTATTTAAGAATAGCACGGAGTTTGAAGAATTCTTTAGTGATGATGAAGAACTACCTTGTGTTTTGAAGGATTCTACAGAGTCAATTGAAATATATATCAACATGGAGAATAAACCATTAAAAAAACTTCAAGAAAATATTACCAAAGGAACAGACGATGATTTGTCAATAAAAGCCTTGAATGATGAATATATAAAGCAAATGGCATATTATAGTTTAATTTTACATATAAAAGAGGATTCTAAAGATGATGAAAACAGACTAAGTGATGTTGCAAAGAATGAAGAACTAAAAAGAGTCGCTATATTAATAAGCGGAATGATAAATGATAACTTACAAGTGTATATTACCGAAAGTGTGGTAGACAATGGAACTGAAGAGTCTAATTAATCAAATGGGAACTAATAACGTTGAACTGGATGAAAAAGAAATAAATATTAGTAGTATACTAAACGAAAAGAAATATGATTTACTTGAAGAATATTTATTTGACAATAATATTAAAACAACGAACGATTTAAAAAAATTATCACTTAGTGATTATAACAAGTTGAAAATGGGAATACCAAGTTTAACAGGTGTAGGAGAAGAAAAAACAACGTTATTTATTAAAAAAATAGATTATATAAGAATGACAAAAAATAGTTCCTATAGTCAAAGATTATTACAGGAAATGAAACCACAAAAAAATCCTCAGGTTCAACATATTGGTAAAATAAGAAGTTCGGCAAATGTGTTTATAGAATTAAATTTTATCAAATATGAAAATGGAAATGAATATCTTGATATAAGAAAGGTAAAAAGCGATGGAACCAGGGGCAAAGGAATATCAATAAAAAAAGAGTTAGTAGGTAATTTCATAGATATAGTTAAAAACATCAATTATTCAGACACAATGATATGTAATAATATAACTGAAACAAAAAAAATATCAGATAATAATAAGAAGAAATCATTAAAAGAAATGATCTTGGATAATGAAAAGCAATTAAATTATAGGTTTTATAATGAATATGGTCAATCAATAAATCTTTTTATTCAAAAAATTAAATCTTTACCTAATGATGGGGACATTGTTAAGTTTTTAAATAATCAAAGTATTCTTGATATCAAAAAAGAACAATATAAATTGATTCACAATAATGGATTGAAGACAGCTGTTGACATAATGAATGAGTATGATAAAACTAATATAAAATATACTAATATAAATGATTTAAAAATTGGTTCACTAGTTAACACAATGACTATATGTGCAATAGCAAATAATTTTAATCAAATGATGGGGATGTATTATAATAAGAAGGATGATATTTTAATTTTAAAAGGACAAACAACCGAAGGAGAATATGATGATAAATGGTTGAATAATAAAAAAATAATATATTTTTTGCAAAATGAAAGTGAAGAAAAGTATAAGTATCTTGAATTTGTTCATAAACCAAATCAAATATGCAGAGATATTATATTAGGATATAATAAACATACTAAAGTTTATCTGTTTGAAAGAAGCAGTAAAAAAGAAGATTATAAATATTGCGGAGAATTTATTCCTATTGAATTTCAAAATAGTAATAAATGTATATTATTACAAGAAAAAAATGAATGTGTGGTACTTTAAAGTAAATTACATAACTAATGACTTTATATTAAATTATTGATATAATTAGATTGAGGTGGTTACTATTAAAACATTATTATATATATTATTTTTTCCTCTTATATTTGTCTGGTATATCTTTAAAATAGGGGCTATTATGTTTTATTATATTTTTATCTTGATGGTTGAAATAACTAAATTATTTTGTTATTTTATAATTTGGTTATTTCAAACAATATATAATATTTTTAGTAAAAAGAAAATACATATTAACTTTCCAGAGTCATCTTTTAAGAAGACAAATGTTAAATCAAATAAAATAGTAAAAAGAAATTATAAAGATGAAGAATTTGATAAAGAAGCAGAATTATGGGGATTATCAGAAGAGGATAAAAGAATAGCTAAAGAAGAAAGAATGAGTCCAGCGGATTTCGTTGAAGCAGAAGAACGAGATGATGATGAACTTATTACTGATGAATGGGAAGAAGATAAGTATAAATAACAGATAAACAATTAAAAAAGACTTAACAACATCATTAAGATGTGCTAAGTCTTTTATTAAAATAAAACATAATAACAATATTGTTATCAATAAAAATAGATAGATATAAATATTATTGTTTAAATTAAATATCACGATTATCATATATTGATAAATATTCATCTTTATCTAAGACTTTTTTAACATAGTCTTCATCATTTATTATTAATAATAATAGATTATTTATAAAAATTTTTTCTAGCCTTCTAATGTATCCTGGCAAATATTCATCTCTTAAAATACAATCATTTGTATCAAGATGTGTGTAATAATTTCGTGTATTAGATAAATAATCATAAACATTACAATTAACATCTTTCTTTTTACAGTGCTTGTAATTAAATCTCTTGGTTATTATATTATTTTTATCAAGTGCTTTTATTCTACTTGATAATTTTACTCTTGTATTATAGCGATATACAATAGCATTTGCTATATCTTCATGTATGTCTTCTATATTTTTTATATATTCCTTTTTAAAACCTCTATCTTTCATAGTTTTTTCCAAAGTTATTTTATTTTTATCGTAAAAATCACATAAAATATTTCTTAAGTTCTTATTTTTTTTCTTTTTCTCTTTAATATTATCTGTTGCACAACTAAATTTTTCAAGACATTTCATTATTGTTAAAAAATCATCTTCTATAGTTTGAGACTTATATGGGCTATAGTAAAAAAATATAGCCTCTTTATATCTCTTATTAAAATAAATATTATACCACTTACTAAATAGCATCATTATATTTTCACTTATATCATTATAATAAGTTCTTAAATTAAATTTAGAATAACCAATTTTGTTATAATAACAATTGCTAAAGTCTGTATTTATTACAACTTCATCCTCGATATCTCCCATAATATTTTGCCAATTATACATCTTATGAAATTTAATTGTTCTTACCTGCTCGCTATATCCAATTAGTAAAGCAAAAAACCTAGTAATCATTTGAATATACATTGTAATCTTTTCTATGCTCATAACACAAGTTGATTTTGTACAAATATATGGTACTATGCTAAGATTACTAATAGATGTATCAGTTAAAGTACATTTTTCTTCAAAATATTTTATATAAATTTTTAATTTATCATCACTATATAATAGAATATCATTTGGTATATTAAATTTAATTTCATTTTTGCTTTTTATTATTGTTTTAATACCTAGCCATTCATCTAAACGATTAAAAGTAAATCTAAAACTTTGTATATGTTTATTAAAATCTACGTTCTTATACTTTATATTAATACCATTTTTTACAATATAACTTATTCTATACTTATAATAACCTATTCCATTACTAATTAAGCAACAGTTATATAATGTTAAGGTCTCATTACCGGCAATTCCAGTTATTTTTTTCTTATAACCGTTTATGTTGCTTTCATGTATTGTCAAGTATATATGATTATTATCATCTATTTCACATTCTCCAGGATGATTTTTTTTATCAAAATAAAATATACCTTTATAAATCATAATTATTCCATCCCTATTGATTGACTATTATCATTATTAAAATTAATTGAATTTCCTAGCATAGAAATGGCCTCAAGATATGGAAAATTATCATAGCTAGTCCTCTTAGAAAAAACACATCTATATTTCCTAATAAAAGTTTCTTCTAAAGTTTCATTTTCGTTTGGTGATAAAAGTTCAGATAGCCATCTAATATAATCAAGTTCATCATTATCATTTTTTAGAAATGCTAGAAATGACTTTATTATTTCATCGCCAATACCAGTAACAAAACTATTATAGTTATTTATATTTTTAATTTTTAATGCTAAAGCCATTGGTAACAAAATGTCTGCCTCAAATAAAAACTTATTCATATTAAAAGAGTCTCTAACTTTTGTATATGGCTCAACAATCCTGTACATTGACATATATTTATTACATTCTCTGTATGAAAAATTTAAATACTTAAATAATTCAAAAGATATATTTTCTGGTAAATTAGTAGCCTGTGTAATCTTACAATGTTTTTTAACATAATTATCTAAATTATCAATTCCAAGCGTAATAATGCTATCATAGATTTTATCTAAATAACTATACCCATCAAAATCATTACCATAATATTTTTTTATTGTATGACTCAATTGTTTATTGTTAGTTACAACTATAATGCTTAATTTAGAATTATTATAGAAATGTTTTAATGTTTCAAGTGATTTTACTGCATAATCTGGACGGCATCTATCTAGTTCATCAACCACTAATAATACTCTTTGATCTGATTTAATTATTTTGTTAAATAACTTATTTAATGATGATTGTTTTTCTTCGATTGTAACTATACTATCAGCTAAATCTTCAAATGATTTTAAGTTTTCAAAGCAGTCTTTAGTTATATATCCCAAACTACCTTTTTCAATAATATTTTTTAGTATTGGCTTTACCGCCTGAAACAATTCTTCTGGATTTTCAATATGGTTTTTATATTTAGGATATTCATTTAGAATATTATAAATTAGCGATTCTAAAGGATTATCATGATTATCGTTTTCCCAAGCATTATAATAAACTACAACATGCTTTTTTGAAAACTCCTCCACTTTAGCATAATCCTTATGATTTTTAATGTTATCAATCTTATCGTAATTATTGCAGATATAAATTAATTGTTTTATAAAAAAGGTTTTACCAGTTCCCCATTCACCATCAATTGATATTATAATGTTTTCATTAACATTATTTAATAATTTCATAAGATTAATTATCTTACTGTTTCTTCCTAACCAGTCATCGTTAATTGTGTTAAATATATTATCGTCACTAGTTAAAAGTTCATACTTTTTCAAATGTATCACCTCATCAACATTATATCATAAAAATTTCTATTATTCATTATTAATAGAAATTATCATATTAAAATGATAATACTTTATTTATTTGAAATATGATTATATGTTGTACTAAGTCTTTTTTCTTCTGCATTACAAACTTGTAATATAAAACCCATTAAAATAATGATATAATATAACTATAGAAAGAAGGAAATATAATATATGAAAAAGATAATGATAATTGAAGATGATACCATAATATCTAAAGAATTATATGAACTACTAGTAAATGCTGGCTATGAAGCATTAATACTAAAAGACTTCTCAAATGCCAAAGAAGAAGTGTTAAAAAGTAATATAGACCTAATTCTCTTAGATATAAATATACCATATCAAAATGGTGAGCAGTTACTTAAAGAAATAAGGAAAGAATCAAACATTCCAGTAATAATGGTAACCTCAAGAGCAAGTGAAACAGATGAAATATTATCTATCTCTTATGGAGCAGACGATTACATAACCAAGCCCTATAGCCCAACCATTCTATTACTAAGAATACAAAATATCTTTAAAAGATTAGATAATAGTACTGAAGTACTGAAATATAAAGATTTAGAAGTCTCGCCATCACGAGGTACTTTATCTGGCAATAATAAAGAATTAGAACTAACCAAAAATGAAATGCTAATCTTTCAGCACCTATTAAATAACCAAAATAGAATTGTATCACGAGATGAATTAATGACCATTCTTTGGAATAATGAAGAATACATAAATGATAATGCTCTAACCGTAAATATAAGTAGATTAAGAAGTAAACTAGAGGGCTTTGGCTATCCAAATGCCATAGAAACAAGAAAAGGACAAGGATATATACTATTATGAAATTAACAAACTATCTAAAAGATAAAATAACCATAATCATTATAACTATCATATCAATAATTCTAATAACCCTATTAGATATAGCCTTCAAAGTACCAAAGGAGCTAATAATAGTAACCATAGTATTACTACTACTAACACTAATCATAACCATCCTAATATCATATTTCCAAAAAAGAACCTTCTATACCACCATCATAACCAATACCAAAAATCTAGATAAAAAATACCTAGTCTTAGAAACCTTACCCAAACCAACTACTTATGAAGAAGAACTAATATATAACACCTTATATGACATCAATAAATCAATGATTGAAAATGTCAGTAGTTACATAAATAGCACCAAAGACTTCAAAGACTATATCGAGATGTGGATACATGAAGTAAAAATACCAATATCAAGTCTAATCCTTATGACTCATAATCATAAAAACCAAGTACCAAAAGAATATATCGAAGAAATAAGAAGACTAGATAACTACATTGACCAAATCCTCTATTATGTAAGAAGTAACTATACTAGTGAAGACTTTATCTTCAAAAAAGTAAAACTAGAAAAAATAATCTCCTCCGTAGCCCTTAAAAATAAAGATGACCTCTTAGAAAATAAAATTGACCTAATCGTCGATATAAAAAATACCGAAGTCTATACCGACACCAAATGGTTAGAATTCATTTTAAATCAAATTATCAATAACAGTATCAAATACAAAAAAGATATTCCAAACTCCTATATCCAAATAAAAACACAAGAAGACAACAATCAAATAGTCCTATCCATCAAAGATAACGGTATTGGCATACCAAAAAGTGATATCCCTAATGTTTTCAAGAAATCCTTTACTGGTACTAATGGCAGAGATAAAATCAAATCAACAGGCATGGGCCTATACATAGCAAAAAAATTATGTACCAAACTAGGACATAAAATAGAAATAGAATCTGAGGAAAAAGAATATACAATCGTCAAAATAACTTTTGGCAAAAATAAACTTTATCACCCAGAAGACTAACCTTACAAAAAAGTAATATACTGTAATATTAAACTTACGACAAATATCCCGTTATCTAGTATTATTAATTACGAAAGGAAGGAAAATAATATGGAAAATATACTAAAAATAGAAAATATTGAAAAATACTACGGAAGTAAATCAAGTTTAACCAAAGCCATAGATAACATATCATTTGAAGTAGAAAAAGGAGAATTTGTCGCTATCATGGGTTCATCAGGTTCAGGTAAAACAACATTACTAAACTGTATATCTACAATTGATAAAGTAACCGCCGGACATATTTTTGTAGGAGGAACTGACATAACAAAACTAAAAGGAAATGATTTAAACAAGTTTAGAAGAGAAGACTTAGGTTTCATCTTTCAAGACTTCAATTTATTAGATACCTTAACAGCCTATGAAAATATAGCACTAGCCTTATCAATTCAAAATGTAAGTCCCAAAGAAATAGATAAAAGAATAAAGAAAGTAGCAAGAGAACTAGATATCGAATCAGTACTAAAAAAATATCCTTACCAAATGAGTGGAGGACAAAAACAAAGAGTAGCAGCAACTCGTGCCATAATAACAAATCCATGCTTAGTACTCGCAGACGAACCAACCGGAGCCCTAGATTCCAAGTCATCAAAAATGCTTCTAGAAAAACTAACATACTTAAATAATACCTTAGGAGCCACTATTTTAATGGTAACCCATGACGCTTATGCCGCAAGTTACGCTACTAGAATAATCTTCATAAAAGATGGTAAAATATATAACGAAATTCGTAAAGGAAATGATACCAGAAAAGAATTCTTTGATAAAATAATAGATGTCGTAACCTTACTAGGAGGAGACATAAATGATGCTCTTTAAATTGTCACTAAAAAACATAACCAAAAGTATCAAAGATTATGCCATCTATTTCTTTACCCTAGTACTAGGAGTAGCCATTTTCTATGTCTTCAATGCCATAGATAGTCAAACAGTAATGCTAAATGTCTCATCGTCAAAGTATGAAGCAATAGAACTAATGACCACTATTCTAGGAGGAGTAAGTGTCTTTGTCTCATTTATTCTAGGATTTCTAATAATCTATGCCAGTCGTTTTCTCATAAAAAGAAGAAACAAAGAATTTGGAATCTACTTAACCCTAGGAATGCCCAAAAGAAAAATATCTCTAATCCTTTTCTTTGAAACTCTTATAATAGGGGTTATCTCTTTAGGAGTAGGCCTAGCCCTAGGAACAGTTTTATCACAACTAATGAGTATCTTAGTAGCCAATATGTTTGAAGCTGACTTAACAAAATTTCAGTTTACATTTTCATCTTCAGCGGCCCTAAAAGCCTTATTATACTTTAGCATAATGTATCTAATAGTAATGATATTTAACACCATAATTGTAAACAAATGTAAACTAATAGACCTATTACATGGTAATAAAAAATCCGAAAAAGTAAAATTAAAAAATCCTATCATTTGCACTATAGTATTCATAATTGCTGTCATAGCACTATCATATGCTTACTATCTAGTAACAGATGGATTTGGTACTTCACCACTAATGAATACCATAAGAGGAATATTGTTGCCTATAGCTTTAGGATGCGTATCAACATTTCTAATATTTTGGTCACTATCAGGTCTAATCCTAAAGATAGTAATGCATCTAAAAAAATACTACTACAAAGGACTAAATAGTTTTACCGTTCGTCAAATAAGTAGTAAAATAAATACCACAGTCTTTTCAATGACAATTATATGCCTAACGCTATTCTTTACTATATGTATCTTTTCATCAGCATTATCCATAAAGAACTCCCTATCAGGTAATCTAAAAGATTTAGCACCCGTTGATATTCAGTTCTCAAAATTACAACAATTATCAGATGAAGAAGAGGAAAGTTTCTCCAAAGACATAATAGAGGACTATAACACCACTGCCAAAGATACCTTACAAAGATTAGATGTATATAAGTATCTAAAAGATGTAGTAGATATAAATACATATAGAGTAGAAGAAATAACCCTAAAAGACTCTTTTGGAGACCAAATAGAACAAATAGAAAAAGATTATCCATTCCTAGCATATCAAGATAAAGAAACACTAATAAAATTAAGTGACTACAATCGTCTAGCAAAACTATATAACAAAAAAGAATTAACTCTGAAAGATAATGAATATGTAATTATAGCCAATTATAAGATGATGGCGGATATTCGAAACATAGCTTTAAAAAATAATGCCAAACTAACTATAAATAGTAAAAACTACTATCCAAAATATCAAGAATGTCAAGATGGTTTTATCGAACTAAGTGGAAGTTCTACTAATACAGGAGTAATAATATTACCAGATAATGCCTTAGAAGGTATTCATCCGTATAAAAATATCTTAGCAGCCAACTATCAAGCTGATACCAAAGAAGAAAAAGAAGATATCGAAGAGACGGTTAATACTATAATGAATAATCATTTTAACAAAGATACCTTACTAACATATAATACCAAAATAGATATCTATGCATCATCTATAGGACTAGGAGCAATGGTAACATTTGTAGGACTATATCTAGGAATAATTTTCTTAATATCAAGTGCAGCCATCTTAGCCTTAAAAGAATTATCTGAAAGTACTGATAATAAAGAAAGATTTAATATGTTAAGAAAAATAGGAACCGATGAGAAGATGATAAACAAAGCCTTATTTAATCAGATAGCAGTATTCTTCTTATTTCCATTATTACTTGCCATAATTCACTCCATATTTGGAATAAAATTTGCTAATTATATCTTAAAAACAATAGGAACATCATCATTATTATCATCAATAATTTTAACCGCCGTATTTCTAGTAGTAATCTATGGAGGATATTTCTTAGTAACATACTATTGTAGTAAAAACATAATAAAGGAGAGATAAGATGAGCTATTTAGTACCAATAAAAGCAGCTTTAATAATCTTTCCTTTTTTAGCTTTATTAATAACATTACCATATATAATATATGAATATCATCATTATGGATCAGTAAACAAATTAAGAACTTTAATAATATATTCCTTTATCTTATATCTAATGACAATCTACTTTTTAGTAATATTACCTCTTCCAACCAAAGAAGAAGTAATCAAAATGAAAGTGATTAATCCTCAGTTAATCCCATTAACATTCACAAAAGATATAATAGAGGACTTTATAGAATTAAAACAAATAAATATCTTAAAAATAATAACTATGCCTAGTATATATACTGTTATCTTTAATATAATAATGTTTATGCCATTAGGAGTATATTTAAAATATTACTATAAATGTTCATTAAAGAAAACAATAATTATAAGTTTCTTAATATCACTATTCTTTGAATTAACTCAGTTAACAGGACTATATTATATCTATCCTAGACCATATCGTAATTTTGATGTGGATGACCTATTAATAAACACATTAGGAGGTCTTCTGGGCTATTTAATAATAAGTCCTATCCAAAAACATTTACCAACAAGAGAAGATATCGATACCAAATCATTAAAAGAAGGACAAAAAGTATCTTCCTTAAGAAGAATAACACTCTTTATAGGAGATATCTTTATCTATCTACTAATGATAATGTTAGTATCAATTTTAATAAATAATAAATATATAAATCTTTTATTAGCGGTCCTATACTTTATTATCATTCCATATTTTAACCATAACCAAACAATCTTTGGAAAAATAATAAATGTATCATTAGAAGTACCAGATAAGAGATTACTTAGATTAACTTTAAGAAATATCTTTATCTATTTATATTACTATGGAATATTTTCATTAGTGGTACATTTAGAAATGTTATTAGCTAAAAATATACCTAACTATTTATCAGTAATAATAGGATTAAATACATTTTTAATATTTATAATTTTCTATATATATAGTTTTATAAGAGTATTAAAAAATAAGCAATTACTATATGATAAAATATTAAATATAAAGTATGTAAGTACTATAAAAGTAAATAATGTAGATTAATATAGTCTATGTTATTTTTTTCTTTATCCTCTTAAGCCTAGGTCTTAAGAGGCAATTTAGAGCCTATTATATAGTCTCTAAATTAAAAATATTTGTGTTGTATTATATTATAAGCCATAACTAATTACATATAAAATATCAAAATATTGTAAAAATAACCCAATATAACATATAAATTATTAAAATTATGATATACTTAAATTAATGATAGAGGTGATATAATGCCTAGTTGGTCAGTACATTTAGCAGTAGCAAAAGAAGTTAATAAAAAATTAAATTTAAATAAAGATTTATTTTATTATGGTAATTTAATACCAGATGTAGATAAAGGTACCATTATTAATCGTTATACAGCACATTTTTATGATAATATTCCTTTTCCATCTTGTCCTAAAGAAAAAATGATAAATATAAACAAATTTTTAAATACATACAAAAATGAACTTAATGATGATTTAATATTAGGATATTATTCCCATTTATTAACTGATAATTATTTTAATAATGTTGTATATACCAAATGTTGGGTACAAGATACAAATAACAATATAATAGGAATAAAATTTAAAAATAACAAAATAAAATACATTGATATTGAAGATAAAAAGAAGCAGAAGAAAAAATATAAACATAAAGATTTTGAATTATATGGTAAATATTTATATCAAGATGGTCTAGTAGATATACCCAAAGATATAAATATAGTAATGTCAAACATTGATAAACTAATACCAAAATTCTTAAATAAAGAACTTGTAAATCATAGGTTTAATTATCTACAAAATGAATTTTCAAATTTTAATAAGTTAAGTTTATTTGAAAGAAAATTTAAACGTAGATATTGTCTTTTTACAGAGATACTTACCTAACATCATTAGATAATACCGATACTACCAATAGCAATACAGATTTCAATGGTTACAAATTATATATAAATAACATCGCTATAAATTAAATATCAAAAAGATACTAAAAAATAAAATTAGTATCTTTTTACAATAGGAGATAATATAAATTCAATAATTACATTGATTTAATTGTGTGAAATCATAATAAGATGATGTATTTAAAAATTTAACAATACTAAAAATAGAAATAAAAATAATAAAAATATGATATAATAAACTAAATGTATCAGGAGGCATTATGGGAAAAGACTTTAGTAATTTAATAAGTGAAATAAGAAAATGTAATATTTGTGAAGATAAGTTTGGTTTCAAACCGCATCCAGTAGTCATAGGTTCAGCTACTTCAAAAATAGTTCAAATAAGTCAAGCACCATCTAAAACGGTAGATACTACACTAAAGCCATTTACTGATCAAAGCGGTAAAAAATTAAAATATGAATGGTATCAAATAACCGATGAAGAATTCTATAATCCAGATAACTTCTTTATCACAGCCTTAGCGCATTGCTACCCAGGAAAAGATAAAAATGGTAATGACAAAGCACCACCTAAAATATGCTACGAAAAATGGATAAAGAAAGAATTAGAATATATAGATAATAAATTATACATAATAATTGGAGCCCAAGCCGCTAAAACATTTTTTCCAAATGAAAATTATAATGACCTAATATTTAAAAATAATATATTATTTAATAAACCAGCAATAGTTCTGCCACATCCATCTCCACTTAACATAAAATGGTTTAAAGATAATCCAGACTTTATGAAAAAAAGAATTATTGAAATAAGAAAAATAATAAATAACACATTAAATAAAGATTAAAGGTACTAAAAAATAGTATCTTTTTCTTCTAGTCAAGTTAACCAAATTAACATTATTTACATATACTACTTTGAAGGTGATAACTATGAATAATAATGAATATAGAGAGGTCCGTAAAGTAGTAATTGATCCTGGTCACGGAGGATCGGATTCGGGAGCTACAGGAAATGGTTTGCTAGAAAAAGACTACAATCTATTAATATCAAAGTATATGTATGATAGATTTAAAGACCTAGGCATTCCCGTAGCTATAACTAGAGACTCAGATACCACACTATCTCCATCACAGAGAGTAAGCAATATCTTGGGTAAGTTTGGCAATTCCAGCGATGTCATCCTAATATCGAACCATGTTAATTCAGGAGGCGGCGAAGGAGCCGAAGTCATATACGCCCTAAGAAACAAAGATACCCTAGCCAAAAATATTCTGAGCAATATCGGGGCTGCAGGACAAGAAACAAGAAAATACTATCAAAGAAGACTACCATCAAACACTTCCAAAGACTATTATTTCATCCACAGAGATACTGGCAACCTAGAACCACTAATTGTTGAATATGGCTTCATAGATAATGCCAAAGATGTAAACTTTCTAAAAGAAAACTATGAAGAACTAGCAGAAGCCGTCATTTCAGCAGTAGCAAACTATATAGGAGTACCATACACACCACCTGAAGGATTAATAACCAATACATACATAGTACAAAAGGGCGACTCATTATATAGCATTGCCAATAAACTAGGTACCACTGTTTCAGAATTAAAAAAAGAAAACAACCTTACCTCAAATACTCTCCAGATAGGAGAGGTCCTAAGAATACCATCAAAAGAAGTATATGAAGGGGAAACTAATATTTATACAGTAAAAAGTGGTGACTCACTATACAAGATAGCCCAAAATAATAACACCACTGTTGATGAAATAAAAAAATTAAATAATTTAACATCGAATAACCTCGTAATAGGCCAGACACTAAAACTGCCAAGTCCTCTTACTCCAGAAAATACTTACACAGTAAAAAGTGGAGATTCTTTATATAAAATAGCCCAAAAATATAATACCACAGTAGATGAACTAAAGAGAGTAAACAACCTTACTTCAAACATTTTATCCGTAGGTCAGGTCTTAAAACTACCAACCACATCATCAGAAACACCATCATCAAATACAGTAGATTATACCGTTAAATCAGGTGACTCCTTGTACAAGATAGCAAATCAATATAATGTAACTGTGGATGCCATCAAAAGAGCCAATAATCTTACTACCAATACTCTCCAAATAGGAGAGGTATTAAGAATACCACTAGGTACTTCAAGGGAAACAACTTATACAGTTAAATCAGGAGATTCTCTATATTCTATAGCTAAAAAGTATAACACAACAGTAAATAGACTAAAAGAATTAAATAATCTTAGTTCAAATCTATTAAATATAGGTCAAATATTAATCGTAGGATAATATTCATATAGAAAGTATATAACAATATATTTTCTTTTTCTTTGCACTCCCCCTTAAGCCTATAGTCTTTCGGGGCATTATGAAGCCTAAGGTCTTCATAATGAACAATTTTAAATTAAGTAATTACCAAATTTTTACAATTAATATATCAAAAGTTTAATTACCTATGTTATAATTACAATAAAGGAAGTGTATCAATATGGAAGTATCAAAACTAAGAGAAGAGTTTTTAAATAAATTACAGAAAGAAGAGTATATTTCAAACTATCTTTTTGAAAATATAAAAAACACCATTCCCGATATCATTCCGGCTAATTTTAATTTAGATAACTACAATAATAAAGTATTAGATAAGGAATATATTAAATACAAAGAATATTTTGATACCATGTATAATGATATAGATCCAGAAATTCACTTAGATGAAGAACAGATAAAAGCTATCTTGTCAGATGAAGAATACTCCCTTATTCTTGCAGGAGCGGGTACTGGTAAAACAACAACAATGGCTTCCAAAGTAAAATTTCTTGTAGACATCAAAAAAGTAAATCCATCAAAAATATTAGTGATGAGTTATACAAAGAAGGCTACTCAAGAATTAGAAAAAAGAATAGTTATAGATTTTGGAATACCTGCTAGAGTAACAACATTCCATTCGCTTGGTTTTATGTATATTAGAGAAATATTTAAAGAACATAAATGCTATGTCGTAGATTCCAATTTAAAAAATCAAATATTTTTAAAATTCTTTAAAGAAGAAATCTTCCCAGACAAAGAAAGATTAAAAGACCTAATTAATGTTTTTACTATTGAAACAGTAGATCACAGTAGAGCCTTTGGTAAATATTTTAAAGAAAATTATGATAAATATCAGACTTTTGAAGAATATTTTGAAAGTTACAAGCAAAGTGAATTACAAGATAAAATAGATTTACATCAGTGGATTGAAGATGGTATAGAAATGTCTCTAAATAAAGAAGTGATTTATACCATAAAAGGTGAACTTGTAAAATCTAAGGGAGAAGCACTAATAGCAAATTTTTTATTTAGAAATAATGTTGACTATGAATATGAAAAAATATACGAAAATTTAATGCCTGAGCGAAGAAGTTATCATCCTGACTTTACCTTATCACTACATGGGCAGCCAGTATATATAGAATATTTTGGCTTATCAACATATGAAGACAATGAACTATCAAGATACAATAAAATTAAAAGAATGAAAGAATATTACCATGCCAAACATCATACTAAGTTTATTGCTCTTGATTATCAAAAAGGCGAAGATATGATAGTAAAGTTAAAAGAGGAACTACTAAAAATGGGTTTTACTTTAAAAGAAAAGTCAGACCTAGAAATATTTAATTTTATGTTAGATCAAAATGAGTCTTCACAGTTCTTCCGTTTTAGAAATTTTGTTTATTCAGTAATTGAAAGAATAAAATCATCAGTTAATAGAAATAATTATCAGGAAGTAATAAATGATTATATTTCAAAACTACAAGGTAGTGAGAAGACTGCTGCTGAAATTCAATATAAATTTATTAATGATTTCTATATATATTATCAATCAAAGCTTTATAATAGTGAAAACTATGGCTTTGATTTTAGTGATATGATTTATTATGCTAACAAATATATTAGTGTCATAAAAAATACGGAAAATCTAAACTTTGAATACCTAATAATTGATGAGTATCAGGATATATCAGAAGATAGATACATTTTAGCTAAACATGTATCAGATAAAAATGCTGCCAAAGTAGTAGCAGTAGGAGATGACTGGCAGACAATATTTTCATTTGCAGGTTCTAAAATAGAATACATATATAATTTTTCTATATATTTTCCAACTGCTAAATATTTGAGAATATCAAAAGTTTATCGTAATAGCAAAAAACTAATTGAATATACCAGTAAATTTATCATGGAAAATCGCCAGCAGATACCTAAAAAATTAATTTCCACCAAAGAAAATAGTTCACCAATTAAGTATATAATGTTTGATGATAAAGAAGAGTATCAAAAATTAAAGGAACTGATTATTAAAATACACGAAAAAAATAAAGACTCTCACATAATGATTCTTGGTAGAACTAATAATATTATTAAAAAAATTTATAATGACCCAAGTCTAAAAGATGGAATAGGCACAAAAATAATTTTTGAAGGCTCTGATGTTGATATAGATGGTATGACTATTCATAAGTCTAAGGGACTAACTAGTGATGAAGTTATAATCATAGGTTTAGATGAGGATTTTCCGATGGTAAAAGGAAATTTTTGGATGATAGAAATATTTAATAATCATTGGTATCAAGAAAAAATACCATTTGCAGAAGAACGTAGATTATTTTATGTGGCTTTAACTAGAACCAAACACAATGTATATTTATTAGTAAATAGAAATCCATTACATCGTAGCAGGTTTGTTAATGAAATATATAATATATCTAGAGAAAAAAATAAATGTTAAAACTAGGACATACATATATTCTGGTTTTGATTTACACATCAAATGTAAAGTCAAATTAATGCTGTATCTTACTTTGTCAAATATTGTCATATTATGACAAAAACAAAAATAAAATATCGCAATTATATATTCTAATAATAAATAAGGAAACATAAACTCTTTTAAAAATTAAATCGAAATTAATGAGTAAAAATACATTTACTTAATATTTTTAGTATGGTATAATTAAGATATAAATAGGAGGAAGAAATAATGAAAAAACAAAATATTTTAGTAATAGCTTTAATATTACTAGCGGTTATCTCATTTGGTATAATTATATTAGTATCAGGAAAGGAAAATACAGGTAGTCTTGAGACAACTAAAGATATTATCAAAATGATTAATTCAATAAATAAAGATAATAAAAATGTTTTACCGGAACTTGAAACTATGAAAATAGATGTAAAAAATATTGATGAAGTTACTAGTTATACAGGATTAAAATCAAATGATGATATTGAATCAATTGTTGTATCAGTACCATTGATAACATCACAAGCTTATTCAGTGGCTGTTGTTAAGGTTAAAGATACTGCCGATGTAGAAAAAATTAAGCAAGAGATGCTAGATAATATTGATATGGGACGTTGGATTTGTGTTTCTGCAGAACAATTATATATTACTAATAGTGGTAATGTAATATTCTCTGTAATGACCGATAAAGATATAGCTAAAGCAGTATATGATGATTTTAAGAAATATGTAAATAATGAGATTGGAAAAGAATTAGAAAAAACAAATGATGAGGGAAGTCTAGAACTTCCACCAGAAATGACAATAGTAGAGTAAAGAAGCACCTTTAAAGGTGCCTTTTTAAGAGGAGGATAAAATGTTATTTACTAGTATTAGTTTTTTGTATTATTTTTTACCAGCGTTAATAATTATATATTTTATAACACCTAAAAAATATAAAAATATTATTTTATTAATTGCTTCTTTATTGTTTTATTTTTATGGAGAACCTAAGTATGTTTTTTTAATGATTGCAGAAATTATTATTGCTTATATAGGAGCCATTTTAATTGATAAATATAAAAATCAAAGTAAAAATATATTAATAATAACTTTATTTATACATGTATTTTTATTAATAATATTTAAATATACTGATTTTATTATACAA
>UROI01000002.1 GCA_900549325.1 uncultured Mycoplasmatota bacterium | reverse complement strand
GCTAGAAGTGGAAGTGTAGCGATACATTGAGCGGACTAGTACTAATAGATTGAGGATTTAATCCCAAAATTATATAATTTGATTTGACAAACCACATTATCATGTTTTCAGAGAACTATTAAATAAAAATTTAATAAATTATATTGGTGATATTTGCGAAGTGGTTCACCTGTACCCATACCGAACACAGAAGTTAAGCACTTCAGCGCCGAAGATAGTGATAAAAGCTAAAATAGGTCGTTGCCAATATTTTTTTATGTCCAATTACTTTAAACATAAGTAATTGGACTTTTTGTTATTTAATAAATTATAATATTTAAAATTAATTAAATATGTGCTATTATATTTATGGTGATTGCATATGGCATTTAATATTAGAGAGAGATTTAAAGAGAGAAAATTTTCATTTCTTTATAAAAAAAAGAAAGAAAAAGAAAAAAAGCAAAAAGCATATTTAGATAAACAAAAAGAAGATGAAAATATATTTAAAATCATTTTATTTTCACCACTAATTTTTTTGGGTTACATTAAGAACATTATAGATTACTTTTCTAATAATGATCACAATAATGTATCTAATAAAAACAACAGCTTAAATGATGTTGATACAACAGACATTTCATTAAAACAGAACAATATAGATAACATAAATCATTATAAAAAACCAACTTTAGAAGAAAAGACAATTAAAAAAAATACAGCATCAAAGAGTAATAATCAAACAGTTATAGAAAAAGAAATAAAGTTAAAAAATAATTATCCCATAGTTCCAGAAGATGATACACTCCATACTATAAATATACAAAATAATATGGAGGCTGCAATAATATTAAAAATAAAAAAGAATATTAATAAATTAAATAATCAATGTGATTTGATAGAAAGCGAAGCCTACTTAATAAAAAAATATGGTAATGATAAAAGTCTTTTAAATAAAGCAATAGCTATAAGAAAAGAAGTAGAATCACTAGAAGAAAAATTGAATGCTATTAATGCCGAGTTCGATAATATAAAAGATAGGCTATTAACAGAGCCACAGCTCATAAAAGATGAAAAACTAGTAGATAGTATAATAAAGTATAAAAATACAATTGCTGATATTGAAGAAAGCAGATTGCCAAATGATATTAAATTACTTGATGAATATAAAAATATAACAATTAAATTAGAAGAACTAAATATAAAAACAAAAAAACTCGAAGTAGAAACAAAAGTAAGAGAAAAAGAATTATCAGAAAGAGATACGAGATATAAAAATGCTAAAGAAAAAATGCTAGATTTAGACGAAATCAACAATAAATGCAATGATATTCTAAAATCAAACCAAAAATATATAGACGAATTATCATTAAAGGTTGGCATGATAACAAATGAAAAATATACAAAGTATAAATTACATGGATTAAATCAATTACTATCAACATCATTAAAATATATAGGCCTTCTTTCATTAACCCCCTTACGCGGCCTGCTTCCTGGAATAGCCGCCAAAACATATGCTACAAGAAAACTAGTAGGAAGTATGTATCACAGCTTACATTATGAAAAACAAGAAAAAATAGTTTACTCATTTGAAAACTATTATTCAGAATTAAATAGTAAAATTTGTAGCATAAGTTCAGTAGAAAAAAGCATAGATTTAGCACTTCAAGATATTGAAAATTTAAAGTGTGAATTTAAAGATAAATTTTTAAAATATAATCTTCCTGAATATACTGAAGCATATAAAAAAATAGAATTACTAGAGGATGATATTCTTAACAGCAGGCAAAAAATATTTCTAATGAAAAATACATTGATAGAAAATCAAAAAGTAAATAAAGAAACTTTGACTAAAGTTCGTAAATTAAATTCAAATAACAAATAATAAAAGTGGAACATCTTGTTAATGTCCACTTTTATTTTATAACTTCATTTTACTCTTTGTCTTTCTTATCTTCTTTTTTATCTGCTTTTATTTCTTTTACTTCTTTCTTATCTTCTTTTTTGTTTTTAGATAACTTATCATTAATTTCAGTAGTGTTCTTGCAGATTGTTAATAATAATAATGAAAATTCAAATCCAATTCTTGCAAGTAGATTTCCCAATGTTAATTGAAGTAAGAAACCAATAAAACTTATAGATATTAATGAGAATGAAGACAATGTAATATATATAGCTACAATCATATATAATATCTTAAGTAAAGTTTCTAGTAACATTTTTTTAAATGTAAAAAAGTCATAAATCCAAGCCATATTTCCAGTGAATTTATTTTCATTTTGCTTTGTAAATACTAAAAAGTACAATGCAAGACCACCAATTATAGCAAGTACGACTGAAACAATCATCCATACCCCAGCGGCAGCCACACCTCCTAGATTACTAGAAAAACTATTACTGTTTCCTAAAATACTATCTAAACCCATAATTCTACCTCCTCTTAAATAAGTATAACATTAAATAATAAAAAAAAGAACTATTTTTTCATAATTTATAAATTTTAACATATTCTTTATTGAAAGGAAGAGTGATTATGAAACAGATAATACCATTCAAAAAAGAATTACCATTTAAAACAAAAGTTAGTGAAATTACTTCTATATCGCTAGAAAGGGACTTAGAAGTAACCGAAGACAAAGTAGTATCTGGAGTTTTCCACATAACAGGAGACTATAAAATGAACGAAGGCTCTATCAGTAGAGAAAAATTTTCCTTCGATTTACCATTTGACATTACTTTGGATCCTAGATATGACATAAGTACAGTTAATGCTGATATTGAAGACTTTTATTATGATGTAATTAATGAAGATACTCTAAAAGTAAATATAGACTTATTCATTGAAGCAGAATATTTACCAGAAGAGCCAGCAAAAAACGAACCAGAAGAGATGCTTAATGTCCAAGAAGAATTGCCAGAAGAAGAGTTAAGAACACCAAGTGTGCCAATTAATGTACCAGAAGATACATTGGTTCAGAATAAAAATGAAGAAACAAAATCACCGGAAGTAAATACAAAAGAAGAATCAAGAGAGGAATCAGTAAATATTGGAACAGACTTATTTTCAAACCTAGATAGCACAGAGACTTACGCAACTTATTATGTCTACATTGTAAAAGAAGAAGATACTCTCGAGAAGATACTTACTAAGTATGAAATATCTAAAGAAGATTTTGAAAGTTATAATGACATAAGCGATGTCAAACCAGGAGAAAAAGTAATAATTCCAAAAAAAGGTGAATAACAATTTACGCGAAATACTTACTAAGTATAACATTCCCATAAATAAAATTACCATTCTATCAAATGCCAAAATAATAGATGACAAACTAGTAGTTAAAGAAAGAAAAAAAGATGACATAGAAAGAACATATAGCTATTTAAAGTCTCGTTCCTTTGATTATTTTCCCGAACCAGTTGCCATTGATAAAAAGTATGAACTATATCCTTATATCAAAAATAGTTATGAACCAAAAGAACAAAAAGCCATGGATTTAATATATCTTCTTAGTCTCCTACACAGCAAAACAACCTTTTACAGGGAAGTAGACATCGACCACAACAAAGAAATATACGAAACCACTATAAACAACTTAGACTACCTAAATAACTATTATACAGATCTAATTACATCCATAGAAAAAGAAGTGTATATGTCGCCATCATCATATTTAATAGCGAGAAATATTAATATAATATTTGAAAGCATCTATTATTCCCGAGACAAAATAGAAGCCTGGTACAAAAAAGTAGAGGATAGCAAAAATGAGCGAGTAGTTAACATTCATAACAACATCACTCTCGATCATTATATAAAAAGTGAGAAGCCCTATCTTATTAGTTGGAATAAAAGTAGAATAGATAGCCCAATATATGATTTATTATCCTTCTATAAGAATCACTATCTAGAATTAGATTTTGACGACCTATTTCATTACTACGAAAGTAGTTACCCATTAAAAGAGGAAGAAAGACTACTTTTATTCAGCCAGCTAGCTATTCCTAGTAAGATAGAGTTAGAAAATGACGAATATAAAATGTGTATAAAAATAAATAAAATGATTGATTATTTGTATAAAACTAGTAAACTAATAACGAACTATCAAAAAAGTAAATGATAGTTCTTTTTTATTTCACGAGTATGATTGATTTCTCTAGGTTTTTTTTATTAATAACCATTCTTTTTTATTTACTTTACCTTCCCAAATTGATATAATTATTAAGAAGAAAGGATGTATCAAATGGAAGAAAATTTTATCAAAGGAATGCTATATAAAGAAATATATCGTAATGAAATAAATAGCTACATGGTAGGACTATTTAAGGTAAAAGAAAGTACTTTTTCCGAGTTTGAAGAAGGAGATGTAATAAATATTACCGGAACTATTCCAAGACTTAGCGATAAAAAAGAATATATCTTATATGGAGAAGTAGCCAATCACCCTAAATACGGTCTTCAAATGAATGTAAATAGTTTTAATGTAAATGTTCCTACCAAAGAAGAAGAACTAATAACATTCCTATCAAGTGATCTATTTCCCATCGGCGAAAAAACAGCAGAAAAAATAGTGAGTACTCTAAAAGAAGATGTCATAAACAAAATACTCGAAGACAAATCTTGCCTCGTAGGAATACCAAGACTAACAGACAAAAAAATAGACAAAATATATGAAGTCCTAAAAGACTATCAAGATACATCCAGTGTTGTAATCGAACTAACCAAGTTAGGCTTTGAAATGAAAGAGTCTTTAAGTTTTTTAAACAAATACAATAATAAAATATTAGATACAGTAAATACTAACATATATGAACTAATCGAAACCGATGAAATGCCTTTTACCAAAATCGATGAAATAGCCATAGGAATGGGAATTAATGAAGAAGATGACCGCCGGGTAAAAGCACTAATAATATATGTCATGAAAAATCTCTGCTTTAACAATGGCGACACCTATCTAACCGAAGAAGAAATATCATTCAATCTATCAAACTATGTTAGCATTACTCCAGAAAAGTTTGATTACCTAATTTTGCAGTTAGTACGCGAAGGCAAAATAGTTATTGAAGACAAAAGATACTATCTAAAACATTTTTACGAAGCCGAAAAATACATCTGCGAAAGAATCTGCTTCCTAAACGATATGCCAATTATGACAAATACCAGTATAATGAAATATATTGATAACGATAAATTTAACAAAATAACATATGATGATATCCAGTTAAAGGCCATCGAAAGTGGTGTAAACAATAACATCACCATCATCACCGGAGGACCAGGTACAGGAAAAACAACCATAATCAAAGCCATTGTCAGTATCATTATGGATAGCAAGAAAGCACACGACACTGATATAGCACTCCTTGCTCCCACTGGACGAGCGGCCAAAAAAATGATGGAAACAACAAACCTTCCCGCCTATACCATACATAAATATTTAGGTTGGGATAAAGATACCAACACCTTTGCCACAGATGAATATAATCCAAATAAAGAAAAATACATCATCGTAGATGAAGTAAGTATGATTGATACTCTTCTTATGGAAGCCCTTCTAAAAGGAACAAAGAGAGATATCCATCTTATCCTCGTCGGAGACTACTATCAGCTTCCAAGTGTTAGCGAAGGTCAAATACTAAAAGACTTAATAGATAGCGACTGCCTTCCTGTAATAAGTTTAAACAAAATATATCGTCAAACCGAAGGATCCTACATATTAAATCTAGCCTATGACATAAAAAGCAAAAACATTAGTGAAGACTTATTCATAAAAAAAGACGATTACCTATTCATAAATAGTGACAATGATAATACCTTATCCTACATCAAAGAAGTAGTAACTAAGGCTATCAAAAAAGGCTATTCCGATATGGACATCCAAGTACTAGCTCCGATGTACAAGAGCATAAATGGCATAGATAGCCTAAACATCATGCTCCAGGAGTTATTCAATCCCAAAGCCAAAAACAAAAAAGAAATAGTCTTCAAAGATGTTGTCTATAGAGAATGCGACAAAGTCCTTCAACTAGTTAACGATCCCGACAACAATGTCTACAATGGTGATATTGGATATATCGAAGAAATCATTGTATCAGATGGCAAAAAAATACCAAATCAAATAAATATAAATTATGATGGCAATATCGTAGAATACACTCCTGATAAATTTATTAACTTTAGACATGGATATGCCATTAGTATTCATAAAGCCCAAGGTAGTGAATTTGATACTGTTATCATGCCAATAACTTCAAACTTTAAAAGAATGCTATACAACAAACTAGTATACACTGGAGTTACTAGAGCTAAAAAAAGTCTCATCATCGTCGGAGAGCCAAATTCCTTTATCTATGGTATAAACAATGACTATGTAGACAATAGAAAAACAACCCTAAAAGATTTAATAATAAATAAATACAATATCTAGTATAATTATAATAATTCAGTCAATAATATTATTGGTATTTAATAATACTTAAATACCTGTCATATTTTAAAGGGGTGATAAAATAATGAAATCCAAAGTAGGTATGGCTTTAATGGGTATGGGTATAGGAGTAGGTAGTGCCGCTCTATATCAAAACATTAAAAATGGTAATATTAAGAAGTTAGCTAGAAAAATGAATTCTGCTAAAACAAAAGCTATAGATAACCTAGAAAATATGATATAGGAAGAGATTTAATTCTCTTTCTTTTTATATTCCTCGTAAGCCTGTAGTCTTCCGAGGCAATTTGAAGCCTAAGGTCTTCAAATTGAAGTATTTATTTTATCGCATAAAAAATATAAGTTATATTTAAATTTGCATTGCATATAATATAATTGAAAAAACAAATACACGTGTTGACAAGCGTAAAAAAAGATGGTATAATTTCATAATGAAAGGAGGAAGATGGTAGTTGTTAAAAAAGTGATAAAAGCACTTGAAAAAGATGGTTGGGTTCTTATAAGTCAAAAAGGTTCACATATGAAATATAAAAAAGACAACAAAGTTTGCATAGTTCCCAACCATAAAGGGGATATTCCCATAGGTACTTTATCACAAATAGTGAAAAGTACAGGAATTAAGCTTTAGTTTCTGTACTTGAAACACTATTACTAAACTACTAATAAAAAATGAAAAAATATTTTTATCCTGCGATTTTTTCCAAAGAAGGAGATGCATACAATGTAAAATTTATTGATTTTGATGATGTGTTTACATATGGTGTTGGTTTTGATGATGCATATTATATGGCACAAGATGCATTGTATGCTATGTTACCAGAGTATAAAGATAGATTACCAAAGCCAACATTCAATTATATGGACATCAAAGTAAAAGATGGCGACTTTATTACTATGGTAGAGTTAGATCCTGTAGAACACGAAAAGAAAATATCTTCCAAAACAGTAAATACAACAGTAACTATGCCAGAGTGGTTAAAAAATCTTGCAGATATGAAAGGTATTAACTTTTCTAAATTATTACAAGAAAGTTTAAAAAATGAGTTAAACCTATTGTAGTAAAATAAATAACAATTATCATTTTTCTGATGAAGAAAAGGGACATTTCGTTCCTTTTTTAATATAAAAAAAGAAGTAATTACTTTACTTCCATAGTATTTACTTTTTTAGTTAATCTAGATTTTTCTCTATCAACTTTATTTTTATGTACTAAACCTTTTACCTTAGCGTTATCTAAAGATTTGATAGCTAATTTTAATCTATCTTCAGCTCTTTCTTTGTTACCAGCAGCCACTGCTTTATCAGTTTCTTTAATAGCGTTTTTAACAGTAGATTTTAGTTGTTGGTTTGCTAAAGTTACCTTGTTAATTTGCTTAATTTTCTTCTTTGCATTTTTAACGTTTGCCATAAATTTCATCTCCTCCCAAAACTAATTATAATTTTACCAAAAAAATGCTAAAAAAGCAAATATTTTCGGTACTTTTTGTAAAAAATATTACTGGTGATAACAATGAATCATGAAATTGACCTAAAAAAGTATGATATACATACTGATTTAGTATTAGATACCATAGAAAATAGTAGTTTAAGTATTAAAAGTGATACCTATAATATTGATGATATTAAGGTAACAAAAGTAAATGTTGATGAAGAGACAAGTAAAATACTAAATAAGAAAAAAGGTAACTATATTACTATAGAATTTGCAGATGTTACAGATACCACTAATAGAGAGAAAGTAACCAAAGTATTTGAGGATGAATTAAAGACTATCTTATCAGACTATGATAAATCTTCTATACTAGTTGTGGGTTTAGGTAATGCTAAGAGTACTCCAGATAGTCTAGGACCAAAAGCACTTGAAAATATTATTGTAACAAGGCATCTATTTCTCCTAGAAAGCCCAGAAGAAAATATTTTAAAAGTATCCAAGATAGCTCCAGGTGTAATGGCGGATACAGGTATTGAAACGCAGGATATAATATCGTCAATTGCAAAAAAAATAAAACCAAGTCTTATCATAGTAATAGATGCACTAGCGGCCTCTACAATAAGTAGAATAAATAAGAGTATTCAAATAACTGATACTGGTATCCATCCAGGAAGTGGTATAGGTAATATGCGTAAAGAAATAAGTAGTAGTACCCTTGGTATACCAGTTATTGCCATAGGTATTCCCACAGTAGTAGGTTCTTCCATTATTGTATATGATACAATAAATTATTTATTCAAACATATCTCTTATATCAAAGACAATTCATCCAAAAATAAATTAGTATTTAATAGATATAACTATTTAGATAAAATAAAAGATAAAAATCTAAGTACTGAAGAAAAGAAAGAAGTACTAGGTTTAATAGGAGAATTATCTGATATCGATAGAATAAGTTTAATTGAGGAAGTACTAAATTCACTTAACTATAATTTTATTGTAACTCCAAAAGAAATAGATTTCCAAATAGATAAATTATCACTAGTAATATCAAGTGGTATAAATAATATAATTTATGACAAAAAAAGTGTCAAGTGATAGTAAAAATTCTTTTAATTTAAATTTATATAATATATAATTATATTAGGAGGGTGATAGACATGAGATATGTAGGAACTACCGCGAGAGGTATAAGAACAGGAATAATTAAAGAAGGAGATAATCTCGAAGAGATTGTTGTAAATTCAGTCCTTAGAGCTAGTGAAAGTGAAAACTTCAAAATACACGACCGCGATATAATCGGAGTAACCGAAGCAGTTGTTGGTATTGCCAGTGGTAACTATGTCACAGTAGATGTTATAGCGGAAGATATAAAAAACAAATTTCCAAATAAAGAAGTTGGTTTAGTATTCCCAATATTAAGTAGAAATAGATTTTCTATGATACTAAAAGGTATTGCTAGAGGAGTAGATAAGATATATATGTTACTTTCTTATCCAGCAGATGAAGTAGGTAATCATTTATTTAGTGAAGACTTATTAGATAAATATAATATTAATCCATATAGTGATTCATTCGGTATTGAGAAGTATAATGAATATTTTAGAGGTATCGTCCATGAATTCACTGGAGTAAATTATATAGATGTATATACTGAAATATGTGAAAAAGAAAATTGTAAAATAGAATTCATTTTTTCTAATAATCCCAAAGAAATATTAAAATATACTAAAGATGTTCTAGCCTGCGATATCCATACTAGAGAAAGAACTAAGATGTTATTAAAAGAAGCTAATATTATATTAGGATTAGATAACATAATGACTCATAGTATTTGTAATAGTGGTTACAATGCTGAATATGGACTACTAGGTTCAAACAAGAGTACTGATGAAAAATTAAAACTATTTCCTAAAGATGGTTTAGATTTAGTTCTAGATATTCAAAAAAGAATGTTTGAAGAAACAGGTAAAAAAGTAGAAGTATTAATATATGGTGATGGTGCATTTAAAGATCCAGTAGGTAAAATATGGGAGTTAGCGGATCCTGTAGTATCACCAGCATACACAGATGGATTAAAAGGTACTCCAAATGAGATAAAACTAAAATATGTATCCGATAATACCTTATCAAACCTACGAGGAGATGCTCTTAACGAAGCTATGAAAGAAGAGATAAAGAAAAAAGAATCAAATCTAGTAGGCCAAAACAAGAGTTTAGGAACAACCCCAAGAAGAATAGTAGACCTAGTGGGTTCATTATGCGACCTTACAAGTGGCTCAGGAGATAAAGGAACACCAGTAATATTAATCCAAGGATACTTTGATAATTACGCTAATGACTAAGAAAGAGGAGAAGATTATGAAAATAGCAATTAATGGTTTTGGAAGAATAGGAAGATTAGTATTTAGATTAATGGAAGAAGATAATTATTTTGATGTAGTGGCTATTAATGACTTAAGTACACCAGAAGAATTAGCTTATCTTCTTAAGTATGATACAAATCATCGTAACTATAATAAAGAAATAACTTATGATGAAGAAAACATTATAATAGAGGGTAAAAAAGTAAGAGTATACAAAGAAATAGATCCAACAAATTTACCTTGGAAAGAACTTGGAATAGATTTAGTATTTGAATGTACAGGAAAATTTACTAAAGAAGAAGATGCTATGAAGCATATTACTGCAGGTGCTAAAAAAGTACTAGTAAGTGCTCCATGTAAAGGAAATGTCAAGACTGTTGTCTATAATGTAAATGATGATATCTTAAATGATAGTGATAAAATAGTAAGTGCAGCTTCATGTACTACTAACTGTCTTGCACCAGTACTAAAATTAGTAGATGATAACTTTGGTATCATAAAGGGCTTTATGACTACAATTCATGCTTATACTAACGATCAAGTAACACTAGATGTAAGCCATAAGAAAGGTAGTCATTCCAGAAGAGGAAGAGCGTGTGCTATGAATATTGTTCCAACTTCAACAGGAGCAGCTACTGCTATTGGAAAAGTTATACCAAGCCTTGAAGGTAAACTATCAGGAGGAGCAATTAGAGTACCAGTATCAGATGGTTCATTAATAGATTTATCATTAGAATTAGAAGAAAAGACTACTGAAGATGAAATAAATAGTATGTTCTTAAATAATGAAAGTGAAACTATTAAAGGTACTTTTGATCCAATAGTATCCTCTGATATAATTAGTTCTACTTATGGAGCTGTAGTGGATTTATCATTAACAAAAGTACTTGAAGTAGATGGTAAGCAATTAGTTAAAATTATTGCTTGGTATGATAATGAAATGGGATATTCAGCACAAATGGTTAGAACTGCTAAAAAGTTACTAGGAGAATAAATACTTACCTTAAGTGGTAAGTTTTTTCTTGCGTTCACTCTAAGCCTTACTATGTAAGTCTTATGAGTGTTAAATTAAGCCTCATTTAAAGAGTCTTAATTTAATATGCCAGTGCATCTATTATATATAAGAGAAGTATACATATTTAAATATATTTTAGTATAAATATTTAGGTATATAATATATCGTATTTTCACATTTAATAAAAGCACTTGACAAGAAAAAAAATCTAAGATAAAATTAACTTGTATAGTTTAAATTAATATTTAATGATTTTTTCTATAAAATATATTAAGAATGGAGGTATATATATGGACAAAACTGTTCTCTCCATTTTGTTATTTGTTCTTGGATTGGGAATAGGACTTGCTTTAGTAATTTTATTTAATTTTTTAAAAAATAAAAAAGATGGTAATAAAGCCGATACTATAATAGATAAAGCTAAAAAAGAAGCTGAAAAAATTAAAAGAGATTCTTTATTTGAAACAAAAGAAGAAATTCATAAATTAAAATTAGAAGCTGATAAAGAAATTAAAGAAAAGAAAAGTGAAGTAAAGCAGCAGGAAGATAGGCTTCTTCAAAGAGAAAATAATATTGACAGAAGGGATACTGCCCTTCAAAATAGAGAAACTGCTCTTGAAGAAAGAGAAAATAATTTACTTGATAAACAACAAAAAATTCAAGAAATTAAAGAAGAAATGGAAGAAATAAAAAGAAAAGAACTTGAAGAATTAGAAAGAATAAGCAAATATACAAAAGAACAGGCTCGTGACGCAGTTATGAAAATGGTTGAGACTAAAATGTCAAAAGAAATAGCAGCGTACATTAAAGAAATGGAATCTGAAGCCAAACTAGAAGTTGACGAAAGAGCCAAAGAATTACTTGTGGGTACTATGCAAAAATATGCAGCAGATATTACAAGTGAGCAGACAGTATCAGTTATAACACTACCTAATGACGAAATGAAAGGTAGATTAATTGGTAGAGAAGGAAGAAATATTAGAACTATAGAATCAGTAACCGGAGTTGATTTAATTATTGATGATACACCAGAAGCTATTGTAATATCTAGTTTTGATCCTTTAAGAAGAGAAATAGCAAGACTTACATTAGAAACATTAATTAAAGATGGAAGAATTCATCCTGCTAGAATAGAAGAATTATATGCTAAGACTTGTGCAGATGTTAAACAAACTATAAAAGAATATGGTAAAAATGCTCTATACGAATTAGGACTATCAAAAATGGATCCTGAATTAGTTGAAATAGTAGGTAAACTACATTTTAGAAGTAGTTATGGACAAAATGCTTTAACTCATTCAATGGAAGTTGCTAACCTAGCGGGTATTATGGCTAGTGAACTAGGAGAAAATGTAAATCTTGCTAAGAGAGCTGGACTATTACATGATATAGGTAAAGCAATTGATTTTGAGATGGAAGGTTCCCATGTTAAAATAGGTGTAGATTTAGCTAAGAAATATGGTGAAGATGAAGTTGTTATAAATGCGATTGCTTCCCACCATGGAGAAGTAGCTCCTACTAGTATTATAGCTGCAATTGTTGCAATAGCAGACGCTGTATCAGCATCACGTCCTGGAGCTAGAAATGACTCTAGTGAAAACTATGTTCAAAGATTAGAGCAGCTTGAAGAAATTGGTAACAAGATGCAAGGCGTAGAAAAAGCCTATGCTATTCAAGCAGGAAGAGAACTTAGAGTAATGGTTAAACCTGATGAAGTAGATGATTTAACAGCTCATCAAATAGCTAGAGAAATAAAAGAAAAAATAGAAAACGAGTTAAAATATCCTGGAACTATTAAAGTTACAGTAATAAGAGAAACTAGAGCTCAAGAAGAAGCAAAATAGTTTCTTTTTTATTTACAATTTTATTTAAAAATGTTATACTTTAGAAGTAAGGAAGTAAGGTTATGGATATTAATTGTAAAGATAGTGACAATTTTGAATTTGATAGAAGGGTAAAGCATGGATGTGGATTTAATTTTGAATTATCTCCTAATCAAATCTATCAAATTTCTTATACAGATTATTTTGGAGAGGACAAAGAACAGTTCTATACTATGTGTCCGAGATGTGGCTACATAATACAACTGGATATGACTATACTTGACGATTATGAAATAAAGTCTGCTAGATTAAAAAGTATTAATGATAGTGATTTATATCTAAAAAATGATATTCTATCAGAATATACTAATGTTGTAGAAAGAGGAAAACATAGAAAGAGAACATTATAAGGAGGTTTACTATGGGTTTATTTAATAAAATAAAAAGTGTCTTTAGCAAAGATAAAGATGCTGTTAAGTATGATGAAGCACTTACTAAAACAAGAAAAGAGTTTTCTACTAAGATAAGTGATTTATCAAAGAAATATAAGAATATTGGTGAGGACTATTTTGAAGAGTTAGAAGATATTCTTATAATGGCGGATATTGGAATAAATACCGTTGTTAAGTTTGTTGATAAGCTAAAGAAGAGAGCTAAAGAAGAAAATATTAAAGATACTGATACACTAAAAGAAATAATCGTTGATGAAATGCTTATTATGTATGTGGATAATAAAGTACTAAATACTAAGATAAAATATAGTGAGGAAGGTCCAACAGTTATTCTTTTTGTAGGAGTAAATGGTGTTGGTAAAACAACAAGTATTGGTAAAATAGCAAATAGAATGAAAAATGCTGGTAAGAAAGTTCTTCTAGTAGCAGGTGATACCTTTAGAGCGGGTGCCACTGAGCAATTAGTGGAATGGGGTAAAAGAATAGATGTACCAGTAGTTACCACAAGCAGTAAAGACCCATCAGCAGCTGTCTATGATGGAATAGATACAGCAATTAAAGATGAGTATGATGTTGTTCTTATAGATACTGCCGGTAGATTACAAAATAAAGTTAATCTAATGAATGAACTATCAAAAATGAATAAAGTAATAAAGAAAGTAATACCAGATGCTCCTCATGAAGTACTACTAGTCGTAGATGCTACTACCGGACAAAATGGTATCCAGCAGGCCAAAGCCTTTAAAGAAGTAACTGATGTCAGTGGAATCATTCTAACTAAACTAGATGGAAGTGCTAAAGGTGGCATAGTTCTTGCCATTAAAGAAGAAGTAGATATACCAGTAAAATTTGTTGGACTAGGAGAAGGTACTAATGATTTAGAACCATTTGATATTGAAAAATATATCTATGGTTTATTTAAAGATTTATAGAAAGGGATTGATAATATGAAAAAAGAAGTTAGTAAAAAAAATACTAAACCAAAGAAAGAAGAAAAGTACAAAGTATTTGACTCTGTAAAGTTAAAAAAGACTGAGTTTGTAATAACTCTAGTAGTAGGAGTAATATTTTTAGTACTATTAATTTTAGCTATTACTAACGAAGTATTTATGCCAGCAGCACTTATTTCTTTTGCATTATTTCTATTTTGTATCTGTTACTATTACATCGATGACGAAAAAAAGAAAAAACTAGTATACACATTATTTGGACTTGGAGTATTACTTATCATTATTGAAGTAATATATACAATGGTAAAGATAAAATAATATGGAAGAAAGAAATTATTTAATAATCTTATATGATTATTATGGTGAATTACTAACAGATAAACAAAGAATGTATTTTGAAGATTACTATTTTAACAATCTTTCACTAGGAGAGATAAGTGAGAATGATGGTTATAGTAGAAATGCTATTCATAAAAATATTAAGACTGCTGAAGAAAAACTATACTTCTATGAAGAAAAACTAGGCTTATATAAAAAGAAAAAATTACTTGAAGATATCATTAAAGATATTGATAATGAAAAAATAAAGAGTAAAATAAGGGAGATATTATGACGAGTAGAAAATATAAAATGTACTATGATTATAGTAAGAGAACAAATGGTGGATTTTTAGATGCTATGTTTTTATGTGGCATAATGATTAGTGCTTCTGTTTTAGTATTTCTCGCTTTAATAGGAGGATAACTATGAATTCAATATTAGATCGCTTTGCGGATAACTTAACCGAAGTTACATATATTACAAATCCAGCAGTAGCTAGAGATGACGAAATAAAAAAATTAATATTAGTACTTTTAACACCAGAAAAATCAGCCGTTCTAGTGGGTAAACCAGGTATAGGTAAAACTGCTATTGTTGAAGGACTTGCTTATCGTATTCAAAGAAATGAAGTACCAGATGCTCTTCAAGGCTACACTATATATAGAGTTAATACCACTGCATTAATTAATAATAATGGTGAAGAAAATAGAGTACTAAAACTAGTAGAGGAATTAAAAAATAGAGAAAAAGTAATTCTTTTCATTGATGAAATACATACTTTAATAGGTAATGGTACTTTAGATTTAGCTAATATGTTTAAAGAAGGTTTAAGTAGAGGAAGTATCAAGATAATAGGAGCCACAACTACTTATGAATATGAAAGATATATAATGCGTGATAAAGCTTTCTTAAGAAGATTTGAAAAAGTGGATGTATCTGAACCTACTGAAGAAATGACCGTGCAGATACTACTTAAGACATTACCAAAGTTAGAAAAGCAAACGGGAGTAATTCTTCCGTATACTGATTTTATTAATGAAAAAATAATGAAATTTATTGTTAATATGACAACTGAATTTAAAAGAGTATATGAAATATCATCAAGATATCCAGATATTGCTCTAGTTATATTAAGACAGTGCTTTTCTAATGCTATATATGAAAATAGAAAAACTATAAATTTTAAAAATATATATGATGCCATAAAGACCACTAAGGCTGTTTATCCTGATGTTATAGCTAAAGAACTAGTGGCATTTAAAGAACAATTTGAAGATGAATTAAAAATCGAAGGAACTATTTTAGATTAGTTCTTTTTTACTGTCTCTTAAGCTTGTAATCTTAAGAGGAACAATGAAGCCTAAGTTCTTCATTGTTTAAATTATAATTGACTTATTATTAATAATATAATATTATATATATCGTGATATATATGGAAGAAGAAATAAAAGAAATAAAGAAAATAATATTAATGATGAATAGTTTAGATAATGAAATATTTTATCTTAGTAAAATAATAACAAAATATGAAAAAGAAAGAGAAAAAATAGAAATAAAAATTGATAATTATACATTTAATATTAGAGATAGAATAAACTATCTAAATAGGCAAAAAGAAATGTTCCAAGATAAAATAAATAGTTTAAAATTATCTAAGAAAAAGTTAAAACAAAAAATAATGATAACCATGTTTATTATTCTGTGTACGTCTGTAACAATAGTTTCAAAGAATCCAGCAAGTATAATCTTTTTATTATCCTCACTAGGAGGCATTGCCTCTATAACTTGGAATGCATTATCAAATATAAAAATACAAAAAGATTTAAAGAACTATAACTTAGAACAAATAAATAGCGAATTAGAAAAAGAAAATAATAACCTAAAGAAAAAACATAACAATACTTTAAAAAATTTAGTCGAAAGAAAACAGATTGTTACTAATGAGGAATCAATATTAAGAAGAGCTATATTAGAAAAGAAAAAAGAATATATACATTTGAAAATAGAAAAAGAAAAGAAAAGCAGAGAATTACTAGAGGCTATTGAAAATGAGGCTAATCTTTCCAGCAATGAAATAGAGGGACAATTAGAAATACCAGGTTTTAGAAGAATAAAAAATAGATAATATCATTTATTTTGTTTTTCAAAATATAAAAAATAATATATAATATTGTTAGAGGTGAATCAATTATGAAATTAGAAAGAGTATTAGAAAAAGTAGAATATAGTATTATTAATGGTAATACAGATATAGAGATAACTGATATCTGTTATGATTCTCGAAAAATAAAAGAAGGCTGCCTATTTATATGTCTCGTAGGTTCTTCATTTGATGGTCATGACTATATAGATAGTGCTATAGAAAAAGGAGCTAAAGCCGTACTTGTAGAGAAAGACATTACTAGAAAAGATATTACTGTTATAAAAGTGGATAATACAAGAAGAGTATTATCACAAGTATCAATAAACTATTTTAATAATCCTGGTAGTAAATTAACTACTATTGCTATTACTGGTACTAAGGGTAAAACCACAACTTCCTTTATGATAAAAAATATTCTTGAAGAAGATAATAAAAAAGTAGGAGTTATAGGTACTATGGGTGTCTTTTTTGAAGATAAACATTATAGTACAGTAAATACAACCCCTGAAAGTTATGATATTCAAAAGTATCTAAATGAAATGGTAAATGATGGCGTAGAATATCTAGTAATGGAAGTATCCTCACAAGCTTTAAAAGTAGGTAGAGTAGATGGTATGACATTTGATTATGGGATATTTACTAACTTAAGTGAAGATCATATTGGAGAAAATGAACATAAAGATATGGAAGAATATATATACTGTAAAAGTTTATTATTTAAAATGTGTAAAAATGGAATCTTTAATATAGATGATACTTATTACAATAATATGATTAAAAATAGTACATGTAATATTTATACTTTTGGTCATAACAAAGAAGCAAACCTAGTAATAGATAAAGTAGAATTACTTAGAAAAGAACATTTTATTGGCTTAGAAATGACTACCAGTGGTATTGTAAATGATAAATTTTTAGTAAATACACCAGGAGAGTTTTCGGCCTACAATAGTGCCTGTGCAATTCTTACTACCAGTTTACTTGGATGCAATATTGTCAGTATAAAAAATGCTTTAGCAAAAGTTGCAGTAAGGGGTAGAGTAGAAATAGTACCAGTCAGCAATAAATATACCGTTATTATTGATTATGCACATAATGGAGTATCTACTGAAAGTATTCTTACAACGATGCGAAAATATAATCCCAAAAGAATTGTAAGTTTATTTGGCTGTGGTGGTAACAGAAGTAAAGAACGAAGATATGATATGGGTGAAGTATCAGGTAAATATGCCGATTTATCTATTATAACTGAAGATAATTCTAGGTATGAAGATGTTAATGATATTATGAATGATATTGAAGTGGGTATAAAGAACACTAATGGTAAGTATATCAAAATACCTGATCGTAAAGAAGCAATTAAATATGCCATTGATAACGCAATGGAAGGAGATATAATTTTAATATTAGGAAAGGGTCATGAAACATACCAAGAAAAAAATGGTGAAAGAACTCATTTTGATGATCGCGAGGAAGTACTAAAATTATTCAAATAATCTTGACGTTAAAACAAAAATTTTAGAAGTTAAACAAATTAACTTCTTTTTTTATATGTTTTATGATATATTTATATCAGGAATGGTGATAGTGTGAAAAAATCAAATATAATATGTATTGTCATGGGAGTAATATGTTTTTTATTAGCAGGTTATATTGTTTACAATAAGTTTTTACAGGAGAAAAATATTAATTTTGACAAAACTGAAGAAATAAAACTATTAGACGATGAACTTGCTAAAATAGGAACACCATTAGGTTGGCTTATTATTACTGATGGAATTGATCATCAAACTAAAGATGGTACTAAATACAATATTAGTTACGATACTAATTTTCTAAAAGATTCTACTAATAGACAGTTATTTACAATGGAATACATATTATCTACTAAGAATGAAAATAATAAATTCATTGTTTTAAGTGGTTTTGATAATACTCAAATTGATGGTGAACCAACAGACGATTATACATTAGCTTATCTAGATTATGATACATTTAATAAATATTATAAAGAGTTTTTTGGTGAAAATTTTGATTTAAAAAACCAAGACAAAGGAAATACAACTTATGACGAAGAATATGTCTACTACAGAAATAGAAGATCAGGTAGTAACAATGTATATGTATCTATGATTAAAGCTACTAATGTAGAATATAAAAATAATAAATACACTGCAAATATTGAAATTACTTATAGTACTAGAGCTGCTGATCTAATAGGAGTATCTAAAAGTAAGGGAACAATAATTTATACTAAAAATATTAATAACAATATAGTGCTAGAGGCCTTTACTATTAATAAATAAAAGCAACAATTTCATAAATAGCATACAAATATTTGACAAAAATAACAAATCGTGCTAAAATATGTATCACTTTGAAAGGAGCGAAGGCTATTATGAAAGATTATTCATTAACTGAAGAAGAAAGAAAATATTTCGTTTTAAACTATGATAAAAATGACGAAGTTATAACAGTAAATTATGCTAATGGTGAAAGTCGTAGCATTCCAAATACTGAAAAGAATGAAAATATACTAGAGAGTACAATGGTTGACCAAGTAACAAAAAGTAAAGCAAAAAGGGATAAAATGTTAAAATTAAGAGGAATAAGTATATCTGTAATGTTAACATTTGCTGTAGTATCACTAGTGGCTACAACCAAACTTTTAAATTTATCAGCAATTGAGGAAATAGCTATTGGATTAGGAGTAGCCACAGTAGCTAATATACCTATGTTTACAGAATTAGCAAAATGTAACAGAATTTTAAAAGATATGCAAAAAAATAGATATTTTGTTAAAAATCAAGAAGTAATTAATAGAGGTATAGAAAATACCAATGTACTAGTTAATTCAAATGTACAAGGAAAAGAAATGATAACTATTAATGATATTGATAGTGCTTATAGTTATAACGAATTAAAAAGAATTGTTGAAAACACAGAAATACAAGATAGATTTGCTTTTGATACTTTTTCAGAAGATGTAGTACAAGAACAAGCAAAAGTAAGAACTAGAAGAAAATAGTTTCTTCTTTTTCTTTTTGCCCCTTAAGCCATATGGCTTAAGGCGTTATTTTAAACCTTTTCAAAGTTTTAAAATAAAATCTATTATATATAAGCCATAACATCAAGACTTAAAAAAATACAAAAAGCAAAAATATTTTTTCTTTAATACTTGTAACTATTAAAAAAATATGATATACTTACAACAGAATAGAAAATAGTTTAATGGAGGAAAAATTATGAATAATAAGTTTATACTTAATGCCAATGGCATAAAAAAAGAAGCAGAAATTATAGTAAAATTTAATTTAGAAAACAAAGACTATTTAATTTATTGTACTGATGAGAATGAAAGTAATAAACAAGTATTTGTTTCAAGATTAACTTTAAATTCAGAAGGAAGATATTTTATAGATGATATTACTTCTGAAGAAAAAAACAAATTAAGTGGAGTTGTATATAACATTGTTATATTAACACCAAATGAAGCTAAAAAAGGAATAGAAGCAAAATCATTGATTGATAAATTAACTAATGAAAATAAAGTTATGTTATCAATAGAAATGCCAATGCTTAATGAACAGAACTATTATAGTAACTGCTCAATAGCAATAACAAACAAATTATTAGTGGAGGAAGCAATAAATTTCTTTAAAGCAAATTTAGTAACCAAAGTAGAAGAACCAGCTCCAACAATTCCAACTTGGTCAGTTCCTACAATGGAAGTAAATGAGCCTGTAGCAAGTGCCCCTGCTGAACCAGTAGTAGCACCTATTACCAGTGTACCAATAACTCCAAATCCTCAAGTTTCTGCTGAACAAATATTTAATACATCACCTCAAGCACCAACTCAACCAGTGCCAAATATTACTCCAGTAATGCCAAGTAATTCTACTGTAAATGAACCTAATCCACAAGCAGAAAAACTAGCAGTTGTTTCAGATCCTAGTTTAAATAATGCTGGATTAAATCTTCAACCAAATGTTGCTAGAAAAGGTAGTGCTGGAAATGCCAATACAAAATATATTATCATTGGAACAATATGCCTAGTGCTAGCAATAACAGTGGTAGTAGTAGCATATTTCTTAATTAAAAACATGAAATAAAAAAAATTACTGTGGTTTTGAATATATACATCCACAGTAATTTTGTCTATATAGATTATATTTTTGTGATAACAAGATGGATTTTTTATAGCCATCTTTTTTCTTAAAGTCAGAGTATAGCCATTTAACTTTATATTTTTCTTCAAGTTCCTTACCAATTTCATTGATCCAAAGAGAATTTTTATATGGGCTAACAGATAAAGTAGTGCAAAAATAATCATAATTATTATCTTTAGCTATTTCAGCAGTCTTTTCCATTCGCATCCTATAGCATACTAGGCATCTTTTACCTCTTTCAGGTTCTTTTTCTAATCCTTTAATTAATTTTTCATAAGCATCATTATCATAATCACAATCTAATATATCAACTTTATTAGTTTTATCAATTTCCTTAATAAGCTTAATCTGTTCTTCTTTTCTTTTTAAATATTCTTCATAAGGATATATATTATGATTATAATACAAGATAGTAATATCAAAATAATTAGTAAGATAACTAATAACATAACTACTACATGGACCGCAGCAGCTATGAAGTAAAAGTTTCTTTTTACCATCCAAATTATTTAAGATTTCTTCGCACATAACACTATAATTATCTTTCATAGTTCACCTCAAAAACACTAATATTATAGCATTCATTATCGTAAAAGTAAACCAAAAATTAACTATGTGTTATCAACATAATAAATGTATAAAACAAATGTAAAATCATATAATTTTCTTGAAAAAACAATTATAAATTGTTACAATATAAAAGGAGGTATCAAATTATGGAAAAAAATAGAAATATACCATTTAAAAACTATATTTTACTTGCTATAACTCTTATATTAACAGTAATAGTGGTAATATATTTCTTTATGTGGCATAGTAGTAATGAAGAAAATAATTTAAAAACACCAATAATGGATAAATATTTACGAGTAATTAATTATAATGAGTTAGATAACTTTCTTGTAGAAAATAAAGATTCAGTTATTTATGTTTCAGAATTAAATAATAAAGAAATAAGAAAATTTGAAAAGAAATTAAAACTATTAGTTAATGATTATTCACTAAACAATACAATACTTTATTTAGATTTAACAGATAAAGATACAAACAAACTTAAGATAGAAAATAAAACTATTAGTTATCCAGCTATAATTATATACAAAAATGGTGAAATAATAAGTTACTTTGATGTAAAAAAGAATAATTATAATATAAAATTATTAAAAGAATACTTAATAGAAGAAGGAATAATAAATAATGATTAATATAGTTTTATACGAACCAGAAATACCAGAAAATACTGGAAATATAATGCGAACTTGTGCAGGCACCAATAGTAAGTTACATTTAATAGAGCCATTAGGTTTTGTCCTAGATGAAAAAAGAATTAAAAGAAGTGGAGTAAATTATATAGATAAAGTAGAATATAGAAGATACCTAGATTACGAAGATTTTAAAAATAATAATGAAGGAGAATACTATTATTTTACTAGATATGGTACAAAAGCATATGATGAAATAGATTTTAGTGATAAGAATAAAAATTACTATTTAATCTTTGGGAAAGAAAGCACAGGCATCCCAAAAGAAATATTACATAATAATTTAGATAGATGTTATAGGATACCAACTAGTGATAATATAAGAGCTTTGAATTTATCTAATTGTGTAGCATTAGTAACTTATGAAGCTTTAAGACAGCAAAAGTTTCCTAACTTACTAAGAAGTGATCCATTTAAAGGAGAAGATTACTTAGAAAAAGAATGACTTATTTAATAAAGCCATTCTTTTTAAATTTATCTATAGTTCTTTCTATTGATATATCTCCTTCAATTCTAGTGGCAGTAGTTTTTTCTTCACCATCTTTAAAGAATATAGTTGTAGGAGTACCACCATCAAAACTAAATTTATTCTTAAATTCAGCATAGTCTTCATCGCTAAACTTATCAACATCAGTATAATATATTTTAATATTATAATCATTAGATATTTTCTTTAATTTGGGTTTATAAGTCTTACAATGAGTACATTCACTAGCGGATACACATAGTATAAAGCTTTCTTTATTATTCACTTTTTCCAATACATCATTATAACTAAGCTTAATAAAGTTTTTATTATCCATGTGTATGCTATACCAAATAATACCACCAATGATAACCATTATTAGTATAATGCCACCAATAATTAAATAATTTTTCTTTTTCATTTTATAATCACCAATATAATAATATCACTTTTTATAAAAAAAAGCAAAAACTACTTTTTTTTTAATTCAAAAAATGATATCATTATATATATAGTAGGGTAGTGAGAAGGGAGCATTAAATATGAAAAAAATAAGTTATATAATATTTACATTTTTAATGCTTTTATTAAGTACTTTACCAGTATCAGCATCTTGTACAAAAGAAGAACTTGACACATTAAAAGAGGAAGCAAGCAAAGTAAAAGTCACATATAAACATTTAGGAAGCAATGCCAATGATGATGGTGTAATTGTAGACTATATGTTTGATTTAACATTTAGTAATATCAGTACTGATATGTATATTAGAATAGACGATTATAATGAAGAGTGGAAAGAAGTAAAAGATAATAAAATAATTATAAATAAAATTGCTACTGGTAAATATAGATTTTCAATATATTCAAATAGTTGCCAGGAAAAGATAGGTGATATAAGTGTTAAATTACCAAAGTTTAATTCATATTCTTTAGATCCATTGTGTGAAGGAATAAATACCGACGAATTTCCGTTATGTTCAAAATACTTAGAATATCAGCCAAGTTATGAAACATTTGTAAAAAAACTAGAAGAATATAAAAAAACAAAAGATATAAAGCCAGAAGATAATAATACAAAAAAAGGTAATTATTTTACAGAAATATTAGACAAAGCTATATCACTTATAACTAAATATCAACTGTATATAGTATCCGTTTTAGCAGTAGTATTAATAATATTGATAATTATAATTATTGTTAATAAGAGAAAGAAAAGAGGTGTATTAGAATGAGAAAAAGATACATCTTTGTAGCTATCATATTGTTCGTATTAATGATAGGAAAAGTAAATGCAGTAGTAGGAGAATTAAGATATGATGTAACCGATCTTAAAATAACCCCAGATGGTACAATTAATTTTAAAGGATGGGCTTTCTTACATCAAACTCACAACTTTGTAACAGTTAATAAAATGGATAGTAATGGTAATGAAACTGATGAAATACTTAATGTAACATTTTCAGATAATAGTACATCTACAAATGGTGGTCAAAGAATATTTATTAGAGCTTATTATTTGAAAAATGGTAGAAAGACCATAATAGAGACAAAAGAGATTGAAGGCCAAAAAAGTGTAAATGGGAAAAAATATAATTTTTATCAGCAAATGTATTACAATTTAAATAGTAAAGATGAAGCTAAAACATTATATAATGAAACAACATATACATTTCCGGTAGGATTAGTTTGGGATAACAAATGTAATACTAATAAAGATGGTAGTAACTGTTACTATGAGGATTTAGGATTTGATATAAGCTTTAACGTTCGTCAAGGAGAATGGCTTAATGTCCCTGAAGAGAGTGATGTCTATTTTGAAATAGCCGCTACCAATAAAGATTATCAAAAAAAGACTGGAAACAGCACCTCTGCATATGAATCATTATTTATAAGAGAAGGTTTACTTAAAGGCAATAGCGGAAACGATTATATCCAAATAGATAAAACAAGTTTTTCAAATACAGTAAAGTTTATAGCAACAACTGCTTGGATAAGCAACGAAAATCTAGAAACAGAAAATGGTAAAGAAATAAAAGACTGTATAGGAGCAGCGGACTCCACTTATAACATAGTATCAAAAAGCAATAGTATTGGATTTCAAAATGGTTATTTAGAAGCACAAAAAAACAGTTTTCCAAATAACACATATGGTCCAGGAAGATTCTTGATAGGAACTGCTGGCATAAGTGGTAGTGATGGTATCAGAGAAATTTGCCCACCAGGTTCTAGCTCTCCAAAAGCTGCATGGTCTTCTTGGGTAATACCTACAGGTAACACATCATTTAAAATTAATGTAAAGAATGATAAAAAATGTGCTGTATCTGAGCCAGCCTCTAACAAGAAAATGAGTTGCAATAGTTGGACTAATTTGTCTTCAACTTGTAATGAACTAACAGTAAGAAACAATGGAACTAGTGCAGTAGTGAAGATAGAACAAAAAGGATATATATCAAATGTATTTAAATCCAATTTGGTAAACGAAGATAAAAATTATAATGCCAATAGTTATAATGGCGGTTGGTTAAAATATGGAATCACCTATTATAATGAAGTTAGCTGGAATTATGCGACTAACAAAGTACTAACTACTGCTCAAAGAAAAGATATTGATGAAGCAATGCAAAACAAATTAAAATCATTATCAGACTTTGAAGAAAATATAACATTAACAATAACTGGATTAGATAGTTCAAGACTTGTTAAAAAATGTACTCAGTCAGGATCATTTACTACTGCCAATAAATTAATAACAACATGTACATTCTTTTTACCAGAATCATATCTAAAAGAACTAACTGGTAAAGTGAGTTATTCAGAATCTAATGATAATGCTAATATTAATAATAAATATTATATACCATTAGATATACAAAAGTATAACATAAACGTAACATTAGAAAACTTAAGTAGATTATCTGAGACGCAGGCAAAAAAAGATTCAACAAACAAAAATAAAGTATGGTTTGGCACTTGGACTATTGATACAAGCTGTTTATTAAAAGTAACTAACAGAATATATGAACCATCAAGTGGTGAAAAAGAAAATGGTAAAGTAAGATATAAATTTACATATAGACCAATAAATTTAAATAATCCATTTCCTAGTAGATTCCCAGGAGTTAATTGGTATACCTGGTATATAACTGAAGGAAATAAAGATAAAAAGACACTTGAAGACTCATATAAAAAGCTAGAATACTATACTGAACTAGATAATAAAACAATAAGTGAGATAAAAGAATATAATAAAAATCATAGTTACTTTAATGAAGTAGATAAAGATTTCTTTAGAAATTATATCAAAGAAGGTGGTAATTCATGAAATGGTCATTTACTAGTGTTGGATTAATAGTATTTGGATTAGTTGGCTTAACCATCATAATATTATTTCAAAATATAACTACAAATAACGAAAATGATTATTACCTACTTAAGGAAGTAACTGAAGCCTCAATGATTGATGCCATCAATATGGATTATTATAGAGAAACTGGAGAATTAAAAATAATTAAAGATAAATTTGTAGAAAGCTTTACTAGAAGATTTGCAGAATCAACAGTATTTGCAGGTAGCAATTATACAATAAATTATTTTGATATTATGGAAGAACCACCTAAGGTAACAGTGTCAATAAATACTGGAATAGGAGAGTACACGATTTATCAAGATACATCCGATTATCATGTTGCTAATACTTTAAGTGCAATATTAGAATATTATGGTAAAGATGGATCTAAAAGTGGTGAAAGTTATGTAAATGGAACACCTTTAGTAAATAAAGCCTTTACCAAGATTTATTACTCAGTACCTTATAGTAGTTCTGGTAACTATTCAGTAAAAGAGCCAATCAATTTACCCGATGAACTAAATCATAGCAACGTTTATGATGTTAAAATATCCAAGGCTTCAAACAAAGGAAATGTAACAGAAGAAGGAGAACTGTTATATGCTCTATTAAATAGAGATATAGATTGGACTAGAAGTAGCAATGAACAAACTAACTTTGATGCTAGTAATAATATTACGAATATAAATAACATCCAAAAAAATATTACAGTAACTAGCATAAAAGGAAGAATATGTTTAACTACTGAAGAATGTGAAGAATCAAAATATTGGATAGAATGGACAGGAACAGGAAGTCCAGGAACAACAGTGTTAAAATTAGAAATAACATGGAATTATAATGAATATGAGTATGCAAAATAAAAAAATTATTTAAATAAAGGAGGAAAATAATATGAATAATTTAAAAGCATCAATGAAAAAATTTTTTGGTAACAAAAATACCGTTACCATACTAGGGGTAATATTATGTTTAGTAATATTATATATTGGTTATAATTATAGAATAAATTCTAAAACAGAATTAGTAGCAGTACCTGTTGCTAAACAAACAATACAACCAAGAACATACATAACAGACGATATGATAGAGATTAGAAATGTTCCTATAGAACTACTTAATACTAGTAAGTACTATACCACAGCCAAAAGTATCGTAGGAAAATATTCTAATTATAATACTATGATAGCTAAAGGAAGTTTATTCTATACAGATTTAGTGGTAGACGAAAAAGACTTACCGGATTCAGCTTTTTCAGGAGTACCAGAAGGATATACTGTAATAAACTATCCAGTAACAATAGCAACTACATACGCTAACTCAATGGCTCCAGGTAGTCATATCAATATCTATTACAAATCATTAAATGACGATGGAGAAGTAATGTTTGGTAAATTCATCAGTAATATTGAAGTACTAGATGTTAAAGATTCATCAGGTAGACATGTATTTGAAAATAGTGATGAAGCTAGAACTCCTGCATATATGCTATTTGCAGTACCAGAAGAAACACACCTATTATTAAGAAAAGCATTATATCTAACAGACTATGATGTAGAATTATTATTAATACCAAATACTGCAACATTATCTGAAGACCAAAAAGTAACAGTAAGCAGTCTTCAAATAGAAGAATTCATAAATTCTAAAACAGCATTTGTATCAGTAGACGATTTACCACAAGTAAGTGATAATGTAACTGAAGATACAACTAATACAAACAATAACTAATAAGGAGGTGTAACATGGACAATCAATTTAATCAAATAGATTTTGGTCCATTAAAACAATTTCTTGATAATGACGATATAACCGATATATCTTACGATAATGGTGGTCAAGTATGGCTAAAGTCATTATCTAAAGGCGTATATAGAGTAGAAAATACTGGAATAGATAATGCTCTAATGGAAAAAATAGCCTTTCAGTGTGCTAATTCAATGGGCAAGTCGTTTAATATGGCTAATCCCTTTCTTGATGCCGAATCAGCAGAGTTAAGAATGAACTTTGTACATGATTCCATAGCTAGAAATGGTATAGCAGTATTAATAAGAAAGACACCTGCTAAAATAAGATTACAAAAAGATAAAATAATCGCAGAAGATTACATAAGACTAAATATTCATGATTTTCTACTTAAATGCGTTGAAGGACATTGTAACATTATGGTAAGTGGTGAAACTGGTAGTGGTAAAACAGAGTTCATAAAATATCTAGCAGCCCATACCAAAGAAAATGAAAAGATAATAACAATCGAAGATACATTAGAGTTACACTTAGATAAAATATTTCCACATAGAGATATTGTAGCCATGAAAACAAATAATATAGCATCATATTCAGATGTATTAGTTACTTGCATGAGACAGAACCCAAGATGGATATTACTATCCGAAGTAAGAAGTGCTGAAGCAGTAATGGCTGTTAGAAACTCAATATCTTCTGGACATAATATTTTATCAACAATTCATGCTGATAAAGCAGAATCAATTCCAAGTAGAATGTATAGCCTACTAGAAACAAACCAAGATATAGATCAGTTTTTAAAAACAATTCATAGATATGTACAATTAGGAGTACACATAAAAGGATATTATAGTACTAAATATAATGCCTTTCATAGAGAAGTATCAGAGGTAGTAGAATTCTATGTTACAGACGATAATAAGGCAGAATATAAAATACTATATAAAAAGACTCCAGATGGAAAAGAAACAACTGCTAATCCATCCAAATACTTACTTTCATATCTAGAAAGTCAAGGGGTAATAATGCCTCCAGATATTTTAGTAAAAGAAGAGTTTACTAGTAGCGAAAATAATGATATAATAAATAAAGATAAGGTAGGAGAGTTCGTAGTAGACCATAGTCTATATACTGGAGTACAAAATACAATTTATAATACTCCAGCTATCAATAATCCAGTAACAAGTACGCCAAATAATAATATGGTAAGTACCATGAATACTAGTAATGTGGTAACTCCTCCTAATAATATACCAAATATTTATGCTTCAGCACCTAGTGCACCAACAAGTATAAATGTAGCAAGTATAAATAGTGATCAAAATATAAGTTAAGGTGGTGATAGAAGTGGAAATCATCCTAATAGGTTTAATAATAATATTTATAGTATCTTATCGTACTAAGCAGGGAGAATCAGTATATAAGTTTATCTCGCAGCAGGCTATAAATACATATAAAAAAATAGAACCATACTCATTTAAAATAATGAGAGAAAAGGTAAAAGAACTAGGACTAGAGTATACTCCAAGACAATACCTATTTCAACTAATAGCCTTTGCTGGATTAGCAGGTGGCATAAGTTATTTGTACTTCTATAACATCTTGATATCATTAGTATATATCATAGTAGCGGTATCATTTATACCATACATAACATATTTAAGATGCAAAAGACAATATAGTGAATATATATTTGAACAAGTACAAGTATATTGCACCAATACCATAATGGAATTTGCTACTACTCAGGCCTTTGTAAAATCACTAGAGGGAGTAGTAGAATCAGGAATACTTGAAGAACCACTTTTATCTGATGTAAAAACAATGATAGCACTATCTTATGAAAAAGGTGATGTCTATGATTCAATAAAATATATGGATACCAAATATCCATACTATATGGTAAAAAATATGCATCAGTTATTTCTACAAGTAACTAAAGAGGGTGCCAAGGATACAGCAGAAACATTTGAAAATATGTTATCAGATATAGACATCTTAGTAGAAGGTGTATATCGAGATAGAACAGATAGAGCAAACTTCCATAAACAATTTCTAACCTTTGGAGTAGCTCTATATGGAATGGTAGCCCTTATTCAAATATTAATAGGACAAGAAACATATATATCTATGATTGATAATACATTAATTCGAATACTAATACATGGTATTGTCTTAATAAATAGTTATTTTCTTCTATCAGGAGAAAAATATTATAACGAGAATGTAGGTGCCGAATAATGTATATAGAAATGCTAATAATAGCCATAATAGTAATATATATATTTATGGTAAATGGAAAAATAAATAAAGATAGTATCTTTGGTAATAATAACAAACTATGTAATTTGTTAAAAGAAAAGGATTATGACTTTCTATTAATAGCTAAATATGGAGATAGAGTATATGACCCAAATGAAGTATTCATGAAAAGAATAAGAAACGGCGTTATTGTTGCAGCTGCATTAATATTCTTATTCCTATCACAAATGAGTTACTTAACAGTAATAGCCGCTATTGTAGTAGGATATCTAGTATATAAACAGCAATATACTTCTCTTAGAAGTTGGTATAAAAAACATCTAAATTATATAGATTCCTTATTACCATATTACTTAAAAAGTTTAGAAGTACTAGTTCATCACTATACAGTACCAGTAGCTTTAGCTAAAAGTATAGATGATGCCCCTGAAGTATTTAAACCAGGATTAAAAAGACTAGTAGCAAGAATAGAGGCTGGAGATTCTTCAATAGATCCATATATGGATTTTGCTAAAGAATATCCAGTAAGAGATTCAATGAGAATGATGAGATTATTATATAGATTAGGACTAGGAGAACAAGAAAAGAAACATCAACAATTAGTATCCTTCTCTAAATCAGTATCATCTCTTCAAGCAAAATCAAGAGAAATGAAGTATCAGGCTAGACTTGATACTATGGAGAGAAAAACCATGATTATGATGTGTGTAACAGGTTTTGGATCTCTTGGATTACTACTGATTTCAATCTTTATGATAATGAGTTTCTAAAGATTAGAAATATATAGAAAAGAATAAAAAAATAATATATGAAAGAAGGTGAAAAGTGATGAAAGAAGCAACAGGTGAAGTATCAATGACAGTAATAGTTATTGTAGCAGTAGCAGTAATTGGTGGTATTTTAGCACTTATGTGGCCAAAAATAACTGAAACTATCAATAATGCATTTGGTGGAAATGCTGACAACGTATGTCCTGAAGGACAAACTTGGAATGGAAGCAGATGTGAATAATTTAAGAATATTAAAGTAGGTGATATAAATGAGAGAGGCATTTGGTGGAATTTTTACAATAAAGTTAATGTTAATATTTTTAGCCATCTATATAGCTTTTATAGCGGTAGCCTTAAACTATGCTAAAGCCTTTAGAGTTAAAAATAGAATAATAGATATCATAGAGCAGAACGAAGGAATAAATGATTCAGATTATACAGATACCAAAGAAGGATCTGTAATTGGAAGTATTAATACATACTTAAACACAGTTAGCTATTATGTAAATTTAGCAGACATAAAAAATAGTAATACTGATAATGTACATTGTTATGATAGAGGTTACTGCATTGAAGAAACATCAGGACCAACAAATGATGGTGTAACAAGTAAGTATTATAAAGTAACAACATATATAAATATTAATCTTCCATTCTTTAAATTAAACTTCAATGTTCCAATAACAGGTGAAACTCGTAAAATAGAAAGGATAAATAGATAATGGATACAGTAATAGCCAACAAATATAGTGACATACTAAATACATTAAATATAGAAGTATCTAAGAAATTAGAGGGAATCTACGAAGTAGACGAAATAATATCTACTTTCGGAAATTATTTCTTCAATAAAATGTTTTTAGATATAACAGCTATTAAAGATTATAAAGATTTAAATAACTTACAAAAATTATCAATGAGTATTAATATGGATAAAGTAATATTATTACTTGATAAAGATGATCAAATAAGTGATTCAAATGTTTTTCTATCTAAATTAGTAAGTATGGGTATATATAATTTTACTAAAGATCAAAATGATCTAATGTATCTATATACTAATCCTAATATTTATAGAGATGTAGCCCACTATCAAAATATAGAAAGTACAGTAGAAGAAACACCAAATGCTTCTCTCAGTTTGTCTACTAAAAAGATACTTGGAGTAAAGAATATAACTGATTCAGCAGGAGCTACAACATTAGTATATCTACTAAAAAAAGTATTAAGTGACTATTATAGTACTATGGCAATAGAATTAAATAAGAGAGATTTAACATACTTTCATGATAAAGACTGTTTATCAGTAAAAGAAGATTCTCTAGAGGATACAATAAATAAATATAGTAGCATAAATACTTTTGTAATAGATTTAGATAGAACTAATAAAGAGCATGTATGCACTGATGTGTTGTATTTAATAGAGCCAAGTACTATTAAGTTAAATAAATTATCACTAATTAATCCTAAGATATTTGGTGAATTAAAAGGCAAAAATATAGTATTAAATAAGAGCTTACTAAATAATAGTGATATAGCTAATTTTGAAGTAGAATCTGATTTAAAAGTATTCTATAATATGCCACCACTAAATGATAAAGAAGATGTAAGCAAATATATCTTACCACTTCTAGAAAAATTAGGATATATTAAGGTACAAGAAGAAACAGAAGAACCTCCTAAAAAGAGTATCTTCGATATATTCAAAAAGAAATAAAGTAATTTACTTATAAGATAAACGCAGTATAAGCGTTTTTTATTTATATTTAATTTCATAAAGTAATAAAATACTTGACAAATATTACTATTTTATATAAAATAGTAGACAATTTAAGGGAAGGAAAGAGAATATGAAAAAATATTATAGAACAGAATATCTTAACAATGGATATGCTGAAATATTTGATAATTATAATTTAACATATAATGGTTTTAAAATATATGTGAATAGTATTCACGACGGTCAAATTTTAATAGAAAAGCGCAAAAGTTTTTCTGGTAGGCTTGTAAAATCAAAGATTATACCAACTATTATTGAAAATGATACTGATACTAGTAAATACTACGATATTATTACTGGAGAAGAATATATAAAAATAGGAACATCAGATGGTCAATATGGCTTTGAAGAAATTCTTTTAAATAAAGGTGGAAATTTAAAACTTAGAATTAACAAACTTTATAGTGAATATGAACTTTCGCCTAATAGAATAGCGGAAATTTTAAAAGAACTCACTCCAGTTGAGATTGAAGCTTATTCATTTGCAATAGATAATTTAAAAAAGGCTGCTTCTGTAAGAGTAAATATTATTAATGAAGAACTAAGACGCAGCGAAGATTATATAGAAGCATTTAAAAGAAATAGAAAAAAATAAAGAATAAAAGATAAAGGAAAAAATATAAATTATCATATACAAAAAAAATGAAGTAAATGTACTAGGAAAGTTTAAAAAATATCTATATTATGCTGATGTCATTCATACCAGTAATTTAATAAGATGCATACCATTATTGGCATTAATGTTTTTACTTAATTTTAAAACACTATTAATAATAGTACTTAGTACATTATTATTAAAAGATGTTTATTGTGTGATGTTATAAGGATATAATTGGATAAAATTGCCAGAAAATGAAACATTATTATTCATCTAAAATAGTTTCAAAAAACATCAAGAAATAAAAAAGAGTAATGCTAAAAAGCTAATAAAAGAAAAAAATAATTAATAAGTAATTGTCAAATAATTGACAATTACTTATTTTTATTGTAATATATAATTATAAGTAAGGAGGAAGAAAAAATGTACATTTTAGCAACATGTAATGAGAATTTAGAGCCAGTAATGAGATTGGTTGGATACATTGTCCATGCAATTTGGATTGGAATTCCAATATTGTTGATAGTATTTGGAATGATTGACTTAGGAAAAGCCGTAATAGCAAGTAAGGAAGATGAAGTAAAGAAAGCCACAAAAGCATTTGGGAAAAGATTCTTATATGCAGTTGGCGTATTTGCTGTAGTATGGATAGTTACAACAGTATTTTCACTAGTTGCAGATCTTGGAATTAAGGATGTCGATGATGCTGCAACAAGTAGTTGGCAAGGATGCTGGGCTTGTATAAAAGCAAATGGTAACGAGTCTAATAGTGGCAAACCAGATGATGGTGGATGTCATTATAGCACCTTAAAAAAGAGCTAATTCATAATGCTAAAAGTGAATGTAAACAAATGCGTGTAAAAAACATACATTTGTTTTTTTTGATACAGTTGACAAAAAATCATTTTTATTGTAATATATATAGTCGTATTAGGAGGGATAATTATGTATCTATTGGATATATGTACAAATGAAAGCTTAGATCCGATATGGAATTTACTTGGATATTTAGTAAATGCCATTATGGTTGGTGTTCCAATATTACTAATAGTATTAGGAATGCTTGATTTAGGAAAAGCCGTAATAGCAAGCAAGGAAGATGAAGTAAAGAAAGCCACAAAAGCATTTGGAAAAAGATTCTTATATGCAGTTGGCGTATTTGCAGTAGTATGGATGGTTACATTTGTATTAAATATGGTTTCTGGACTTGGACTTAAAGATGTAGATGAAAGCACTCTTGATGGTTGGACAGCTTGTTGGAGCAAAATAAGAGGAAAATAATTAAAGGTTCAGTCAAAGCTGAACCTTTAATATTATAGGGGGAAAATATGATAATAGAAGGTGGAATAGTTTTATTAGCAGGAATATTAACACATAAAAATATAAAAATAAATTATTAAAAAATGGTTCTTTTAAGGATTATAAAGTATTAGAAAAGCCAGAAATGTATAAAACAGTAAGAAAAAAACTTATAATCCTAATATAACAGAAGAAACGCAAGAAATAATAAATAAAATTTATACTTCATTTGAACCAATTGTTTCAAATGAAAGCATGCAAATAATTAAAAGAAACATAGAAAGTATAAAAGTAAATTCAAATTGGATAAATAGTTTAAATTTATGTTTTAGAGGAGCAGGTGGATCTTATGACCCATTAAACCATAGTATAAAAGAAAACTATGTTCTTACTAAATTAAATATAAGCAACTACATAGAGGGTAAAAAATTATTTTAGAAAGTAATAAGCCATGAATTAATACATGCAGCATCAAGTTTCGAAGATGGTAGAAAAATTATAACTGGATTTTGTCAGTACTATATCAAGCCATTTATGTCAGTTGTTGGTATTGGTTTAAACGAAGGATATACAGAAGTATTATCAAATAGGTATGTTGTTGATAAAAAATTAATTGTTAATGGTAAAGATACTGGATATAAATATCAAAGAGCAGTAGCAGAATTAGTAGAACTAATTGTAGGAAGAGACAAGATGATTAACATGTATTTTCATGGTGATCTCGAAGGTTTGATAAAAGAATTATCTAGATACCAAGATGAAATGAAAGTAAAAGAATTCATTTTAGACTTAGATACAATAACAAAAACACGTAGAGATAGAACAATAATTGAAAAAGCAAACATGATAAATAATTTATACAATAAAGTAAATATATTTTTATATGATGCATTTTCTAACAGAATGAATAATAGTGCTACTAAAGAATATTTAAAAGAAAGCAGAAAATTCTTAGAATTATTTTCTAAAATAGAAAATAATTACCCAACAAACAAAAAAACAAAAAAAGAAATCAAAAAATGATTTCTTTTTTCTAATTAGTATGCTATAATTTAAATGTGATAAATTAACTTTTTGAAGGAGTCGATTATAAATGAATAAAAATAAAAAAATATTATTAACAATCATAACAATACTGGTATCAACAATACTATTTACAAGCAGAGCAAATGCTGTAGTTATGTGGATGCAGTGTACTGCAACCGCAGATGGTGAAATGTACCACAATTCATACTATGATGGCAACAATAAGTTTAAGAAATATAATACTATTGCTACAATAAATACAATCAGTCGTAAAAGCATTGGTACTAGACATGTTGCATATGTTGGAAATGATTTTTTTTCAGTTCAAGGGCCAACATTTCTTTTAAATACATCACACAGTGGCGAGGATGATAGTTCAGTATGCTGGTATAGCGATGAACACAGTAGAGGGGGAAAATTTCCAGAATGTGACTCCAATGAAAACTTGATTTCTATTGATCAATTAGCAAACGGAGTTTGTCCGAATGCAATGTATAAAACAACCGGCTTTAATACTTGCTTTTTACAACCAACAAAAAGTGATTTTATTGTAATGCAAGGTGTTTCAACACCATATGCGGTTGAAACATTAAATGAAAGCAAATTAGCAATATACTACTATGGAGAAAGCGAAGCAGAAAAATATGTTATGATCGAAGCATATAACATTAATGGTGAATATGGCTTTGTGTATACAAGTAACGAGTCAGTTCAAGAATTATTAGAAAATTTTAATTTAATTTTTTCAAGCGATAATTGGATTTTAAAGAAGGATAATACTGGAAGTTCCTTAGATGTTTTTGGTCCGGATGCCGCCTACTATAATGATAGCGGTTATGTAGATCAAGCAATGGCAACACAATTGGTTCGTCTATCAAAATTAGGAAGAAATTATTTTAAAATAGATGAAAATAAAAACGCATTATTAGTAAATACAGGAAATACCGAAAGATCCATATATAAATTGATAGAAAATGACAATAACCCAATATTGTATGGAAATAAGCAATGGGCATTTGTTGAAAAGTGGTTTGGTGAAAACAATGCATCTACATCTTTAAAAATAGAAAAAATAAAAAAATTTAGTGAAAAGGGTTCATATCAAGAACTTATTAGGACAGCAAAAGAAATAAATGAAGCAAGTGATAGCGGAAAAGGGTATACTTTCTCTAGTACATATAATTCAACAAAAATGATTGAAGATTTAAATGCTGCTTATGAAGATTTAAATAGTGCATTAAATAATCAAGAAAATAAATTTGTATATTTCAATGCAAATTGTGAAGAAAAGTCAACAACTGATGCGGCAGCATCGTTAAAAAGTGGCTTTTATTGCTCTATGTTTGGCAAAAACACATTGAAAGAATATAATGGTGTTAATAACACTATCGTTGAGTCAGTATTAGATGATTCACTATTAAAGCAGATAAATATACTTAGTAACAATAATAGCGACATTAATGTTTTTAACGTTAATGACAAAACAAAAGAATATACAAAAGAACTTGCAAAAGCAGCTTTATATTTAAAAAATAATAACTTAATTCCATCAAATGAAACGGAGATTGTTAATAAATATACAAAATTAGTTGAAGGCCTTGGCGTGAGTTTAGTTAGAGATTGTGAAACATTAATAGGTGAAGAAATAAAAGGTGAAATTGAAAAATTTGCAGCCATAATTAAAATAGCAGTTCCAATAATATTAATTATATTCGGAATAATAGATTTTACAAAAGCAATGTTTTCTAATGATGAAGATGGAATGAAAAAGTCACAAAAAACATTTATAAAAAGATTAGTTATAGCAGTATTATTCTTTTTTACACCGACAATTGTTAATTTACTGTTGAATATTGCTAACAAGGTTTGGCCATTTATTTCTCCAAACGGCTGTGGATTATTTTAGGAGGTTATTAGTATGATTTATCAATTGGGAATATTTGATAACATTGGACTTATTATTGAACAAGCAATAAGGACATTTTTTGGATGGATATCAGCACAACTATATAGTTTTATAATCAGCATATATAATTTATTTATGATTTTAGCTAGAGCGCAAATATTAAATTCAACTTATATTCAAAAAATATATACTAGAGTTGGAATGATTCTTGGACTTTTTATGATATTTAAATTGTCATTTTCATTGATACAATCTCTAGTGGATCCTGAAAAATTGACCGATAAAAAAAATGGCTTTGGAAATATAATAATGAGATGTGTAATGTCAATTGTATTGCTTGGAATAACTCCTAGTTTATTTAAACTTGCATTTAAATTACAAAATACAATTGTTGGAACAGAAGGAAATAACATAATATATAGAATGATTTCTCCGGATGATGAAAGTATTAATGTTGAAAATTTTGGAAGAACGCTAGCAGTAGATTTGTATTTTTGCTTTTTTAGGGAAACCAATCCTGGTGAATTAGATGGTGGATATGAGTATAAAGATTTAGATGGAAGTGATATGGATGTATTTCTATATAAAAGAAATTATGAGACTATAAAGCAAAGTTTAAAAGACGGAAGTATTAAAGACTTCAACAGCATGACATACTATTTAACATTAAGAAAAAATGGACATTATGTAATATCATGGGACTTTTTGTTTTCTCCAATTGTAGCTTTGGCGGTAATATGGATATTAATTACTTATTGTATTAGTGTATCAGTGCGTGTATTTCAGTTAGCTTATCTACAATTGATTGCACCAATTCCTATACTATCATACATATCAGATCCGGAGGGTGCATTCAAAAATTGGATAAAACAATGCACTACAACATATCTAGATTTATTTGTGAGACTTGCAATAATATATTTTATTGTTACCTTATCAAACTTAGTGCTAACTATTATGAATGATGATGTAGCACTATTCGATAGTACAGGAATTAGTCAAAGTGATGGAACATATATATGGGTAAAAATATTTTTAATTATAGGATTATTAATGTTTGGTAAAAGGGTTCCAGATCTATTAAAGGATTTATTTCCAAATATGGGCGGTGGAGCAGCAACCCTTGGCTTTGGCGTTAAAGGATTAAAGAAAACATTTGCTGATGTACCGCTATTAGGTGGAGCAGCCAACAAAGTATTAGGCTATGCAGGTAATCTAGGTAAAAAAGCAGGAAATTTTGCATGGAGTCATACTGGTAAAGCCGCGGGAAATGCAATATGGAACAAGACTGGTGGGAAATTAAAAACTAATTATGATAGATGGAAAGAAGATAGAAAGAACGCCGCAGAAATTAAAGAACTAGAAAAGCCAGGAAAACACTTATATGATAAATATGGTAGTGATAACATTGCAAGTGCATTTAAAAACGAAGAGTTCAAGAATAGTTATCTTGAATTGAAAAAGGCTAAAGATGAGAATAAGGCAGCAGATGAGGCATACGAAATTGCTAGAGCAAGTGGGGATTCTGATGAAATAAAAAGAGCAGTCGAAAGAAAGAATGCTGCTGCTAAGGCTCTTAGTGACGCTCAAAAAACTCACGACAACATGAGAAAGAGATATGGTGCTGATGCGAGAAGAGAAGATCAAATCAGCATGTACAAATCGCTACATCCGGCAGGTGCTAAACCTAGTGGTAGCAACAATCAGGGTAATGGAGAAAATAGTGTGGGACAAAATCTACAAAACTCAACCCCCAACATTAGAAATTCCACATTTGAAAATATAACAAATGGCAGTGATGATGGCAATCCATATGAAACAGGACATAGTCAATTTGCCACAGATGCAACATCCAGAAGAAGCAGTAATGTAACAAATGGTAGTGATGATGGGAACCCATACGAAACGGGACACAGTCAATTTACCGCAGATACAACATCTAGAGGAGATAGCGATGATGATAATCCGTATGTAAACCCAAATTATTATAATGATAATAGTCAAAATAAAAATAATAGTAATGATAATGACGAGTTTGATGGTTCGAATTATTATTGATAAAAAGGAGTGTGATACATAGTGAATGGATATTTAGTACCGGCTAATGCTAAAAGAGGTACATTGATATTTAATATATTTAGACCATTTGATTTAATTATGTTTGGTACAGGAATGGTGGTAACTTTATTATTATTAGTATTTGTTGATTCAAGTGATACTGTAATGATATTGATATCATGTCTACCAGTAGGAGTAACTGGCCTACTGGTAGTGCCAATACCAAATTATCATAATGTTTTATGTGCTATACAAAGTGTATTTAGATTTTTTACAGAAAGAAGAAATTATATATGGAGAGGTTGGTGTTTCTATGAAAAATTCGGCGACGACAAAAAATAGTTCAAAGTATACTGAAGATTGGTTACCAATTAAAAGTATTGCTAATGGAGCAATAATACTTGATAACAAACTAAAAGTAACAGGGGTAAAAATAAAGCCAAGAAATATCTTTATCTTGGATCAAGGTACACAAGATAATACTATAATTGCTTTAAAGAATTTCTATAATACAATAGATTTTGAATTTTGGTTAATATCAGCAGATAGACCAGTAGATCTAAATAACTATCTTGCTAGATTACAGTTATTATATAATCAAACTCCGAATCCAGCAGTTAGAAAGTTAATCAATCAAGATATAGATAAGGCCAATGATTTTATGAATAATAATATTACTGATACTGAGTACTATATATTATTTAAAGAAAAGAATGACGATTTGATACAAAAAAGACTTAGAACTCTAATTACTGGACTTGCTAATGCAGGTTTAGAGTCTAAACAAGTATCTAATGATGATTTAAGAATAATACTTGATAATTTCCTTAATAGTGGAATGACAACTAATTTTGGGACGGTGATTTCATAATGAATTTTAAAAGTGAACTAGCTCCGAAAGGATTACAATTTAATCCTGCTGATTTTGTTATCAGTGATAGATATGCTACTATATTAACAGTAATATCATATCCTAGATTAATTGGCCCAGGATATTTATCCAATTTAACAAATATGTCTGGTGTAAAAATGGTTATTAAGCACATTCCATTACCATTTTCAGTACTAGCCAAAATGCTAAATAAAGAAATATCAGATCTAAAAAGTAAATACCAGCAAGAAAAAGATAGAACAATACAGGAAAGAATAAGACAAGACGTTGATTCATTAGAATATTTTATTCAGCAGTTTACTGCTTCACAAGCAAAAACATTTGATTTTCAAATGCATATAATGATTACTGCTGATACTAGAGAAGAATTAGAAAATAAGAAAGTTAGTATTAAGAATTATCTTGATGCTATGGAAATGAGAGCTATACCTCTTAGATTTGAACAAGAAAGAGTATTGAAATCTATCCTTCCTATATTTGACAAACAAATAATAGAAAGTAGAATTGGTACGCCAATGCCATCTCCAACAATGGCAGCAATGTATCCATTCATCTTTGATAGCATCAAAGATGATGGATTATCAACACTTCTTGGAGTGGATTTCTCTGGTGGTGTTGTACTATTTAATCAGTTCTTATATCAAATAAGAAAAGAAAGCAATAGAAATAATGCCAACATGATTATATTAGGTACTTCAGGATCAGGTAAATCAACAGCAGCTAAATTAATACTTCGTAGTCATATAAGAAATGGCTATCAAATAGTAGCAGTAGACCCTGAAGGCGAAATAAGTGAAATGACAAAAATGTATGGTGGCGATGTAGTAGACTTAGGTAAGGGTGGAGAATACGGAATGGTAAATCCACTTGAAATAATAATGGATGCTGATGAAAATGAAATAAGGTCAGGATTAGGTTACACTGTACTTAATAAAACTTTACAATCATTAAAAGCATTCATGAAGTATTATGCTCCAGATATTGAAGATGATGTATTAACACTATTTAGTGAGGTAGTGCAAGATACATATGCTAGATTCGGCATAACCTTTACTTCAGATTTTACTAAATTTACTTCAAATCAATTTCCAACATTTAGTGATGTATATGTAACAGTAACAAGTAAATTAACATCAATGACTGAGAAAACTCATGAAAGAGATGTTATGGAAAGACTAGAATTAAAATTAAGACCATTTGTAAGAGAATTACAATATTACTTTAATGGTCATACTTCAATAAATACTGATAGTGATTTTCTAGTATTCAATATAAAAGAATTAATGAATTCAGATGTTAACATAAGAAATGCACTATTATTTAATGTACTTAAGTTTGCTTGGGGACTATGCTTAGACCCAAATAAAAATACAGTACTATCAGTAGATGAAGCACACGTATTATTAGGAGCTAAAAATGAACTAGGAGCAGAATTCTTAGCCCAAGTTCAAAGAAGAGCAAGAAAATACAATACAGGAACAATAATAATTACTCAGCAACCATCAGACTTTGTAGCAGATGGAATATTAATGCATGGTAAGGCAATATTTGATAACTCTTCATATTATTTAGTTATGGGATTAAAGAAACAATCAGTTGAAGACTTATCAATGTTAATAGATTTAAATGAAAATGAAAAAGAAGGTATAAAGAGATTTAGCCAAGGTGAAGCATTATTTGTATGTGGTAATAGAAGAATGCAAATAAACGCAATAGTAACAGAAGATGAATTAGAGTCATTTGGCTCAGGTGGAGGATTATAATACTCTCCATTAGGTGGTGATATTAATGTGGAAAGTTTTATTAAAAAAATGGAAAGGTTTAAGTATTAAACAAAAGGTAGTTATAATTGGTATAGCAACATTAATTGCTTTTTTTCCAGTAATATTTATTGTAATATTAACATCACCACTTTGGATAGATAATCTAGAAATTGGTGGTAGTTCAGGAAATTCATATGCATATAATGATTATTCTAAGATAAAAGAAAAAAATACATATTGGTGGCCAGTAGGAAGTTCAGAGACAAGAACTGAAAATGGTGTAACATATGCTGATGGTGAACCTGTAAGTATCACCATTACATCAGAGTTTGGTGGCGATGATGGCTTTAGAACAAGCAATCATAATGGTCTAGATATATCTCCAGGAGCAGGTGGAGTAGGGACAGTAAATGTAATTGCTGCTGAAGAAGGAGAAATTGTATATCCAACATCCGATAGTGATGTACAATATAACGACAATGGTTATTACGGAAATACTGATGGCGGTGGCTTTGGAAACTTCGTTAAAATTCTTCATGCTGATGGTACTTATACAGTGTATGCCCATATGGCTAAGAATAGTATTACAGTTCGATCAGGAGATAAAGTAAAACAAGGTCAAGTTATTGGAAAAATAGGAAATAGTGGTTCTTCGACAGGTGCACATCTACATTTTGGAGTTATGGTCAATGGTAGTTATGTTGATCCAAGCAACTATATATCTGCAACTAATCCTAGACCAAAGGGCAAATATGGTGGTTCTGTTGATGGTGATTCTAATAAGCAAAGTGTTTGCTTAACATTAAGAGCAAATGGAATATCAGAAAATGGAATAATTGCATTAATGACTAATATCAATCATGAAAGTTCATTTGATTATAACGCATATGGTGATTATGAAAATGGTGTACCAACCAGTTATGGATTATGTCAATGGCATAATGAAAGATGGAATAATCTGAAGACAACTTTTCCTAATAACTACGATACAATAGGTGGACAAGTAGGTTTCTTGTTATATGAACTAGAAAATAACTATCCAACACTTTATAAAGGAGTTTCCGAAGGAACATCATCAAGTAAAGATCTAACATATGATTTTTGCTATAATTTTGAAAGACCTAATGATACAAAAAATACTTGTACTAAAAGAGGAGAAAGTAGCAGTGAATTCGTTAACTATGTAAAAAATGGTTGTAAATAAAAGGTGATACATATGAAAAAAGATGATATAAAAACACTAATTGTAGTAATACTTGTTTGCGTAATACCACTAGCAATTGTTTTAATATTAAATATAAAAAGTAATAGTGATAAACTAGCAGCGGTAAGTGAATATAATGATTATTTTTCAATAGTTAGCAGTGTAAATAAATACGTTAACTATGCTAGTAGTAATAATAAAGAAGCTATCTATTCTTTACTAGATGAAGATTATATATCAAGTAATGAAATAACCATAGACAATGTATTAGATAAAATAATAACATATCCAATAAATACATCAGCAAAGGCAAATACAATAACTTCAGTAAATGTTAGGAATAATTATATTTATTACTTAAAAGGAAGTATTATTCAGAATAATTATGATAGTACTAAAGAAATTGATGATAGTTTTCAAATAATAATATTAAAGGATTTAAACAATTTAACTGTATCATTTTATCCAATTGACAATAAAACAGATTATACAAAAATAATTAATAAAATAAAAAAAATAAGTATCAATAGTAATGATTATAATAAAGTAAATAGTCCTAGTATAGTTACCAAAGAGGAGATATGTTCTTTATACTTATCTGATTATATAGAAAAAGTAAGAACTAATATAACTTCGTCATATTCATTACTTAGTGATAGTATGAAGAAACAGGCTGAATTTGATACCATTGATTCTTATAAGCAATATATGAATAGTAATATCAACCAAATATCAACTTCAGCAGATAAATGTTTAATGGAAAAAATAAAGAATAATAGAGTATATTCAGTTATTGATAAAAATGGTAACAAGTTTGTATTTAGTGAAGAATCTATTATGAATTATAAAGTAGATATATATTTAAAAAGTTAAAAAATAAATACTCAAAGAAAGGCAGGACCATCTTTTAAGGAATGCCTTTTCTTTTATATTAAACTTATTTACAATTCAAATTATTAATGCTATAATATTGGTAGTTAATTGGAAGGAAAGATTTTTATATGAAGATAAAAGTAGAAAAGAAAGATTTAATTATATTTATAATTTTTTGCGTATTTCTATTATATTTATGTGCAATAGGAGTGCTAAATGTAAGTAGTTTAGCTTCAACTAATAAGTTTTATGGATTTTTACCATTTAAAGCCTTTACTTCTAGATACATAGGTATGACATTATTCTTATTTATAGCATCTCTAGTAGGACTTTTTCTAGCGGTTAAATCATATATTTTTGATCGTGAAAAGGGCTTTGGTTTTAGTATAGGTTCAAAGAAAGAAAAAGGTTATTCAAGATGGGCAACTGATGCTGAATTTAAAAAAGGTCTTGAAGTAGTAAACATTAAAGATCAGACAATACCCGCAGCTGGTATAGCCTTATATAGTAAAAAAGGTAAAATGTGGGTTGATAATGGTGAAGACCACTGGTTAGTTATGGGTGCTACTGGTTCAGGTAAAACCGTAATAGTAGCTAAACCAATGATAAAATTATTAGCTAAGCACAATGAATCAATGATATTAACAGACCCTAAAGGCGAGTTATATGAAGAGACAGCATCATTACTAAAAGATGAAGGCTATAATATAGTTACATTAAATTTTAGGGATCCACAACATGGAAATGCATGGAATCCCATGAGTCTACCTTACCAATTATATAAAGATGGCAATACAGATAAGGCCATAGAGTTACTTGATGACTTAGCATTAAATATATTATATGAAGAAAAAAGTAGCGGCGATCCATTCTGGGAAAAAACAGCAGCGGACTATTTTACAGGTCTTGCATTAGGATTATTTGAAGATGCATCACCAGCTCAAGTAAATTTAAATAGTATAAACTTAATGAGTAGCTTAGGTGAAGAAAGATTTGGCGGTCCAAACAATAACTATATAAAAGAGTACTTTAATGCCAAAGATCCATCTAAACCTGCATACATTAATGCCTCGGGTACTGTTTTCACTGCGGATGAAACAAAACAGGGTATTATAGCAACATTTAAACAAAAAATAAAATTATTCTCATCAAGAGAAAATTTATCAGAAATGCTATCTTATAGCGATTTTGATATGCGTGATATTGGTAGAAAGAAAACAGCTGTTTTCTTAATAGTTCAAGATGAGAAGAAAACATTGCATCCTCTTGCTACAATATTCATTAAACAGTGTTATGAAACATTGATAGATGTTGCTCAAGAAAGTGGTGGAAAGTTACCATATAGAACTAACTTTATTCTAGATGAGTTTGCCAATATGCCACCTTTAAAAGATGTTACAACAATGGTTACTGCTGCTAGAAGTAGATTAATTAGATTTACCTTTATTATTCAAAACTTCGCACAGTTAACCCAAGTGTATGGTAAAGAGAATGGTGATACTATTCGTGGTAACTGTAATTTACTATATTTGATAAGTAGCGAAATAGCAGCTCTTGAAGAAATAAGTAAAATGTGTGGTGAAGTAAAATCAAAAGAAAAAGATAAAACTGCTTCAACACCTTTAGTAACAGTAAGTGATTTACAAAGACTAAATCAGTTTGAAATAATTGTTTTAAGAAGAAGAATGTTTCCATATAAAACAAAATTTCAAACAGACTTCCAAGTTGATTGGGGTAGAACATATCCAAAAAGTACTCCAGAAGCAAGACCAAAGAGAGAGTTACAATTATTTGATATAAGAGAATTTGTTAAAGCAAAGAAGCAAGAAAAGATGGCTGCAATGGGAGAATTTAATCCTAATATGTCTAATCCATTTGCATCTTCATCAAATCCATTTATGAGTAACCCATTTGGTGGTTCAAATCCGTTTGCTAGTCCATCTTCAAATCCATTTAGTAGCGGTATGCCTAGCTTCTTAGGTAATCAAGGAAGACAAGAACCTGAAGAAGATAGTTTCAACATAGACGATTTAGTTAAGAAGATCGATGCTAAAATAGCGGAAATTGAAAGAGAAGAAGAACAAGCTAAGGAACAAGAAAAAGAGCAAAAACCAGTAGATGTAATTTCGGAGCCAGCTAAACCACTAGCTGATAAAGAAAGTATATCATTTAATGATTTGACACAAAGTGAAGAAAAAGCATCAGTACCTAAAGAAGATAATACAGCAGAAGAAAAACTACAAAATATGTATACAGATAATACAAGTGATGACGATTTCTTTGATGACTTTTTCTCAGATGATTAATATAAAGCCTTTAATTATTAGAGGCTTTTTTTTTGCAAATATCCTACCATTCTAATCTAAATATATAAATTATGCTTATATATAATAGCTCTTTGTTTAAGACCTAAGGCTTAAACAAACACTTCAGGACCTTAGGCCTGAAGTGAAAAACAAATAAAATAAGAAATTATTGTGTTTATTAACTTTTCACCATAATAAAAATTTAATATATTATAGTGAGGTGTAAGTATGAATACAATATCATTAAATGAATTAAAAAAAATTTCTAACCCAATTATAATTGATATTAGAGATAACTATTCATATAGTATTTCACATATAAAGAATTCAATAAATATACCTTACTATAACTTATTAAATAATTTTTCACATTATTTAAATAAAAATAATATATATTATCTTTATTGTGAAGAAGGAAAACAAAGCCTCGAAATAAGTAAAAGATTAAATGAATTTGGTTACAATACAAAATCAATAAAAGGTGGATTAAATGCTTTAAAATAATTTAAATATCATATATTTTAGTATGAGAATGATATTAAAGAAAAAAAATAAAAAACATAATATTCTGCTAATAATTTTATTAATATTAACATCTGTTATGATACTATCACTTACATTTATAAATTATTATTCTAAAAAAGCATATCCAATATTAAAATCATATGCTGAAGCAGAAACCCAAAAGCTAACCATACTAATTATAAACAAAGCCGTAACAAAGCAGTTATATAATATGGATGTTGAGGAATTATTTAAAATAACATATAATAAAGAAGGAGAAATAATTTTAATAGATTTTGATACTAAAAAAACGTCCAAAGTATTAAGTACAATGACAAGCCTTGTTGAATTAAACCTTCGTGCAGTCGAAGAAGGTAAAATAGATATGTTAGAATTACCAGATAATAGTCTAAGTAATTACAACATGGACTTACTATCAAAAAGAATAATATGTGCAATACCCTTTGGACTAACCACAGGTTCTAGCCTTTTATCTAACATAGGTCCTAAAATACCAGTAAAAATGTCTTTACTAGGAGACGTATCAACAAACTTTAGTACCGAAGTAGTAGAGTATGGTATAAATAATGCCCTATTAAAAGTATTAGTAAATATATCCGTAACCACTAAAGTAATCTTACCTATATCAACAGAAGACTTAAATATAAGTGCCAGTATTCCCATCGGAATGAAAGTAATTCAAGGCAAGATACCAAATTATTATTTAAATGGTTTTGAGACAAAATCAAATATAGTTGAGTGAAAGTAAAAAAACTGTCTATCCATGTAAATAGGCCGTTTTTTTCTTTACATAAAATATATTTTCATTTATAATAAGTGTAGAAACAAGGTGAAAAAATGAAGTTAACAAAAGAAGTAGTAAAACAAATATCTGAAATAAAAAAAGAACCATCATGGATGTTAGATTTTCGACTAACATCTCTAGATGCCTTTGATAAAAGTAGTAATCCAAGCTTTGGTCCCAAACTAGACATAGATTATGATAGTATAAATTATTATAAACAAAGAGAGGATAATCTAACTGATAATTGGAATAATATATCATGTGAAGTAAGAAATCTATTTGATGATTTAGGAGTAATATCCGCAGAAAAGAAATATCTAGATGGAGTAGGAGCCCAGTATGATAGTGAAGTAATATATCACAATATGAATGAAGAATTAAAAAAGAAAAATGTTATTTTCTGTGATACCGATACCGCCCTAAGAGAACATCCTGATATCTTTAAAAAATATTTTAATACATTAGTCAAATATAATGAAAACAAGTTTACTGCCCTAAATGGTGCCGTATGGTCAGGAGGAACATTTATCTATATCCCGCCACATACTCACTTAGATAGACCACTTCAAAGTTACTTTCGAATAAATAGCAAAAACATGGGTCAGTTTGAAAGAACCCTAATAATTGTCGATGATGATAGTGAACTACATTATATCGAGGGCTGTACTGCTCCAACATACACTGAAGATTCCCTTCATGCTGCTGTAGTAGAAATATTTGTTGGTAAGAATTCCAAATGTCGTTATACTACCATTCAAAACTGGTCCAGTGATGTTTATAACTTAGTCACCAAAAGAGCAATTGTTGAAGAAAATGGCTTAATGGAGTGGATAGATGGAAACATCGGTTCAAAAACAAATATGAAATATCCGTGTTGTATTTTAAAAGGCGATTATTCAAGAGGAAGTTGTATCACTGTAGCAGCCGCAGGAAAAGGACAAATTCAAGATAGCGGTGCCAAAATGATTCACTTAGGTAAGAATACCAAAAGCAATATCGTATCCAAATCAATAGCATCAGGTGGTGGACTAGCAGTCTATCGTGGTACAGTAAAAATATCTAAAAATGCAATAAATTCCAAAGCCTCAGTAAAATGCGATACCCTAATACTAGATGAAATATCCAAGAGTGATACCATTCCAACCAATATAGTAAATAACAACTCATCATTTATGGAACATGAAGCCACAGTATCCAAAATATCTGAAGATAAACTCTTCTATCTAATGAGTAAAGGTATAGATAGTGAAAAAGCCAAAGAATTAATAATAATGGGCTTTATTGGAGCCTTTAGAGAGGAACTACCAATGGAATATGCTGTCGAACTAAATAGATTATTAAAATTAAATATAGGAGATTAAAAAATGAAAAAAATAATAATAACAATAGGAGTATTAATAGTATTAGGTTTTCTAGGTTACTTTATCTATGTCAATTACATAAACAAAGTTCCTAAAATAACCCCTGAACCAGAAAAAGTAGCAGTAGAAGAATACTATATGTATGGAAATCGTTTCAATATCAAAGGAAGCCTAGAATTATCAGATAAAAGCTATGACGATATAAAACTAACACTATATAATGGTAAAGATAAAGACTTTGACATAGAAGTAGATAGTGAAGATAATAAAATAAGTTTCTATACTAGTAAAGAAATAAATGAAGGATTATATTTAGATGACATACCAAGAGATACCTATTATTTATTCTTAAAATTAACGTATAAAAATGAAGAAAACAAAGACGAACCTATAGTAAAATACTATGCCCTTGATAACAAAACTGAATATAAAGAAAGTACCTACTATACACTTTCAAAATATAACAATAAAATCTTAATAAACTCAAATAATGACTACAAGACAATGATGTTTGACATAATAGAAAATAAAGATAAAGAAATATATGATATAACTATCGATCCAGGCCATGGTGGAATGGATGGCGGAGGAACCGCAAATGACTATAAAGAAACTGACTTCACTATGGATATCAGTAAAAAAATAAAAGAAAATCTAGAAAAGAAAAACATCAAAGTAAAACTAACTCATGATGAAGGTGACTTAACCAAAAACGAAGTAATGGATGAATACAATAAGCATGGAAGAGCAGTAATACCAAATGAAGTAAAATCAAAATATACATTCTCTATCCATATCAATAAAAGTACATCTTCAAAAGTAAGAGGAATAGAAATATATACCGCTAAAGGAATAAACTATGATTTAGCCAAGTCACTCGTAGACAATATCACTTCTTATACCGATTTAGGATATTCAAGTAATAAATTATATAAAGAATTTAATGGCATCTATACTCATAACTTTACCACTAAAGAAATAGAATCGTCCCTTGAAGGCTATGAAGAAAAAGGATACAAACCATATAACGTAACCGAAAAATCCAACTATCTATATATGATAAGAGAAACAGGCGGTTACCTAACTGGAGCCTATGTTGACGATAGCAATCCTGATAAAGTAGGAGTAAACCCATACTACAAAAACAATATAGCCAATGAATCATATCTACTAGAATTAGGCTATCTATCAAATCAAAGTGACTTAGATATTTTAATAAATAGCCAAGATAAACTAGCAAATGCTATATCAGATGCCATAATCAAAGAATTAGGATTATAAAAAGTGTCAAATTTGTGTAAAGTAGTAATTTTACCCAAAAACATCTTTTAAAGGTACTAAAAAAATAAAGCAAGGACTTTTAGAAATCTAAAGGTTCTTTTTCTTTACATTTTTAACCACCGAAAACCATTTTTACTCATTTGCCGCCAAAAATATAGTGTGATATATTGGCTCTGGAAAGGAGGAAAACTATGGTTAATCAAATAGTTCTAGTAGGTAGAATAGCAAGAGCCCCTGAAACAAAAGTTACAGAAAATGGTAAAAAGATGGCCACTCTAACACTAGCAGTCCCAAGAAATTATAAAAATTCCAATGGTGAATACGATACAGATTTCTTAGATTGCACTCTATGGTCTGCAGTAGCAGAATCCACTAGTGAATATTGTGAAACTGGTGATATGATTGGCATCAAAGGTCGTCTTCAGACCAGAGTAGTAGAAACACCCGAAGGAACGAAAAGAAAGAAAACCGAGATAATCGCCGAAAAAGTCACATTTCTAACATCCAACCCCCAACGTAGAAAAAGTGATACAGTGGTCGAAGAATTATCTGAAGATCAAGAAGAGAAAGTAGAAGAGTAATCTACTTTCTCTAAATTTATTAAAAAATAATAATAAAATTAAAAATATGGAAAATAATAATAAAATAAACAGATAAATTCCCATAAAACCTATATATTTTAGTAAAATTTAGTAAATAAATATGTACTTTTTACCCATTTTGTTATAAAATAATATTAACAAGGAGATAACTAATAAAGAAAGGTAATAAATACAATGATAGGAAAAAGATTAAAAGAGTTAAGAATGAAAAGAGGTTTTTCCCAGCAGGAATTAGGAACAGCAATAGGAGTTACCAAAGTATCAATTTGTGGTTACGAAAATGGAACAAGACTTCCAACTTTAGACAATTTAGTAAAAATATCAGAAGTATTAGAAACAACTGCAGATTACTTATTAGGTAGAGAAGTAGCCGTTAAAAATGAAGAAAACAAAACATACATAGGGGCTATCTCCTACGAAGATGTTCAGTTTATTCTGGCATTAAGACATTACCCAAATCTATATAACAAGTTATTAAAAGATGTTAATAGATCTGCTAGTATCATAAATAAGAGATTACTAACAGGAAGCACAAAGTAGAAAGAAGGAATTATTATGTTAGATATTAAAGAATTATATTTAAAAGATTATATAGGACAAGAAATCACCGTAAGTGGTTGGATTAAAAGTCATAGAAAACAAGCTCACTTTGGATTCATAGATTTATCAGATGGAACTTGCTTCAAAGGATTACAAGTAGTATATGATGATAGCCTAAAAGATTTTGAAGAAGTAACAAAATTAAAATTAGGTAGTGCTATTACTGTAACAGGTAAATTAATAAAGTCACCAAAAGAAGGTCAACCATTTGAATTATCTATGACTTCATTTGTTCTTGAAGGCGACTGCCCAGATGATTACCCACTTCAAGCCAAAGGTAGACCAACAAGAGAATTCTTAAGAGAAATAGCTTATTTAAGACCAAGAACAAATCTATTTAATGCTGTATTTAGAGTAAGAAGTGTAGCGGCTTATGCTATTCATAAATATTTCCAAGAGCGTAATTATGTTTATTTCCATGCTCCATTAATAACAGCATCAGACTGTGAAGGCGCAGGCCAAATGTTCCAAGTAACAACACTAGACTTAAACAAAGTAGCAGAAACAGGAAAAGTAGACTACTCAAAAGATTTCTTTGGAAAAATGGCTGCTCTTACCGTATCCGGACAACTAGAGGCTGAAACATTTGCTATGGCTTACAAAAAGACCTATACATTCGGACCAACCTTTAGAGCGGAAAATTCTAACACCAAAACCCATGCTTCAGAATTTTGGATGATAGAGCCAGAAATAGCCTTCTGTGACCTTGAAGGAGACATGGACATCATGGAAGACATGCTAAAGTATGTAGTAAAATATGTCCTAGATAATTGTCCAAACGAGATGGAATTCTTTGATAAATTCGTCGAAAAAGGCCTATTAGAAAAATTAAATAAACTAATAAATAGCCACTTCACTAGAGTAGATCATGAAGAAGTAATAAGAATACTAAAAGAAGCCAAAGTAAAATGGGAATTCGAACCAGAATATGGTGAAGATATCGCTAGAGAACATGAAAAATACATAACAGAATACTTTGGTGGTCCAGTATTCATAAAAAATTGGCCAAAAGATATCAAAGCCTTTTATATGAAACAAAACCCAGATGGTAAAACAGTTGCAGCAGTAGACCTAGAAGTTCCAGGAGCAGGAGAACTAATGGGTGGTAGTCAAAGAGAAGAAGACTATGATAAATTATTAAATAGAATGAATGAACTAGGAATGGAAGAAGAATCAATGCAGTGGTACCTAAACCTTAGAAAATTCGGTGGATGTACTCACTCAGGATTCGGTATGGGCTTTGAAAGATTACTTATCTATCTAACAGGAGTAGATAACATAAGAGATGTAATACCATATCCTAGAACTCCAGGAAACTGTGATTATTAAAATAATACCAAAGGTAGTTAGTAATAACTGCCTTTTAAAATTACCAAAAAATACCAATACTATATTACTAACAATTGTCAATACTAATATTGGAAAGGAGTAATAAATATGAAGAAAGTACTACTAATAATTGCCGTAATTGCAGTTCTTTCAGGATGTACAGCCAATACCAAAACACTAACTTGTACTAGTGAAACAAAATCAGGTAATATCACAGCCAAGACAAAGTACATGATAGAATACGATGGAAATGATGTAAAAAAACTAACAGCTACTTATGATTATAAAGATAATCATACCGATGGAGTAGGAACAGGTACAGATGGTACAACTAGTGATAAAGATCCTGATAGCAATGGTATCGTAGATGGTGTAGTAGGAGAAGCATTAGATGATGTAGTAACAGGAGTAGCAGATACAATTCTAGATATTGCAGGTATAAAAACTAGACATAATACTAGATTTGGAAGTTATACCAATACAGAAGGATTTACTACCAAAATAGATAATGATAACGATAATGATTATAGTGTAACATACACCTACGATTTAACAAAATTAACAGATACTGATATAACTAACTTTGGTATAAATAGAGATTTTAATACTCTAAAGAAAACATATACAGACCGTGGATTAACATGTAAATAAAGCTAAAGTTCTATTACTAATAATAATAGAATTTTTTTCTATTCCTTTCACTAAAAGCCAAGGTCTTTTAGTGTTATTCTTAGCCTAATTCTAGTCTAAGAATAATGCATCAGTATGCCTATTATATATAAGCAAGAACTATATACTTGATTGTAGTTTAGTACATATGTTTAGTATATAAAAATCTTATAAACATTTTACAAGGATATAAAAAATGGTAGAGTTAACAGTTTTAAATCAAAAAATTTCCTATTTTAAAACATATTTGTAAAGTCAGGCAGGATTAAATAGCTACAAGATTAGTGTTAAAGAGTGAAAAAGCAAAAATAAAAATTTTACATTGAGAATTGAGAAAACTTATACATATTCAGTTGTTATTTTAATACATTTATGATAAAATTATATCGTATAGTTATAATAAGAAAAGAGTGATATATATGACTAAATATAAAGTATTAGATGCCAATGAAGCCGTAGCTAGAGTAGCCTATAAATTTATTGAACTAGCGGGAATATATCCAATTACTCCAGCTTCACCAATGGCTGAAAAAATAGATGTATTGAGTAGTAACGGAGAAATAAACTTTTTTGGAAATAGAGTAAAAGTAGTAGAAATGCAGTCAGAGGCTGGAGCAGTAGCTACAGTTCATGGTGCTTTACAAAGTGGTATTTTAGCTAGCACTTTTACAGCAAGTCAAGGCCTATTATTAATGATACCTACATTATACAAGTTATCAGGAGAAATGTTACCCGGAGTAATCCATGTAGCTGCACGTAGTTTATCTACTCATGCTTTAAGTATTTTTGGAGATCATCAAGATATTTATAGCGTAAGAAGTACCGGTGTATGTATGTTATCATCATCATCAGTAGAAGAAGCTTATCATATGGCTATGATAGCTCATTTATCAAGTATCAAGGCATCATTACCATTTGTTAATTTCTTTGATGGCTTCAGAACTAGTCATGAAATAGATAAAGTAAAAGAAGTAGACTTATCCCGCTTAGAGCCACTTATAGATAAAAAAGCCTTAAGAAATTTTAGAGAAAGAGCTTTAAGTAATGAAAATCCAAATGAAAGAGGAACAGCAGAAAATGACGATATTTACTTCCAAAATACTGAAGTAAGAAACAAATATTATGAAGATGCTGTAGATATTACCATAGATTACATGAAAAAAGTAGGTAAAATAGTAAAGAAAGATTATAAACCATTTAACTATTATGGTAGTAGCACTGCTAAAGAAGTAATCGTGGCTATGGGTTCAGTCTGTGAATGTATTGAAGAAACTATAGATAAATTAAATAAAAATGGCTATAATGTTGGTTTAATAAAAGTTCATTTATATAGACCATTTAGTATTAAACATTTACTTGAGGTATTACCAAGTACAGTAGAAAAAGTCGCAGTACTAGATCGTACTAAAGAGCCAGGTTCTTCAGGAGAACCTCTATATCTAGATGTTGTCAACGCCTTAAAAGATACTAATATTAAAGTAATCGGTGGAAGATATGGATTATCTTCTAAAAATACAACTCCAAGTATGATAAAAGCAGTTTATGATAACCTAAATAAAGATATGAAGAATAATTTCACTATTGGTATAAACGATGATGTAACCAATTTGAGTCTTGATATAGATAATAATTTTAAACTAGATAATCATAATTACCAAATGATAATATATGGCTATGGTTCAGATGGAATGGTTGGAACATCAAAAGATATTCTAAAAGTAATCGGGGATGCCACTCCAAAATATGTTCAAGGATATTTCCAATATGATTCCAAAAAATCTGGAGGAGTAACTCGCAGTCACCTTCGTATTTCTGAGAGCCCAATAAAAAGTACCTATTACATCGATAATCCAGATTTCATTGTAGTATCAAAAGACACATATATTTATAAATACGATATCATAGATAACCTAAAACAAAATGGAATACTACTATTAAACACTAGTCTAAGTAAAGAAGACTTAGCAAAGTCTTTACCAAATAAAGTAAAAAGACTATTAAAAGATAAAAATATCAAAGTATACATTATAGATGCTTATAAAATAGCCAACTCTCTAGGCTTAAAGAATAAAATAAATACTTGTATGGAAGTATGTATATTTAAAATAATGAATATCTATGATATAAATAAAGTAATAAAAATACTAAAGGAAAATAATAAACTAAGATTTGCCTCAAAAGGAGATAAAATCGTAGAAATTAATAATAAAGTAATAGATAATTCACTAGAATATTTAACTACTTTTGAAGTACCAGAAGAATGGAAAGATTTAGAATATAAAGATAATAAAAAATTAAACTTTAATGAAAGTATAAATTTACTTAAAGGAGATACATTACCAGTAAGTAGTTTTATAAAAAATAAAGAAGGTATTTTTGAAGGAGCCACTACTAAGGATGAAAAAAGAAACATTGCCGAAGAAGTTCCTTGTTGGATAAGCGAAAACTGTATAGAATGTAATCAGTGTGCATTTTCTTGTCCACATGGTGTAATAAGACCATTCCTTCTAGATAAAAAAGATAGCAAAGTAGAAAGCATACCATCATTATTACCAAAAGATAAAGAATTTACTATTGGAATAAATTATGAACAGTGTACAGGCTGTGGTGTATGTGCCTTAGCTTGCCCAGGAAAACTAGGTAAGAAAGCCTTGGAGATGGTACCAAATAAAGATAAAGAAAGTAATTTTGAATATCTACTTAAAAACAATGTTAATGATAAATATCAAAGTAATTTATTAACAGTAAAGAATGTAAGTTTCAAAGAGCCAAAATTTGAATATTCTGGTGCTTGTGCAGGCTGCGGAGAAACACCATATATAACAAATTTAACCAGAGTATTTAATGATAATCTAATAATAGCCAATGCTACAGGTTGTTCATCAATATATTCAGGATCAGTTCCAAGTATGCCATATAGTATACCTTGGGCTAGTTCACTATTTGAAGATAATACCGAATATGGCTATGGTATTCTTCAAGGTATAAATATCAAAAGAGATAAAATAAAAAAATACATGAAAGAATATCCAAGAAATAAACTATTTAAAAAATGGATAGAAAATATGGATAACTATGATATCTGCAAAGAAGTAAAAGAAAGCATTGATTATAAAAAACATCCATATTTAAATGATATGAAAGATTATATCTTGCCTAAACAGTTATGGGTTCTAGGAGGAGATGGCTTTGCCTATGATATTGGATATGGCGGTCTAGATCATGTACTATCAAAGAAAGATAATATAAATATTCTAGTACTTGATACTGAAGTATATTCAAATACTGGAGGACAATCATCAAAATCATCAAATATCGGCTCAGTAGCGTCATTTACATCAAATGGTAAAGATAATTATAAGAAAGATTTAGCTAGAATAGCAATGTGCTATCCACATGTATATGTAGCCTCAGTAAATATAGGTTATAACAAAGAGCAGTATCTAAAAGCTATCAAAGAAGCCAGCCTTCATAATGGTCCATCATTAATAATAGCTTATTCTCCATGTATTGAGCATGGTATCAAAACAGGTATGCAACATTCTCAGTCAAATGGTTATCTTGCCACTAAATGTGGATATTTCTTAACATTCAGATATAATCCAGATACAAAGAAATTTAGCCTAGATTCTAAAGAACCAGAATTTGATAAATATGAGGATTATTTAATGACTGAAAACAGATTTGCCAGCCTAGTAAGAAAAGATAAAGAACGTGCCAGTCTATTATTAGAAGAGCAAAAACAGTGGGCTATAGATAGGTATAATTATTACAAAAAGATAAGTGAGGAGTAAAATATGGAAGAAAGTAAAGAAAGAATAATATTTCTTGAAGACACAATAGACTTAACAGAAATCGTAAAGGAAATAAAAGACAGTGAGTAGAGGCATAGAAAGAGAAGAAATATTAAATAAATTATCTTCTATTTATCAAAATACTCCTTGTCCAAACGATAAAACAATAAGCGATTATATAAATAGCCGCAATAGTACTGGCGAAAGCCTACTAGGGGCTCAAACCAAAATAAGAAATGATTACATCAAAGATGAAAAAAAGAAAAAATTAAGAGTAACACCATTTCCTAATTTTCTAGTTATAGATACTCCCAATAGCAGTGAAGAATATGAAAATATGTTTGTTATGGGAGATGGAATAAAAATATACTTACCACTAGAGGCTTCAAAAGTATATAAAGTAGCAACATCTATAATAGATTTTGCTATAAAAAAGAAAATTGCTATGCAGTGTAAAGTAAGAAATTTTCATGCTAATGATACCCTAACAATTAGAACTACCAATAAAGAAGACATAAACGAAATCATAGAGTATGCAATAAAAAAACATAAAAAAGACCTAAATACAGGTAATCCATTTATACCAGAAGTACAAGGAATAAATACATGTATTGATGGTCAAATATCATATAATCGTGTATTAGCTAAATTACTAGATAAATATTTATATGATAAAAAAATGAATGGTACATTACATCTAGTGACAACAAGAGATTTTGCCAATTTTATAAAAGAAGAATTAAGTAATTTTGAAGGGAAAAACTGGCATTATTATTACTTATTATATGATTTAAAAGATATGCGAATGTATCAAGATTTTGTACTAGTTTCAGGTATGGTAAAGAAAAATATAGAAAGTGACTTATCACTAGAAGATATTGAAGAATATCAAAAAATGAAAAAGTTTAGACCTGGAGATAAGTATGAATATACTAGTGATGAATTAGTCGAAATAAAGAAAAAAGCCCTAAGAGAAATATTCGTAGCATTAAAAAATAGTTATGATGCCAGTGATAAAATAAACAACAGCATAGAATATTTACACAGAGTAATAATGGATTATATAGATAGGGATAATATAAGAGCCTTTACTAGAAATAATAAAATAAGATATATGATAGATAAGTATTATCCTAAAGAAGTACTACAAGAATATTTATTAGAAATGGGTTATGATGCACTAATAAATGCCGCTATTGAGACAAAAATAAAATATGGTGATAAACAAATGCATGGTGCCATAAAGAAATTTGTAGATGAGAAAGATTTATCAGGATTTACAAATACATCAGGTTACAGAAGTGAACTAGGCTTTATTGTCCCATCAGAATTACTAATAAGAAAATTAAAAGAAAATGAGTCTCAAGAAGATAGCCTAATCAGCAATATTGTGGCAAATGAGAAAAAAGAACACAAAGTAAGTGGTAGAAGATAAAACATGTCTTCTATCATTTTTTGATTATAAACTTTTTCTTTACAATTTAATAAAATTATTATATAATATTGGCGTGAAAAGGGAGCGTGATTATATGGAACAAGGTCACAAGAAGAAAACTATAAATAATGATTACAGTTTTTCAGAAAGACATCCTATCATACCAGATATGAGTATTTATAATGCTATTAGTTTACTAAGTACATTTTATAGAGATGTCGAAGCAATTGATTGTTTAGATTTAACTGTAAGTTATGATGAGATGCTAAAGGATGCTATAACTATGTCTAAAGCTTTAAAGGAATTAGGAATAAAAAAAGGAGATATAATATCTGTATCAATGCCTAATTACTATCAAGGGGTAATAACATTTCTTGCAGCCAATCGAATAGGAGCCATAACTACATTTATTAATTCAATGTCTTCAATCGAAGAGGTACTAGGATACTTAAATGAATTTGAATCAACATTATTTATAAACTACGATAAAGATGAAGAATATAACAAGAAGATTACTGCCAGTAGTAGAGTAAAAAATATTCTTACATTAAAACAAGATGAAATAAATACGAAAAATTATAGAAACACAATTACTAATGCCAATGGATACAATGACTTTTTAACATTTAGTGATATAGGCAAAGTATCAAGTTATTATAAAAAGCCTATTTATACACTTTATAGTGGTAAAAATGATGCTCAAATATTATTTACAAGTGGTTCAACAGGTAATCCCAAAAGCGTTGTTCTAACAAATGAAAATATCTTAGCTTCAGGAATCTATATGAAGAATACTGGAAAAATAAAAGCGGAGCCAGGAGAAAGATGTTTAGTATGTGTACCATTTTCTTATCCATACGGTTTAGATACATCTACAATAATGAGCTTATTATGTGGTAGAACAGGAATACTAGCTCCAAACTTAACAAAAGATAACATTAGATATTACTTGTCTAAATATCCAAATTACATTTTTGGTAGTCCAGCACTCTTAGAACTAATAAAAAGAAACTCATTGCCGACAGATAATTTATCATCGGTTCATACTTTTGTATCAGGCGGTGACTTTTTGTCGCCATCGCAAAATGCTGAAGGTGTAGCTTTCTTTAAAAAACATGATGCTAACGTCATAATATGCAATGGTTCAGGAAATGCTGAAACATGTGGTACCAATACCATGGCAGTTGGTTCTATAAACAGACCTGAAACAGTAGGTAGAGTACTTGCGGGCACAAAGTCAATTATAGTAGATCCAAATACTATGGAAAAATTAGATTACGGTAAAGAAGGAATGCTATGTCAATCTGGTAAACATGTATTTAAATGCTATTATGATGATGAAGAAAAAACTAAAGAGACAAAATTTAATTATAAAGGTAGAGAATATTATAAGACTGGTAATATGGGCATTTTAGATGAAGATGGATATTTTAAATTAACAGGAAGAAGTTCTAGATATTATATAAGATCTGACTTAAATAAAGTATATTTAGGACATATTCAAAAATTTATATCACTAATTGATGTAGTTGAATCCTGCTGTGTTGTGCCAAAACCTGACAAAGACTTACTATTTACAAATAAAGCCTACGTAGTATTAAAAGATGGTATAATGCCTACTAAAGAAGTAAGTGATTATATTATTGGAGAATGTTATAAACAAATATATGATAGTACATCAGGAGAAACAATTCAATTAAAACCATTTGAAGTTCCAGAAAGCATAGAATTTTTAGATGAACTACCACTAACTAAAGCTGATAAAGTAAATTATGTTTTACTTGAAGAAATGGCTAAAAAAGAATCTAATACCAAATCAAAGAAGAAAGAACTAAAATAATTTTTCTTCTTTTTCTATTGTAAAAAATTAAAAATTTTTGTATACTTATTATAGAAAAAATAAGGAGTTGGTTTTATGTATACAGGAATATATTTCTTAATCGAAGCAATATTTTATTCAGTACTATTACTGATAGTTTACTTTAGAAAACAAGTCTATAAAAGTAAAGAAAACAAAGTCTACTCAATACTTGTTGGCGTTTCCTTTTTTGAACTTTTGTTAGAATTTGTTTTAGACATCGTAGGACCAATGTATCAAACCATTCCTAAAGTAAGTTACTTTGTAGCAAGATTCTATTCATTAGTAGTGGAACTTTGGATAACTATTTTACTATGTTATGTTTTATTTGTCTGTCTTAATATAAGAAAAAAAGATAAATATATTCCCATAGTAAGAAATACAGCAATAGCATTAATGATAATATTTGCCACATTAAATTTTATCTTACCACTTAATTTTAAATATGATGGTTATATAGCATATACTTATGGTCCAAGTGTTAACATTATATATATATCAGCCTTTTTGTACTCCTTTATTGGTATTTTTGCACTAATAAGAAATATCAAAAATATTAAAGACAGACGTTTCTTTCCAATATTATTATTCTTAGTAGTGGGTGGCGTAGCATCTTATATTCAGTATATGAGTCCTGGTTTACTATTAGCCACTCCAATTCATGCCTTTATAACATTCCTTATGTACTTCACCATTGAAAACCCTGATGTAAAAATGATTGAGGAATATCATAAAGCCAAAGAAATTGCCGATAACGCTAATGAAGATAAAGCAATGTTTTTATATAATATGACTAACGATATAAGAGCAATTACCAAAGATATAAATAATGATGCCAATAATGCTATACTTGAATTAGATAGTAAAAAAATAGACAAAGACTATATGAGTGAATGCTTAAGAGGTATCAAAGAAAATACCGCTAGATTTACCACAATGACTAATGAAATATTAGATGTATCTAGTATAGATAATGCGAGTATCAAAGTATATGATGAAAAGTATAATATAAAACTATTATTAAGAAGATTAGTAACACTATATAACGATAAATGCAAAGAAAAGAATTTAACTTTCAGAAGTAACATTGATAGCACTTTACCAGAATATTTATATGGTGATAGTCTAGGACTTAAGAATGTCCTAGCTAGCATTCTAGATAATAGTGTTAAATATACAAGTAATGGTTATGTAGAATTAAATGTAAGTACCATCATAAAAAATAATATAGTAAGACTAATAATAACCATAGAGGATTCCGGTATTGGTATAACTCCCGATAAATTAAATACCATCTTTTATAAAAATAGAGAAGAAATAGACGGAAGTAATATTAAGAGTAATTTATATACCGCTAAAAAACTAATCACCCTAATGGGAGGTACTATCATTGCCAGTAGTAATTATAATGAAGGTACTACAATGAAAATAGTTTTAGACCAGAAACTAGGAGAACCAGATAATGAAAAGCTAACTAAATATGAAAATACCTATGATAAGAAAAGAATCCTACTTGTAGATGACAATGTTTCCACTAATAAGATAATAAGTAAATTACTAAAAGATACCAATATAGAATTAGATTATGTAAGTCTAGGTAAAGAAGCCCTAGATAAAATCAGAAGCAAAGAAAAATATGACCTAATTCTATTAGATGAAGTAATGGATCCACTAGATGGAAAGACTGTTATGAAAAAATTTAAAGATATCAGAGATTTCAATACCAAAGTAATATTATTAACCAGAAATAACGAATACGAATATAACGAAGAATACCTAAAGTATGGCTTTGCTGGTTACCTTTTAAAACCAATAAACAAAGATAAATTACTAGAAATAATAGATAAGTACCTATAAATCATGGTACTTACTTTTATTTAACAATTGGTAAAATTTTTCTACCATATTTTTTTGACATTATTACATATTTGTGGTAGAATTATAACTAGTTAAAAAGAACTTCTTTTTAATTGACAAATAATATTTTTTTTGAGATAATTTTATTATAGAGGTGGTTTAAATGAATGATAGAATTACTTTAACTATGCAAGATATTTTAGAGAAGGAATTCAAAATAGATGCCAGAGGATATAGACCGCAAGAAGTAGATAAATTTTTAGATATTATTATTAAGGATTATAATGAATATAATAATATTATAAAAAACCTAGAAAAAGAAAAAAGAGCTCTAGCTCTTGAAAATCAAAATCTAAAAAATGAAGCAAGAAATTTAAGATCAAGTATTGAAGCTGCTAGAATTGGCGAAAAAGAAATAACAAATGTTGATTTATTAAGAAGAATATCTCAGTTAGAGAAGATAATTTTAGGAAAATCAGAACAATAATTTATCTGGGTAAATGCTGCATATAATTATGTAGAGGAAAGTCCATGCTCGCACTATCTGTGATGATAGTAGTGTTTGTGCTTAGGGAAAAAATAACCTAAGGCAGGTAACTGACGGCATTCGTTTTATCTAAGGGAAACTATGATAAAATGGATATAAAGTGCCACAGAAACGAGTCTATGAAGAAATTCGTAGAATGAAACGAGGTAAACCCCGCAAGCGAGAAACCCAAAATATGGTAGGGGAATCTTCCAAGGAGAACAAGAATCCAAAGAAGAATGACATTATGTCATAGATAAATATTTACCGCCTAGCAATAGGTACAGAACATGGCTTATAAGATTTATTATTATTAAGGAGAAGTATGAAAAACATTGGACTGAAATTAAAAGAAAAAAGAATACAAAATGGTTTATCTATTGATGAAGTGGCTGAAGACTTAAAACTAAGACCTTCACAAATAGAGAGTATTGAAGAAGGAAGAAAAGATGACTTCAAAGACATATTCTACCTAAAGTATTTTATTAGAGACTATGCCAAATATTTAGGCTTAGACAGTGATAAAATGTTAGATGAATTTAATGAATACTTATTTGACGAAACATCAAAGATACCAGTGGATATGATAAAAGAGGCTAAAAAAGAAAAAAGTGAAGTAGTCTCAAATGAAAAAGTATCACCGTATACAAAAAGTTCTAAGAGAAAAATTGGAGTACCGCAATTAATAATTGGTTTAATAGCTCTAGTAGTCCTAATTATAGTAGGTTATATTTTAGTAAGTAACTATAAAGGTAATGATTTTAGTGATAAAAATATTACATATAGTATAAGGAGATAAAATGAATAAAGCAAAT
>UROI01000001.1 GCA_900549325.1 uncultured Mycoplasmatota bacterium | reverse complement strand
TTCGTTCAAATTTCTTTATCATTTTTGGTTTTCACCCATTATTTGACAAAGAACCATTAATTGAAAGTAGTTTTTATATTATCAATCTGGTGCCATAACGGTGAATTGAACACCGATTAAAGCCTTACCATGGCCTCGTAATACCATTATACTATTATGGCAGAAAATTAATATTCTATTTAAAGAATATTAATTTTACTAATACTACTATACCAAGTAATACTCTATAAAAAGCAAATACTGAAAAGTCGTGCTTCTTAATATAATTAAGTAAGAACTTAATAGCAAGTACACCTGTAGCAAATGATACTATAATACCTATAATTACTTCTTTGGTTAATGCTAGATCAGTTACCTTTAATATTGTAGCACCACATATTACTGGTACTGACAATAGAAAAGTAAACTTAGTAATAGCTTCTTTTGATATACCTTGAAGTCTACCCGCTAGAATGGTAGTTCCACTTCTTGAAAAGCCTGGTATAACTGCGAATGCTTGTGATATACCTACTATTATAGCTTGTTTTAAAGTTATATCTTCAAACTTAGTTTCTTTCTTGTAATGACGACTAGCCCATTTATCACCTGCAAAGATAAGTAAGCCCATTACTGCAAGGCAAGTGGCAATTATCCATATTTTTCCTCTTATAACATTTTCAATAACATCATCAAGTAGGAATCCTGCAATAGCAGCTGGAATAGTAGCTACCACTAAATACCAGAACATCTTACCATTAGTACTTTTCTTTTTAGTACGAACATCTTTGATAGCTCCGACAAATAGATTCCACCAGTCTTTAAAGAATAATACTAGTACAGCCATCATAGTACCAAAGTGAAGAGCTACATCAAAAGCAAGTCCTGATTCTTCCCATCCAAATAGATAAGGGAAGATTATTAAGTGAGCAGATGATGATATAGGTAAGAATTCCGCAATCCCCTGAATAATTCCTAATACAATTGCTCTAAATATAGTCATATTATCTCCTAGTTATTTTCTTTTAATACTTCAATAGCTTTTCTCATAGCTAAATCATATTTTAAAACTTCTAATGAATTATTAAATTCTTTCATTAAATTTTCTTCAGTCATTTTATAATCTTCAGCCATTTTCTTTAATTCAGCCTTAGCGTCTTTTTCAGATATTTCAATCTTTTCGGCTTTAACAATAGCTTCAAGTAAATAACGATACTTAACTCTAGTTTCAGCCTCTTTCTTCATATCTTCTTTTACTTTTTCTTTAGTTACTTTAGCATATGCAAAGTATAATTCTTCATCAATTCCTTGCATTTTTAATCTATTAGTAAACTCTTTATACATTCTTTCTACTTCAGCATCTACTATTTCTTCATCTAAATCAATAGTCATATTCTTACTAGCGGCCTCAAGTAAATCGTCAATATATTTATTTTCAGCATCGTGTTCTTTTTGTGTTTTAATTTCTTCTTCAACTACTTTATCTAGTTCTTCTTTGTTAGTTACACCTTCCATATCTAAATCTTTAAAGAATTCTTCATCTAATTCAGGTATAACTCTCTTCTTAATATCATGAACAGTAACATTAAATACTACTTTTTGTCCTGCTAAATCTTTAGCCATATAGTCTTCTGGGAAAGAAAGTTCAATATCCTTGTTTTCTTCTTTCTTCATTCCAACTACTCCTTCTTCAAATCCAGGAATAAATGAATGACTACCAATTTCTAGAGAGTATCCTTCAGCAGATCCACCATCAAATACTTCATTATCTTTAAAACCTTTAAAATCTATAATAGCGGTATCTCCTTCTTCTACTGCTCCATCTTTACTTACAAGTTCAGCATATCTATCAAGAATATGTCCAACTTCGTGTTCAACTTCTTCTTTTGTTACTTTTACTTTTTCTTTCTTTACTTTTAATCCTTTATATTCCCCTAATTTTACTTCTGGATCAAGAATAAAAGTAATCTTGAATTCTAATTCTTCGTCATTAGCTTTTTCTATTTCTAATTTAGGTTCTACTACTGGTATTAATTTTTCTTTAACAATAGTTTCACCATATTTAGCATCTACTATTTTTTCCATAGCTTCGCTAATAATATCTCCTGTACCGTATTTCTTTTCAAATACACTTCTAGGTACTTTACCTTGTCTAAAACCATCTACTTTTGCTTTTTTTACTATCTTAGCAAATGCTTCATCTTTAGCCTTAGTCCATTCTTCTCCGCTTACTTTATAGTTTACTATTTTTTTCATCCTACTTACCTCCCTAACAAATTTCAACTATTTCTACTTCATATTCTCCATTTGGAGATGCAACTTTTCTTATTTCTCCTGCTTTAGCATTCATAATAGCCATAGCTATAGGACTTTCATTAGATATCTTGTTATTAGAAGGATCTGCTTCTTTAGAACCTACTATTCTATATTCTTCGATATCATCATCATCTACATATTTTATTTTAACGGTAGTACCAAGTGATACTTTATCAGTACTTCCCTTCTTAATTATATGAGCATTCTCCATAATTTTTTCTAATTCTTGGATTCTTCCTTCTACTTGTGCTTGTTCTGCTCTAGCAGCGTCATAGTCGGCATTCTCAGATAAGTCTCCAAGAGCTCTAGCTTCCTTTAATGCTTTTATTACTTCTGGTCTTCTTACATTTTTAAGTTCGTTTAATTCTTCTTCTAACTCAAGAAAACCCTCATCTGTTAAATATACTTTATTATCTTTCATTTTTATCACCTCAATTAATTTTCTTTTTTACAATTCAAAATTGTACTAAAATTTAGTACTTTTGTCAAGCATATTTTTACTTTTAATATTATATTCATTTTCTTTTAAATATTTCTTATTTTTTTATCACTATAAGCCTTATTCTAAGTCTTATTAGTGTTCTTTTTAGCCTATAGTCTAAAAAGAAAATCTATTATATATAAGCTGTTACTAATTACCTATATATCTTTTGATAGTTAGTCTATTTTTATTCTTATCATATCGTCTTTATATACTTTTTTATCTAACTTAAATCTTAGTATTTCTTCGGGATGTCTTCCTACATTTACTTTATTACCATCATTATCATATATATCAGGAACAATAAAACTAAATGTTTCTATATTGGGTCCAAATACTTCTACTTTATCTCCAGTCTTGAAATAGTTTCTCTCGGTAATAGTAACTATTTTATTTTCTTCGTCATAATCAGTTACTATACCTAAGAAATCTTGATTAGATACTTCGTTTCTTCCTAAGTAGTATTGTTCATTAACACTAGGTAACTTATCCCAGAACTGAACTGTAGCCTCTCTATTAGCTGCTCTATTTAGTATTCTAATATAATGTTCTAGTCTTTCATCTGATAATTTATTTTTATAGTAGTCATCTATAATACCTCTATAAGTATTAATAACTGTAGCTACATAATAATTACTACGCATTCTTCCTTCTACTTTAAGAGAAGTAATACCTATATCAATCATTTCTTTTATTCTACTAGCCATCATTAAATCTTTAGAGGAGGCTGTAAATTTAGTAGGACTTTCTATTTTGTTCATATCTTTATCATATAGGTCGCTTTCCCATCTACATATTTGAGCGCAGCCACCTCTATTGGCATCTCTATTAGTAAAATAATTAGATAGTACACATCTACCTGAATATGAAGAACACATGGCCCCATGAACAAAAGTTTCTACTTCTACTCCTGTTCTATCTATTATTTCTTTTATTTCACTCTTTGATAGTTCTCTAGCTAAAACTACTCTTTCTACTCCAAGTGATTTCCAAAAGTCTACTGCTTCATAGTTTAAAGTAGAGGCTTGGGTAGATATATGAATCTTTAAATCAATATTATTATCATTTACTACATCAATAATTAAGGGATCACTAACTATAATAGCATCCACTTTATATTCACTAAGTTTCTTTAAGTATTCTATAATACCTTCAGTATCTTCATCATGAAATACTATGTTTACAGTAACATAAACTTTCTTATTAATACTATGAGCATAATCACAAGCTTCTTTAATTTCATCTAAACTAAAATTAGTTGCATTAGCTCTAAGTGAATAATTTCTTCCCCCGATATAGCAGGCATCTGCTCCATAAGCAAAAGCAAACTTTAACTTTTCTAAACTACCCGCTGGAGCTAGTAACTCTATTCTACTCATTTTTATCACCTTTTAATCTATATATTGTCTTCGTATTATAAAAGCCTATATAACCATCTTCTTTATCATTATTAATATATTTATCTATAATATCATAATTATCAGTATAAGATAAATCAATAACTAAATTATCTAATATATCTAGTTCTTCTTTCTTATTTAATAAATTAACTAAAGGGGAATAAATAATAGTACCATAGTTATGTTCTATAACCATATATTTTAAATCATTATTAAATATATAGTATCTATTATCATGCATTTCTTTATCTATATATTTAAAATAGTTAGTAAGTAGTAATCTTCTTGAATAAAAGATAGGTAAATAACCATATACTGTATAATAGATATTTAACTTAGTATTTTCTTTTATCTTTTTTATTTCATTAAATGTTATATCAGAAGTTATATAGCTAGATTTTATTCCTTTATTATAATAAAATAAATTACTCTTAGTACTAGCATTTAAATGTTCTTGACTAAGTATTAACTCTTTATCTATATCTAACTTCTTAATTAAATTAAATACTCCTAGATCATAAAATAGAATACTTGATACTTTACTATTCTTAATTTTAGATAATACTTCTTTTACTAATTCTAAATCACTATTATGTATCATCTTATTAATAGCTATACAAACTTTTTTATTAGTAGTATTAACTACCTTGATAATAGTATCTATATCAAGAGATAATTCATATATAGATAAATCTTTTACTCCTAGGATAATACCCTCTATATCTTTATTTAAAATAATATTAATATCTTCTTTTTTATTTGGAATTACCATTAACTTACTCATTACTAACCTTCCTTTTTGATATTGCAATCTTATCTCCTACTGGGACATAAGTAGTAGTAAACTCAGTATTATTATCTAAAAAATTAATATAGTCTTTTATTTTATTAACTATACCTCTTTGATTCTTAGTCTTAACCAAAGATTCGTCTTCGACTAGACCATGAAAAGATAAATTATCAGTAATGATAGTACCATTATCATTCAAATTATCTTTAAATTTATTAAAAAAGAAAGTATTCTTACCCTTTGCGGCATCAATAAATATTAAATCATATTTACCAGTAATATCTACTTCAGTAGCATCACCATATATTATATTTATTTGCTTATCTTTATTATATTTTTTAATATTATCTACCGCTATATTATATCTATCTATATCTCTTTCGATCGTAGTTACCATAATATTATTATTTACATTAGCCATCATTATACTAGAATAACCAATAGCACTACCTATTTCTAATACACTTTTAATATTATTTTCTTTTATATAATTACATAAATATAAAATACCATCTTTTTGCATAATTGGTATTTTATTAATCATAGCATATTCTTCTAATTCTTTCATATTACACCTTTTTCTACTAAATATTATATATCAATAGAAGAAAAAATACAAGGAATTATATCCTGTATTTATTTAGTTTTTTGTTTTAGTTTTAGAGTATAAATATATGGTGGTAAATACTCTTTTTTGGTATTTAATAGTTCTTCTTTAAGTCTATTATAAATACCATCTCTATCATATAGAATATCACCATATACTAAATCTCTAGCACTTTCATATTTTCTTCTAACTACTATATTATTATCATAGTCATTACTAAGTGAATTATATATTTCTATCTTTATTCCTATACTTTTATATAATTCCTCTATTATTATATCGAATTTAGACATTTCTTCTTGTGATAGTAGTTTATCACTAATTAGCATCATTCTTGCTACTGATAAATTATCTCTATATAAATAATTTATATATATTCCATTAACACTTTTATTAGTCTTATAAATACTAGTAAGTAATCCTAATGAAAAATTTAGTACTTCATAATTACTGCGATCAATATATTTTGTTTTAATCATTAATTATGTCTCCTTATAATTATTTATACTACTTGTGTTTTCTTCTCCTTATATTAGGTCTTGTATAAACTGGTTTTACATAGTCATAAGCTAGTTCTTCATCTAGTTCATATTTAGAAGCCATTTTTGTACTATACTTAACCAAACTACCTGCTATTTTGAAATCATTATTCTTGTCATTATCAAATATATTTATTTCTTTTACCATTACAGGTAAATTTTTTCTTTGTCCTTTTACATCTAATGTACTAATACCATCTTCAAGTATAACTAATTCTCTTAGTCTTTCTTCTTCTTTAATATTAGCCATTAACTCATCAGGAGTAACATATTCTCCATAGGGTATATCCTCTAATAATAGACAAGTTCCATATTTTGGCGTGTAAAAAAGTGAAAATATTAATGTTTCTTCATTATCTAAAGTTATTTCTACGCCATAATTAGGATACTTTATTTCAACACTATCTTCTATATTCATATATTATTCTTCCTTTCAATGCCCATTATATTATCATAAAATGGTTATAAAGTCAAATAATATATATTTAGAATTATTTTCTCTTTCTATATATTATTTTATCACTCATTAATAAACTATTATTTAACTATAACTATTATTACAAATTATAGTTAAAAAGATATTATTATTAACTATAAGATAACATATTTATATATTCACTATAAGCCTTATTCTAAGTCTTATTAGTGTTTATTTGAGCCAATATTATTATATTGTCTCAAATAAATATATCAACCATATCTATTATATATAAGCCATATCTATATACTTATACTATTCTACAGTAAATGGATTATTCATTGTACCATTTCCACCTGTTATTGCATCAGATTTTAGAGAAACTACCACGCGGACGCCGCAGCCACCATAGTAAACAAGACCATAGCCAGCATAACCTCCAGTACCAACATCCACACCAGCACTACCACCAATGAAGACCGCCGGGGTCATAGTCCAAAATCTGTAATCTTCTGTATATAAATAAAATGCTGAATTAACAATATAAGAATTATTAATAACATCATATGCAGATGCACCAGCATATATCATTTCGTCTGTAGTAACAAGGCCAACTGGATAAGTTAAAACACCATTTCCATTTGAAGTATCTACTGTAAATTTATCGTTTGCATTGGAACATTTTAAACTTGGCGTTCTAGGACTATTTATATAATTTCTGCTTAAACTAGAATATGCCGTTGAAGTTCTACCAGAACCATCGCCTGTCATTTCCTGATCTTGAAAATTACTTACTGGCGTTATACTTCTATCATTACAATATATGGTATCTTGTAAATAATCTGTATAATTACTTAAATTTGTTTTATACCAATTATCTATAAATATTTTTATTGTACTATTATTTGTATTTTTGTGTGTTTCTTCATATGTCGAAGATCCTGCTGTTCCGTACATATATCCTACATAGGCATTATCTTTATAGTTGGTGTTATAAGCTGAATAGCCTATATGTGAAGTTGATTGCTCTGTACTTCCATTAGCATAAGCTTCTGTTCCCGCATATATCATTCTGACTGAACCATCTCCGTTTATTCTTACTATTCGCCAATACATGCTATCTCCAGTTGATGCGAGTTTTTGGCAATCTGTTGGTATGTTATCACAGCGTGTTCCAGTTACATAATTACCTTTACTATTCTTACCATAATACAAATCTTGACTGTATGTACCAAATTTAACATAGTTATTGTCAACATCACCTCTAAAGTAATATGACTTGCCTAAATCGTCTTCAGTTTCATATATACCATTAGTACCATCGCCTAAATTTTGAGCTATTGCAGTACCGGAATCATTATATTTAATTCCGCTATTACCACTTACTGTTGAAAAGTCTGGTGTATGCTCAGTATCTATTTTTATCATAGAATTCAAAGTATTTAGCCTTGACAATGTTGCATCTGCGAGTGTTTTAACTACTGCTCCTTCGCCATCTGCATGTAATTTAAAGTTAAATTCTTTACCCATCATGGTGCTAGGATTTACATAGTTTGCTCCATCTATCCATATATATAAAGTATAACTAGTATTTGATGTAGATATGCTTTCATTAGTTAATAATGTTATATGTTTAGTACTGTTAGTACTACAATCTGCTGTATTACTATTTAGATAGGTATCACTAAAGTTACCTTCTTTTAATTTAGTACTTCCTTTATAGAATTCATACCTAAAACTTACATCTTTTAGTTCTGTTGCTATACTTGTTATATCTAGATACATATTAAATGTAAGTCTGGTAGTATCTGCTTTTACTTTTATTTCTTTTACTATTCCTTTACTTTTATCTGATACTGGTCTTAGACTAGCATTTATATCACTACCTCCATCAAAGGTTACTGTTGCTGATCCTACTCCGGCAACTATTTTAGTTACTTCATTATCACTAGTACTCCATACATAGTAAGCATAAGTACTACTTACTGCGATAGTTATCACTAATACTATTAGACCAAATAACATAAATTTCTTTGATTTATTATTTTCTTCCATTACTTATCCCCACTTTCTATACTCATAGTTATATTTCCTTTGTATATGCTAGATAGTATATCATTAGAATTACTATCATTTACTAGACTTCCATCTAACCATACATATACTGTTAATTCTTTTACTGTACTTGTTATTGCTATATCTTTATATATAGCTAAACTACCAGTTTTTGTTACTGTACCATTAGCTACTTCATTAGTACCATCTAATACTTGATACTTTAATACTCCACTTGTTAATAAGATACTACTTGTTGTTGTATCAGTATTTAAGTATAATGTACCAGTACCATTAGTTATAGTACAAGTATCTTTTAGATTTACTTTAAGTACTGAAGATAATCCTTCTTTATAAGAACTAGCTAAACTAAAGTTAGCTTGATTACTATCACTACCTATATCTTGTCCTTTAACATAATTTACATCAAAGCATTCACTAGTACCTCCAATATTAACACTACTACTCCATGATAACCATGCATAAGTAATACCTACAGATACTATAGCTATTAATAATACTGTTAATATACTATATAATAATTTTTTATTCATTCTAATACCTTCTTTCTATAACATAAAAAGACTATAAAGAAAGACTAATATTTCTATTAGTTATCTTTATAGTCTTTATATTATTTAATAAATTACTTGTAAAGTCTTTATTTGTAAGAGTTAATAGACTTTCAAGCCCCCCCCCCAATTAACAGAGAGTTAACATTTCTAAATATCATTTTTTTCATAAGAGGGGCCTCCTTTATGTTGATTTGCGAATATTTGGGATCGAAAACTCTCGAATTAATTTGGATCGAAAACCGAATTACTTGGGACCTTCTAAGTAAATTCTACAAATCAAATCTATCTACCTTACGTATAAAATGATACCATAGTTTTATATTTTAATCAATATCATTATTGAAAAAAAACTAGAATTTAATATAAAAAAATCTCAAATAATGAGATTCTTTTATATTAAATATTTATTAATTAATGAGCTACTTGTAATACTAGTGAGAATAAGCATAGTATTAATATATTAGCTACCGCAATAGTTAAGACTACTTTTAATACCCATCTAAACCAAGTAGAATATTCTACTTTAGCAAGAGCAAGTCCACCCATAATAGCACCACAAGTTGGAGTAATTAAGTTAACTAATCCATTTGCAGATACTAAAGTCATAATAGTAACTTCTACATTATAACCAAGTTGTGCAGCTAAAGGAGCAATAATTGGTGTAGATAATGTAGCAAGTCCAGATGATGATGGAACTAATATAGATAACACTATATGTAATATATAGTTAAGTGGTATAAATGCCATTTGTGGTACTTTAGCTAACATATTTGCGGCATTATATATAATATAGTTATCTAAATATGTTTGTTTCATAAGAACACTAGCACCTCTAGCAACTGCAATTATAAGTATAACACCTATCATATCGTCAGCACCATCAACAAATGTATCAACGAAACCTTTTTCACCAAATTTATTAATAATAGCAATAACAATTGACATTATTAAGAACCATAAAGCAGCTTCATAGAACCACCAATTACCAAGTGATGATCCAGTAAGCCATCCAGTAAACTTATCAAATATAGTTACACCAAATTCTCCCCAAGGGATAAATCCAATAATCATTACAAGGAATGTTAATCCAAATAATATTAGAGTAACTTTTTGTTTACCAGTTAATTTAATTTCAGCTTGTTCTTTCTTACTATTTTCTTCATGTTCTTCAAAACTACCATATTTCTTTTCAGCAGCTTTTTGTTCTCTTAGAGATAAGAAAGTAGAACCTTTGTCTTTCTTTACTTTCTTAGCATATCTTACTACGAAGAAAGTACAAATTGCATAAGTAGTAAGCCATAAGAATACTGCGATTAGAATTACTACACCTTGATTAGCCTTAATTGAATCAGGAAGTGCACTAATAGCAACACCAGTAGCAAATGGGTTAATTGTAGAACCTAAACATCCTGAGCCTGCTCCTAGTAAGACAACTGCAGAACCAACAAGTGGATCCATACCCGCAGCCATCATAGTCGCAGCAAGTAATGCATAGAATCCTACTGTTTCTTCAAGCATACCATAAGTTGTTCCACAAACAGAGAATATAAACATTAATATTGGAATTAATAATATTTCTCTTCCTTTTAATTTTTGAACTAATGCTTTAATACCTGCTTCTAAAGCACCAGTCTTACCAATAACCTTAAGTAAACCTCCTAGCATCATTATGAAAATTGCAATGTCAATAGCATCTTCAAAGCCTAATATTGGTGCCATTAATATTTGTGATAATTTAGCACCTACAGTACCACTTCCATTTACTATTTCTTCACCAACAAATTTTGCATTAGGTAATAAATGTGATATTATTCCTAAAACAAATATTAGTATTAAGATAATAGAGAATGACGAAAGAAGTACCTTTTTTCTTTTTTTAGCCATTTTTAATACTTACCTCCTCTTTATGACTGTACCTGTTTTTCCATCTATTGCTTCTTTAGCTTTAGATAGTGAACTAATAATTGCTTTTCTTGAAGTAGATTCTCCAATAAAGTCAAGACAAGCCTCTACCTTAGGAAGCATACTTCCCTTAGCAAATTGTCCTTCCTCTATATACTTTTCTGCTTCTTCTTTAGTAAGTGAATCTAACATTATTTCATTATCTGTATTATAGTTTAAGCATACTTTATCAACAGCAGTTAGTATTAAGAAAGTATCAGCATTGATTTCTCTAGCTAGTAAAGCACCAGATCTATCTTTATCAATGACAGCCTCTACTCCTTTTAATCCATCACCACTATTAATTACTGGTATACCACCACCACCAACAGCTATAACAATAGTACCATTATCAAGAAGACTTGTAATAGAATCTTTCTCAATAATTTTCTTAGGAATTGGAGAAGGTACAACTCTCCTATAACCACGTCCTGCATCTTCAGTAAATACATAGCCCTTTTCTTTTTCAATTTCCATAGCTTTCTCCTTACTATAGAACATTCCAATAGGCTTAGTTGGATTTTGAAAAGCACTATCATTACTATCCACAAGAACCTGTGTTACCAAGGATACACATTCTTTTTTTATACCTTGTCTATCTAATTCATTTAAGATAGACTGTTGCATATGGTATCCTATATAACCTTGACTCATACTTCCACATTCAGGAAATGGCATACTAGGAGTACCTGCTTCACCATTTGAAGCATACTCCATAGCAAGAGCAATTTGTCCTACCTGAGGACCATTTCCATGTGTAAGAACAATTTCATTACCATCTTTAATAAGTTCAACGATAATTTTTGCTACATTAGATAAAAGACTAAGTTGTTCACTAGGAGTCTTACCTAAAGCATTTCCACCTAATGCAATGACAATTCTACTCATTATCTTCCCTCATTGTGGCATATACTACAGCTTTAATAGTATGTAATCTATTTTCTGCTTCATCAAATACTTTTGACTTAGAAGATGTAAATACTTCGTCAGTAACTTCCATCTCTTTAAGACCAAATTTCTCATTAATATCTTTACCAATAGTGGTCTTTAAATCATGGAATGATGGAAGACAGTGTAAGAATATAGCATTAGGATTAGCATTATCCATAACTTTCATATTAACTTGATATGGACTCAATAATTTAATTCTCTCAGCCCATACATCATCAGGTTCACCCATAGAAACCCAAACATCAGTATAAATAACATCTGCTCCTTTAGAAGCTTTCATAACATCTTCAGTCATTTCAATACTTCCATTAGTTTCTTTAGCTATTTCTTTGCATTTATTAACAAGTTCTTTATCAGGCCATAATTCTTTAGGACCACATGCTACAAAGTGCATACCCATTTTAGCACAAACAACCATAAGTGAATTAGCAACATTATTTCTAGCATCACCCATAAATACAAGCTTAATACCTTCTAAATGACCAAAGTTTTCTTCAACAGTCATAACATCCGCTAACATTTGTGTAGGATGGAACTGTGTAGTAAGACCATTCCATACTGGTACACCAGCACATCTAGCAAGTTCTTCTACTATAGATTGATCATATCCTCTATATTCAATACCATCATACATTCTACCTAATACTTTAGCAGTATCTTCAATACTTTCTTTCTTACCCATTTGTGAACTACCTGGATCTAAGTAAGTAACTCCCATACCTAAATCAAGTCCAGCAACTTCAAATGCACATCTTGTTCTAGTAGAAGTTTTTTCAAATAATAATACAATATTCTTATTATTTAAATATCTATGAGGTATACCCCTATGTTTCTTATCCTTTAAGTCTTTAGATAAATCAAGTAAATATCTTATTTCCTCTGGAGTATAATCAAGTAATGTTAAGAAGTTTCTTCCTCTTAAATCTATTTTACTATTTACTTTTTTTACATCTTCACTCTTAGTAAAATAAATATTTTCATTACCATCATTATCAGAAGCATCTAAGTCTTCTCTTACTAAAGGCATACTCATACATCTAGGACCACCTCTACCACGAGAAAGTTCCGCACTACTCATTTCAAGTACTTTAATACCATGTTCTCTTAAGATATTGTTAGTAATATTATTTCTATCATAAACAACAACAACACCAGGAGCAATACATAAAGTATTAGTACCATCATTCCATTGTTCTCTTTCAGAAGATATTCTTTCTCCTCCAGCACAAGGAATTAAAGTAACTTTTCTACCAAGATATCTTTCAAGTATTTCTTCAAGACTACCTTCAACTTTTTTAACATTTAAATCTTCATCACTATCAGGAATATCTCCTTCAGTAATTTCAAATACCTCTAAAGTATCCATAATACCTGGATGGAAAGTAAATTTATCATAATCAATTTGTGTAAATACAGTATCTAAGTGCATAAATGCTCTAGATTCAGGTATATTAAATGCTAAGATAGTATCTATTTCACAATCAGGATTTCTAAACATATTCTTAGCTAGTTCATCAATAGCCCCAGATTCAGTTCTTTGAGATATACCTACTGCTAGAACGTGATTAGATAAGTTAAGAACATCTCCACCCTCTATATGATAAGGTAAATATCTATCATAGTATTTATTAATCTTTCCTTTATATTCAGGATGATAATTAAATATATATTCAGCATATATAGTTTCTCTATTTCTAGTAACAGAATACATCTTATTTAAGATAACACCATTACCAGCACTAGCAAATGGATCTCTAGTAAAATATAAATTAGGCATAGGATCCGCTAAAAACTCAGATTCATCACTAACTAAATCAACTAAAGATTTTTCTACTTCTCTCTTCTTTCTAGGTATTTCTTCTATTTTAATACCCTCCATAGTTTTAAGAACAAGTTCTTTCTTATTAACAAAACTCTTTAAATAATCAAAAACTAATTCCTTATACTTTGGAGTTCTAATACCAGCCTCAAAAATAAATTGTCTAATAAATTTATTTTCAATATCATCTCCAAGTTCTAGTACTTCAGCCATTAAATCTTCAAGATAAACAACTTCAATACCATTTTCTTTTAGTATATGAGCAAACTCATCATGCTCTTTTTGAGCCTCAGGTAAAAAAGGAATATCATCAAAAAGTAATCTACTTAATGTATCAGGAGTTAAATTAAGTAATTCATTTCCTGGTCTATGTAATAATACTTTTTTTAAAGTTCCAATTTCACTTTTTACATTAATAACATTATCCACTAATATTCTCCCTTCTTATGTAGTTCCCCTACTATAATAATTATAACAACATTTTATATTTTTTACAAACTATTTTATCAACTTTTCATTATTTTTATTTGAGAATGTAAAAACCTCATTTCTACATATCAGAAACAAGGTTATACTTAATTATTTGTTTTATTAAGAAACTCTCTTAATCTTTCATTATCTTTATTACTAAATATTTCTTTAGGAGTTCCATCAAGTGCTATTTTACCATTATCTATAAATAATACTCTACTAGCACACTTCTTAACAAAGTTCATTTCATGTGATACTACAATCATTGTCATACCAGTATCAGCAACATTTTTAATAAGTTCAAGTACATCTCCAACCATTTCAGGATCAAGTGCACTAGTAGGTTCATCAAATAGAATAATATCTGGATTCATAATAAGCGATCTAACAATAGCTACTCTCTGTTTTTGACCTCCTGATAACTCTTCCGGATAATTATCTTTCTTATCAAGTAAACTAGTCTCTTTAAGAAGTTCTTTTGCCCTTTCTACAGCACTATTCTTATCCATTATACCAAGTTTAACAGGAGCTAAAATGATATTATCAAGTACAGTTAAATGTGGAAATAAATTAAATTGTTGAAAGACCATTCCAATCCTTTCTCTTACCTTAGGTAAATCAGTATTCTTACTAGTAATATCAATTCCTTCAAATATAATTTTACCACTACTAGGTTTTTCTAACATATTAATACATCTAAGTAGAGTACTCTTACCACATCCTGAAGGGCCTATTACTGATATAACTTCTCCCTTTTTAACATTAAAAGATATACCTTTAAGTACATTGAGTTTACCAAAACTTTTCTTTACATTTTTAACTTCTAACACGATTAAGTCTCCTTTCCATTACATTAACTAATTTAGATAGACCAAGAGTCATAATCAAATATATTATTGCAATAATAATAAGTGGAAAGAAATAATCATATGTTCTTGAAGCAATAATATCTGAAGCCTTAGTAAGTTCAACAATACCAATATAAGCTCCTACTGAAGTTTCCTTAAGTAAAGTAATAAACTCATTACCAAGTGCTGGTAATATATTTCTAATAGCCTGAGGTAATATAATTTCTCTCATTACTGTCCTATATCTAAGTCCTAAAGAAAAGCCTGCTTCCATTTGTCCTTTCGGTATAGAATTAATACCAGCCCTTATAATTTCTGAAACATAAGCTCCTGAATTAATACCAAAAGCAATAATACCTACAATTACAATATTAATATTAACTGACTTAAAAATAACATAATAAATTATCATAAGTTGTAATATAACAGGAGTACCCCTAATAATATTTACATAAAGATTTGCTATTTTATAAAGTAATTTATTTTTACCATTAATTTCATAATTATTTCTAATAAGTGATACTAATATGCCTATAACAATACCAATAATAACAGCAAATAAAGCAATAATTATTGTATGAAATAAACCTTCAAGTATATATTCATATCTATTATCATAAATAACTGTCTTATAAAAAGATTTACCAATATTACCAAAAAATTCAAATATTTTACTAAAAAAGTTTAAATATCCATTCATTAGTACCTCCTTACGAAGTATGTTTTATTACAAACTCTTCTATTTTACCTTCTTCTTTCAATCTATTAAGAACTTTATTAATTACATTAAGTAATTCACTATTACCCTTTTTAACTACCATACCATAACTATCATTAGTAAGGCTACCCTCAAGTATCTTTAATCCATTATTACTATTAATTATCTCTTTAGCGGGTAATTCATCCATAACTACAGCATCTACTTTATCACTTTTTAAGTCTTCAATCGCAGCCAAATATTTCTTTTGTCTAACTATTTCTGCATTCTTATAATTATCTGTAACATAAGTATCCGCTATACTACCAAGTTGTACTGCTATTTTTTTATTATAAATATCTTTAGTACTAGTAATAGAACTATTTTCTTTAACGATAACAACTTGTTTACTAACAGAATAATTAATAGAAAAATCTACTTCTTCTGCTCTTTCATCACTATAACTTATACCAGCGGCTCCAAAATCAGCCTTACCAGTTTTTACTTCATTAATAATTGAATCGAACGCTACATCTTTAACAACTAATTTTTTACCCATTTCTTTAGCTATTTCATTAGCTATATCAACATCTACTCCTACTATTTCACCATTATCATAATATTCATAAGGAGCAAACCCAGCTTCAGTAACCATAACAAGTTCATTTTCATTCTTACCACAACCTACTAAAAATATTAACATAAACACAAGTAGTAATATTTTCTTCATATTAATTACACCTACCTATCATAATCATTATAGCACACAATTTATTATTTTTATATAATTTTTTTCTCTCTTTACACTAAACAAAAAAAAGACTATTTCTAGTCCTTATACTTCTTCTATATCAATATTTCTATCATGTTTAATACTTTCCCAATTACATTTCTTTAAGAATAGACAAACAAAGTTAACTGGAGCCCAACTTAATAAGAATATATCAAAGAAAAGTATTCCTCCAATATTATCTTTAACACTCTTATTATATTTCTTTAATAATAAAGCTCTAAGTACAACACCTATTACATAAGAACATAAAGATATTGCAAAAGTACTAATAATATAAGCAGTAGTTAATTTTTTAAAATTAATAAACAAACCTAATATAGCAAATATTGGAGCAAAGTTACCAATAACATGTATTACAATTGATAAATAAAATATAATAATATCAAAGCATTCAAATCTTCTATTTTTAAAACCAGTCTTTATAAGCTCCGAAAAATATCCTCTTAAACACTCCATAGTACCTATAGACCATCTTTTTCTTTGTTTTAAAGAAGGAATAAATTTATTAACTTGTTCATCATAAGTAATAGCTTCATTATTAAATGCTATCTTTTCACCATTAATAGCGCACATAGCAACAAATTCAATATCTTCAGTAACTGTCTTAGGATTATAACCATATTTGTCAATAAGTTCTTTCTTTATAACAAAACCAGTACCATTAATAAATGAAGATTTACCTAAATTATATCTTGATTCATTAAGAAATAAATTTTGAATATAATACATAATAGCATAACTACAACTAAGCCAATTATCACTAATATTCTTAGTATCTCTAAATCCTTGTACTACAGGATATCCCATATTAAGACTATCATTCATTTTATTTAAGAAATCTTTATGTACCAAATTATCTGCATCAAATATAACATAAGCATCTATATCTTTTTCTTTTTTTAATTTATTAAAAGTAAATTTAAGTACTTCACCCTTAGATTTAACTTTCTCTGTACACATAATAACTTTAGCTCCAGCTTTTCTAGCTTCTTCTTCAGTGTTATCAGTACAGTTATTAACAATAACATATATTTCATAGTGGTCCTTAGGATAATTTTGTTTTTTTAAACTTTTAACTAAATTAGCAATAACTGCTTCTTCATTTCTTGCCGCTATTATAACAGCAAAATTATTCTTTTTATCCACTAAAACTTTTTCTTTTTTCTTTTTAAATATTCCTACAGCCATAACCATGAAGTAAAATAAATAAAAGCTGGTTATTACCATAACAATATAAGTTAGTATTCTTAACATTTTTTCACCGCCGTAAATTGTACTACCATAAATAGTACAATTTAATAATACATCAGTATCTAATAATTGTCAATATAATTGTAGTAATTTGTCAAATTTGACACATTTATATCATTTATTGAATCTTTATAAGAAGTTATACCATTACCATTATTAGGTCCAATAGTTAAATAAAAACTCAAATCAATAAGTATTAATACACTTAGCATAATAGCTAAATATTTAACAAAAGCCTTGTCAAGTTTATGGAATAAATCAAGTAAAAATGGCGTAACAAAATAAATACTAGCGGTACAGCCAAAACCAAAGAACAATAATCCTTCTAAACATATTCTTCCATTAATATTAAAGAAATATCCAGTATAATCCCACCATCTCATATGAAAAATAAGTTCCATATATAATGAGCTAAAATATTCAACAATACCGCATAGTACCACTGAAGCAAAAAAGACAAAAGTAGGATTATCTCTATACCTATTAAGTAAAACCAATGTAAGTACTCCACCTCCACCATATATAGGAAGCCAAGGTCCATATAATGAACCCCTATTAACAAACTCACCATCACTAAACAAATGAAGTAATACTTCCCATAAATAGCCTGTAAAGGCAAAAGCAAAAAATAATAATAAAAGTTCCCAAAAATCATATTTAATTTTTCCAATTTTCTTTTTTCCCTTTTGTATATCTTCAGGATATTCTTCATCCAACAGGGGACCATCAAAATCCTCTATCAAGTATTCATATCCAGCCATCTTACTAGTAATATAATTTTTTCTTATATTCATATATAATTCAGTATAAGAGCATTCTTTATAAGGATTAGTAACAAGTAAATTAAATATATTAAATGTACATATACCTAATATATAGTAAGGTATAAAACTCAAATCAAGTAAGAACATCTTCCATTTATAACCTTTAGTCATATTTTTAGATAATCTAATTACATCTCCAGACTTCATATTTGGATTTTCCGCAATAATATAAGGAACAAAATAATAAGAATAATGCTTAATAACACCACCAACTATAGTAAGTGACCATAAGAATTGATATAAATATTTCTTAAACATTACCTTTGCTATGTTAACATATTTTTTATCTTGATAAGCAAATACTAATCTTTTCATCTTAGTTTTCTTATATTTTCTATTTTCCAAGAAAAATCTACATTCACCAACTTTAATTACATTGCTACCAAAAAACCAATATAAAAATCTAATTAAAGCACCAATAAAAATAATAATACCAGAAGTTACCTTATTTTTAAAAACAAGTTCATTAACAGCATTAAGAGTACCAAATACAAAAGAATTAGAACTATGAATATTATTAACAAAAGTAGCAATAATACCTCTAGTAGTTTTACTTAAATAATCATCGACCTTATCTTTAGTTTTATCAACAGACTTAATAAAATCACTAATTATTTGTGAATTAGTCTTATTTTCCAAAATACCACTTTGATATATTAAATTACCACTATTAGAGTTATATTCATTACTTATTAAGTATATAGTAGAACTACCAGTCATAATTGCAGTAATAAAACATACTGCTACTACTTTCCAAAAATTATCTTTAAATATCTTTTTTCCTTTACTTCTTACTTCTTTAATCATACTAACTACCTCAGATAATATTTTATCATATTTACTCAAATAAAAAAAGAACTATTTAAAGTTCTAATAAATTAAGTACTGAAGCAAATACTAACCATAATATATAAGGTATCAGTAAATAACTAGATAATTTATTTTCTTGATAAAACTTATATATCATATACCCTACTATTAAAATTAATATAAGTATCCAAAAGAAAGCTAATACTTTAAGTTTAAATAGAAAGAATATAATAGGCCAAAGTAAATTAACTATTAAATTAATCTTATAAATATTAAGTAACTTTTTATTATCACTAATAATATAACTAGATATACCCATAAGTATATATAATATACTCCATACTACAGGAAAAAGCCATCTGGGTACAGGTCCATCATAACTAGAAGTACCCTTCATAGTAATAAGACCAACCATACCTCCAAGTACTAAAGGAATTGCTATAAAAATAGCTAGTTTCTTATAATTAATATTTTTCATTTCTATCACACTATACTAATATGTAATATATAAGTAAATATGCAAAAAAAGAATTAAATTAATAATTCTCTTTCTTAATTTCAAAATAACTTTGTGGATGATTACATACAGGACATACTTTAGGAGCCTCTTTTCCAATAACAATATGACCACAATTTCTACATTGCCATATTCTATCTCCCTCACGAGAAAATACTAAACCATCTTTTACATTAACAAGTAATTTTCTATATCTTTCTTCGTGTTCCTTTTCAATTTTAGCAACTTCTTCAAATAAATAAGCAAGTCTAGTAAATCCTTCTTCTCTAGCAGTCTCAGCAAAACCTTTATACATATCAGTCCATTCATAGTTTTCACCTTCAGCAGCCGCTAAAAGATTATCCATTGTACTAGGAACTTCACCACCATTTAATTCCTTAAACCACATCTTAGCATGTTCTTTCTCGTTATTAGCAGTCTCTTCAAATATATCTGCTATTTGTTCAAAGCCATCTTTTCTAGCCTTTGAAGCAAAATAAGTATATTTATTTCTAGCTTGTGATTCACCCGCAAAAGCAGTCATTAAGTTTTGTTCAGTTTTACTTCCTTTTAATTCCATTATAAATTTTCCTCCCTTTGACATTTAGCACAAATGCCCTTATATTTTATTTCATAATCAACTACTAAATTACCATCTAAATACTTTTTAATATTTTTATCTCTTGGTATATCAATAACATCACCACATTTAGTACATATAAAATGATCATGGATATCATTTCTATCATATCTAAAAGTACCATCTACTAGAAAAAATCTAATTTTATTGTTATCAGATAACCAAGATAAATTACGATATACAGTCCCCAAACTAATATTAGGAATAATCTCTTTAGCCTTATCATAAACCTGATAAGCATTCAAGTGATTATAGCTATTATTAATTATATCTAATATACAATCTCTTTGTTTAGTATTACGCATATCCCTCTCCTTAATAGTAATGATTACTAATAAAAGTATATAACATAATATATATAAAGTCAATTAGTTTTAATCTATTTTCTAAATAAACAACATATATTTAATTGGTGATAAATATGTTTACATTAAAAGATGTACTAGAAGTGTCAAATAAGTTAAATATTAAATTTGATAAATTTACAAAAGAAGAATTATTAACTGGAATGAATATTGAATTAGAACATGGAACAATAAATCCTGAAACCAATGTAACCAACGACAATTTAATAATAACTACTAAAATAGCTTTAGCCCATTTAAATGAATTTCCTAATTACTACAACAGTAGATATGGACTAACTATGTTTGAAAAATTTCTCAAAGAAAAAATGAATGAAAAATAATATCATTCATTTTCTTTATTTACTAATAAATCAGCAAGTTTAGTAACAAAACCAGCACCCAAAGTAAGAACTAAATCACCCTTATTAACATATTCAGATAAATAAGTTTTAATATCATCATAATTACTTATATGGAATGCCTCTTTACCATATTTCTTTATTTCTTTAATAATATCTTCTTCTTTAATACCATAAGTATTGCTTTCTCTCGCAGCATATATATCCGTAATAATTATGTGATCAAATTCACTAAGTACTTTAGCAAAAGACTCTTTATGTTTATAAGCTCTTGAATAAGTATGTGGTTCAAATATAACCCAAGTTTCATTATGTTCCATACCATGAATAGCCCTTGCAGTAGCCTCTATTTCAGTAGGATGATGTCCATAGTCATCATATACTTTAGCTCCCATGAACTCACCCTTGTATTCCATTCTTCTTGAAGCGCCTTTATAATCTTTAAGACCTTCTTTAATATCATTAAAATCTATACCATAAGTCATAGATAGTGCTATTGTAGACAAAGCATTAGATATATTATGTCCTCCAGGTACAGAAAGTTCAATAGTACCTAAATTCTTATTATCATAAATAACATCAAATATACCACAGCCATCTTTATTAAATTTAATATTATCAGCCATATAATCAGCTTTATTATTAATACCATAAGTAATAACTTTAGCTTTAGTATGTTCTTTTAAATGACTACTATTATCATCATCATTATTAATAACTAAATAACCATCACTAGGTAAATGACTAACATACTCATAAAAAGATTTCTTAATATTATCTAAGTTCTTAAAGTAATCCAAATGATCATTATCAATATTAAGTACAATAGCGGATTTTTGTTTAAAGTTAAGATAACTATCACAATATTCACAAGCCTCAATAATCAAAGTATCACTCTTGCCTACTCTATAGTTACCATTAATATTCTTAAGCATGCTACCAACTTGAATAGTAGGATCCATATTACCCTTTAAGAATATACAAGAAAGCATTGAAGTAGTACTAGTTTTTCCATGAGTACCAGCAACTCCTATAGTATTAGAATATAATTTAGTAATTTCTCCTAAAAATTCTCCTCTTTCCATCATAGGAATATTATTCTTTTTAGCCTCAATCATTTCTTCATTATCATCTTTTATCGCCGCAGTATATACTATAAAATCTATATCTTTAGTAATATTATCCTTACTTTGTGGTATAAATACTTTAATACCTTGACTAGTAAGTTTATCAGTAACAGAAGATTCCATTCTATCACTACCACTAACTTTATATCCCATATTAACAAGTATATCAGCAATACCACTCATACTAATACCACCAATACCCATCATATAAATATGTTTACCCTTTTCTAGAAATAAACTTTTCTTATATTTTAGTATTGTATCTTTAAATAATTTACCTCTTGTCTCAAAGTTAGGAAACTGATCCCAACTAGCACAAGCAGGACTAAGAAGTATAATATCTCCTTCTTTAGAATTATCATAAGCAATACCAGTAGCCTCTACTAAATTATCACATACTATACATTTAATTTTAATCCTATCGCAAAATTCTTTTATTCTATTTTTAGTTTCACCATAGGTAACAACTAACTTAGTATGTTTCATAGGTTCCTTTAGTTCTTCAAAAGAATGACCTCTATCAGTACCACCCATAATAAGAATAGTATCCTTATCAAAAGAGTTAAGTGCTATAACTGTAGATTCAGTATTAGTACTCTTAGAGTCATTATATACCTCTCTACCATTAATATTGCCAACATACTCAAGTCTATGTTCAACACCGCTAAAAGTACTAACAACATCTTTAATTATTTCATCACTAACATCATATACTTTTGTAGCAAGAATAGCACACATAATATTTTGATAATTATGATTACCTTTTAAAATAATCTTACTAGTATCAATATATTTTTCATCTTTATAATAAATAAAACCATCTTTATAATAACAATCAGTCTTCTTATCACAAGAAAAATATTCTTTAGTACTAACAATATCACTAGTAAGTTCCATCTCTTCACTATTATCCATATTAATAAGAGCTATATCATCTTTACTATGATTATTAAATATTTTCTTCTTAGTCATAACATATCTTTCATGACTATCATGAAAATCAGTATGACATTCATATATATTAGTCATAACAGATACATTAGTCTTAAAATCATACATATCACATAACTGATGATCACTTATTTCCATAACTAAGTAACTATCTTTTTTAATATCTTTAGCATAATGACATAGAGGAGTACCAATATTACCCGCTAAAATAACTTTATCACCAAAAGCTTTTTTCATTATTTCATATATAATACTAGTAGTAGTAGTTTTGCCATTAGAACCAGTAACACCAATTATCTTAACATTTTTATCAATATAATGATAAGCAACTTCTACTTCATTAATTACCGGTATACCAAGCCCCCTAGCCTTAACTACACAAGGATGAGTATACTTAATACCAGGATTTTTAACCATAATATCAAAACTATCATCTAAGTATTCTATTGGATCATCACATATCTTAATAGTAACACCTAGTTTTTCTAATTCTTCTACTTTATCTTTTTCCTGTTCCTTCATATCAGTAATAAATATCTCATTATCACTAGAAAGTAATTTAGCTACTTCATAACCACTTCTAGCCATTCCTAATATAAATATTTTTTTGTTTTTATACACAATTACCACCACCATATTAAATGTTTAATACATTATAAATTATACCATATAATTACACTAAAATATATAAATAATATATCAATTTAATTCCAATTTTACATTTTGGCAGTTTTTCATTTTACATTTTGGCAAAAAAAAATAGTTAAGTCTATTCCTTAACTATAACAAAACTCTTATACACTACATCATATCCAAGTTCTTTAGTAAATAATTCTATCATACCATCATTAATAATAAAACTAATAATACTACTATTCATAGTAATAAATTTACTATTAAGTTCTAATATAATTCTCTCATCTTGAATATTTTGTTTAACTAAATTACACACTATCTCATTCTTTGAAGATAAATATCTAATATTATACATATCAATCTCTGCAAGTTCTTCTTTATATTTAGAATTACTTTCAGTGACATTATCTTTCATTAAAGAAACATATATTTCTTTACATTTATAGTTATTACTTAATACATCCATATATTTATCATTATACAAATCTATAATTAAATGAGTTTTAACTACTAATATATTATTTAAATAATTAATAATATCTAAAAACTTATCTTCTTTTACTTTATTATTAACATACTTAATAGATATTTTATCTTCATCACTAAGCATTTCAAAAGCAAGTAAATAAATATCATCTTCTTTAACAGCATAATATTCTAATTTATTAATATTAAGTTCTATCTCTTCAGCAGTATCTATATCCCTTATAAATTCTTTAATATTATCTTTATTTAATTTTTCAATTTTCATAAATTTCTCCTCACAGATAATATTATACACTATATTACATTATTTTACAACAAAAGATAGAGTTCATTACCCTATCTTAGCTTCTTAGTTTTTTTCTTTTTCCTAATATTAATATAAAATTAATTATTATAGATATTATAAATAGACATAGAAAACATATTAGTAAAATATCTTTAATATTTATAGAATTATTATTAACGTATATAATATATTCACTAGTAGTTTTATCTTCAGCAGTAACTTTAACTACAATAACACCATTCTTACCAATACTATTATTACCATATATATCTATTTTAGAAGTTTTATCTTCAGCTTCTGCCTTAACATTTAATTTATTATTCTTAATATCACCAATATTATATATATACTTATCTTTTCTAAATATAATATCATACCCCTCTATTGTTAATTTAGATAAGTATGTATTATTAGATAGTTTTCTATCTAATCTATTAATACTAATATTATATTCTTTCTTAGTACCATCTTCTGCCTCAACAACTATAGTAAATTTATTCTTCCCAATCTTCAAAGATAAATCTTCAGGTATAGTTACCTTTGCCTTATCATTATTAGCTATAGTCTCAATCTCTATCTTATCAACATCATTATTAACATCTACTTCATAATCATATTTATCAGAAGAAAATTCAAAATTAACATCACTAATACTTAGACTCTTCAAAGTAGCATCATTACTCTTTTTAATTTGATTATTATTATTATTACTATTATTGTTATTATTACCATTATTACTAGGTTTTGGAGTAGGTTCAGGATTAGGTTTAGGAGTTTCTTTTTCTTTTACATTAATAACAATATTTTTCCCTGAAACACCAACATCATTAAAATCTGCTCCAGTAAACATAACACCACTCGCAGTAATAGTTCCACTACCAACACTATTACCAGTAACAGTAAAAGTAGCTATACTAAAATTACCAGTTTTATTATTATCAGTATATAATTGTATATCACCATCACTACCATTACCTTGCCATACTGAAGAAGTAACAATATTACTTATACTAATACTTCCTCCTGAAGACAAAGTCATAGCAAGTGCACTAACTTCAGAATCAGAATTACCAGTAATACTACAATTAGTACTATTACCCACTATAACATTAGAATCATTACAGCTAATATTTATACTACCACTTAAGGCTTTTACATTAATAGGAAATAATATGCTTAATATCACTCCCATTAAAATAATCTTCTTTCTCACACTATCACTCCAAACTACTTATTTTACCTTTAACAAATTGATATAACTTAGCAACATCACCAACTTTAATTTCATCATCAACATCAACAACATTACCTGCTATTACAAAATGTTCTTCCATAGTTATCTTTTTCTTTAAATATTGATATAGTTTAGCTACATCTCCTACACTAACCTTACCATCACCTGTTGTATCACCTTTAACTACTGCAATATAACTAACAACTAATTCATCATCTAAATATATATTAACCTTATTTCCAGTTCCAATTAAACCATTATCAAGAAGTTTATCAGTTATTCTTACACTATATATACTATCTAATCCCAAATCAAAATCATTAACATTAGTATTTAACTTAGCACCAGTAATATATTTATCTTTAACTTTATAATTTTTAATCTCAGGAATAATTAATTTCCATTCTGCTACTAAAGTACTATCTTCAATACCCATTTTAAATATATTATTATTAATACTACTATCAGTACCAGTAATATTCCATTTAACAAAACTATAACCTTTTCTTTCAGGAATAACTATTTCTTTTTCTTCATTATACTTTAAAGTATATTCATTAGTATTAATACCAGTATCAATAGTTAATTTATAACTATTAATTTCCCATTTAGCATATAAAGTATGATCTTTATCTTCACTTACTATAGTATTTTCATCTACCATACTAATAAAATCATTCTCTTTATACCATCCTTTAAAAGTATAACCTTTTTTACTAGGTATATCTAATATACCATATTTACTATCATAAGTAACTTCTTTAGTTTTATTATTAATACTACCACCATTTACTTCATAAGTAATAGTATATTTATTAACATTCCATATCGAAGTAACAGTAATATCTTCATTTATCATAGTAAACTTATCACTAAGTTTATATTCCTTATCATTATACTTCCAACCTACTAAAGTATAACCCTTTTTAGTAACATCACTCTTCCAAGTAACACTATCTCCTTCTTCATAATCTTCAGTATAAGTATTATCTCCATCTTTATAAGTAATAGTATAAGTAATAAACTCAGATACATTAACATCACAAGTATCACTATAATTACCATCTACTGTAGTAACAGTAATAACTGCATCTCCATATCCTTTCGCAGTAATAACACCATTATTATCTATAGTAACAACATCAGTATTACTACTCTTCCAAGTAACTTCTTTATTATCAGCATTCTTAGGACTAATAGTATATTCTAATTTAACACTATTCTTAGTATCTAAATTTAACTTAACTTTCTTATTAACCAAAGAAATACCATTTACACCATAAGTTAAACTATATTCTTTTAATACTTCATCACCATATAATATTCTAAGTTTATCATTATCACCAAAGTCACCCTTAGCTTTATATTCATTACCATCAAATATCTTAACATTACAATTAATACATTTAATATTACTAATAAACTCTTCAATATTATTATCAAGTACTTTAATGCTATCTTTACTTAAATCATATTTATCACTATTATAACTTACTAAATTATATTTACTTAATACTACATCTTCATATTTAATTAATAATTCATTATTATTAACATCACTAGTACCATTAACAACCTTAATATTATTTATATCAAAATTATTATCAAATATATATTCTTTACTTAAATCATACTTAGTACTAGAAATATTAACTATCTTAAATGTCTTTAATACCTCATCACCATACTTAATAATTAATTTATTATCTTCTATTGATGTTTCTCCATAATTTAAATTAATATTACTTAATATTGTTTCTTCGTCTGTATCTGTTTTTGTATAAATATATCCTTCTTCTGCATTAATATCGTACTTATTACTTGTTGCTTCTATTACATATAGATTTAAAGTTACATTATAATCATTAGAACTCGTTTGTATGTCATGTTTATATTCTAGATTATATTGATAATTGCCTGCAATAGTTGAATCTATTCTTTCTTTTATTACATTATTTAATTTAATGCTTGTTAAAGAATTTGTTTTTTCTGTTGATAGTTTAATTGGCGAAGTCAACATATTAATATTCACTTCATTATTTTTATATATGCCAATTGTTTTGTAAAATAAATTATCGTACACATACAATGTTGTTAATAACAAGTTCTTACTTAAATCTAAATTTACAAGCTGATTTTTATCTACAAACATAGTAGTTAGGGAAATATTTTTACTTACATCTAAACTTGTAAGCTTATTATAACGTGCATTTAATCTTATCAAAGCGGTGTTTTCACTTATATCTAAGCTTGTTAATTGATTTTTATCTACATCCAATGCTATTAGCAAAACATTTTTACTTACATCTAATTCTGTTAATTCATTATCACCAACATTTAAGGCTTCTAAGCTAGGTACCCCACTTATATCTAAACTTTCTAATTGATTGCCTGATAAATATAAATTCTTTAGGTGTGGAGTATTATCTACATTTAAAATTGTTAATTTGTTCTTCAAAATATCGTAGTTATAGTTATACGCAATGTCATTCCTTGCATCAACATATTGAAGAGCTGTTGCTCCACTTATATTTAAACTTTCTAATTGATTATTATATATCCATAAATTTACTAAAGACTTATTTTTGCTCACATCCAAACTAGCTAATCTACTTTTGCTTATACTCAAATCAGTTAATGCTGTGTTCTTGCTTACATCTAATGTGGTCAATTGAGTTCCACTTGCATACAAAGTTTTTAATGCCGTTGCTCCACTTACATCTAGTTTTGTTAGTTGATTGTTACTTGCATACAAATATGTTAATGCTATATTTTTACTTACATCTAAACTTACTAATTGATTACTGCTTGCATCCAAATATGTTAATGCTGTATTTTTACTTACATCTAGATTTACTAATTGATTACTGCTTACATCCAAATGTGTTAATGCTGTATTTTTACTTACATCTATTTCTGTTAATTGATTATCACCTACATACAAATAATTCAAAGCAGTCAGTTTTTCCAAACCATTAGTACTTTCAATTTTTTCATTTGTACCTGTTCCAACACAATTCAAATTAGTAATAGTCTTTAACTGTTCATCACTTAGATTTGTAGTATATGGTAAACTAGTTTTATTCTCACTATTATAAGCATCTACTACACATTTATAAAAATTATCATCAGTAAAAGCATTATTCGCAGGGCTACTATACATTTTTGAAGCTATAAAACTATTTATTTCTGTTGGTTTAAAGAAAGCCTGATCTACAAATATGCCTATACCTAATATCAATATAATAAAACTACCAAGATATATTATTTTCTTTTTCATACTACCTACTCCTAATTATTTCTTTCTTTATTAAATAAATTTTTTCTTTTTAATACTATAAACAAAACAACTAAAGCAACAACCAATACTATACCTACAATTATCATATAAATAGAACCAGTTCCACTATTTGAAGTAATTTCTTCTTCAGTTTTATCAATAACTTTACCTTCTTCATCCTTTCTATTTATATTAAATGTATAAGTTCTCTCTTCTTCGTTTTCAGCAGTCACTATTACTTTTAATTGATTATTTCCCACTTTTAAATCATCTAATATAACATAACCAAACTCTTTATCATCTTTATATTCAACCATTCCTATTTTATTATTTTCAAAATAAACTTCACATGATGTCTCATCATCATTACACTTTAATTCTATTTTATCTTCATCAAATAAATCATTTAAATTTTTACCATTAATTGATATATTTACATTTGCTTTATCTGAATATTTAAGACTTTCAGAGTCTATACAAAGAATAGTATCATCATCTATTTCTCCGTAGCAGCTTGCCATTCTAGTTATTTTATTATTAACTATCAAATCATAATTAGTTTTATCTTTAGAAAAATCTAAATCATAATTACCAAACTTAAAACTTAACATATAGTTTTCTTTACTTCTATTATCTGGTCTAGTAATTTTTAATGTATATGTTTTTACACTACCTGACTCACTAGTTACTTTTACATAAAATGTATTTAATCCATATTTTAAATTCTTACTACCAGTATCACCACTTACAACAGAATTAGTATCTTTTCTAGTAGCACTAATAGTTACTTTATCACTATCGACTTCTAATTCATAGCTAGTAGTATTCTCATTAAAATTAAATGTAGTTCCACTTACAGTTAAACTAGATAGAGTATTCACTGTACTTGGTATTCTAATTTTAACATCATCAACAGTAAAATCTGTCTCAGTAAAATCAGTAGCATTAGATAATTTTACATCACTAAGTGATATTTTAGTATCCATATTACTTTTACTTCCAGCCTTTACTTTAAAAGTAACAACATTAAAATTACCTTTAGGATTATTACTAGTAACTAATACTATTTTATTACTATCAGTACCAACATCCCCACTATCCCAAATTGAATCTTTAGTAATACTAGATAATGTTAAATTATCTCCTAGTACTAAAGTAGCATCTATACCAGACACTTCTTCATTAATATTTCCTTTTACATAACAAGTAGTTTCTTCATTAGGGTTAAGTTTTGTTTTGTCACACGATAAATTAATACTACCTGTTAATGCTTTTACATTAATCGGTAATAATACACTAATTAATGCAATAAATATAATAATTTTCTTTTTCATAAATATTTCACTCCTCTACCTTACATACTAATAATACTATATTTAATAATATTTTGCAATAATAAAAAAGTAATTGTTTTGAAATAAAACAAGTACCATTATTTCAAGTACTTGCTTATCTTATTCATTAAATCATCTTTATCTATTGGCTTTAATATATAGTCAGTAATACCTACAGTTTTATATTCTTTAATATTATTTATATTATCATTCTTAGTAAGTATTATTACTGGTATATCAAATCCTTTAATATTCTTTAACTTTTTCATTACTACATTCCAAGATAAATATGGCATATCATCATCTAACAATAACATATCATACTTATCCCCTTTTCTAATTCTATCAAGGGCATCTTTACCCAAATTAGAACTATCATATAGTATATTATGTTTTTCTAATATTTTACCAATTAGCTTAATACTAGAATTATTATCATCTACAATTAATATCTTTTTTTTATTAACATAACTATCATAATTATCTTTCTTATCACTAGAAGTATATATCTTTTGATCTAATATAATAGTAACAATAGTACCTTTATTATATTCACTACTTATAAGTAAATTACCACCCATTATATTAATAGTCTTTCTAGCTCCATATAAACCATTTTGATCTTTAGTATTTTTATTTAAACACCTTTCTAAATCTTCAGCCTTAATACCAATACCAGAATCTTCTATCTTTATAATTAATCTAACTATATCTTTTTTAAATATAGCATTAACAGATAACTCTACATATCCCTTATCAGTATACTTATAAGAATTCCCTAAAATAGTATTTAATACATTCTTTAAATTAATACTATCACCATATAAATTATTAGGAAGATTACTATCTATATTAAATCTAAAACTAATATCTTTATCTTCAAATAACTCTTTATTTTTACTTATAACTTCTTTAAGTAATAATTTAATATTATATTTATTCTTAACAGTCTTAACATTAATATCATCAATAACATCAATATTATATATATCATTAGCCATACTATATAACTTATTATTAGAGGCTATTATCTCTCTAGCAAAGAATCTATTTTCTTCTAAATTATTACTATTTAGTATTACTTCAGAAGACTTATTAATATCACTAGCAATACTCTTAACCTCATTCATCATATTATATATAAGCATACTTTTATCTTCATTCGCAGCATCTGCTATTTTCTTAGACACATGTATCTCTTCAAGTAATTTCTTATCAGGATTCTCTATAGTAAAATACATAATTACTGTTATTAAGGCAAATGAACTAGAAATAATTTGTATTTCTGGAGCAATATTATTGACTAGTAAAAGTCCTCCTATTAAAAGAAGTAATAAAAGCATTGGAACTTTTTCTCTAAAAGTCATATTTTTAAAATATTTTATAAATAGTATAAAATCTAAAATAATTAAAAGAAAAGTAATTGCTAAAAGAAATACTATACCCATTCCACCTAAATATGCTGAATTTTTCTCTAATACAAAATCAATAGGTAAAAATATCAAAAGTAATATTGAAGAAATAGAACCAATAATTATACTCTTTCTTATCTTACTCTTTTTATATTCTATTAATTTATCACTTTTATATTTAGTAATAGTAAGTATATACAAAGTAAAAGTAGTAAGCCATACTAATATAAATATAAGATATAATCTAGATATTATACTAGATACCAAGTAATTCATTTTATAAATAGCTGTAATATTACAACCTATTTCTAGTAGCAGGCCAATAGGTGTAATGGATAATAATTTTTCGTAAACTGCATTTTCACTATTATTAATTCTAATTTTTGAAAAATATACAATATTAGTTAACATAACATATAAAAAACTTATAACTAAAAGTGTAACTCTAATTTGCATAACACCACCTCTTTATTCTATATTGATTATAACACAGCAATGGTAAAAAAGAAAGCAAAAAACATTCATTTTTTACTTTCTAACTAGAGACCTTTTTAATACTTTTTTATCAACTTTACCTACTACAGTTTTAGGTAACTCATCTTCAATGTAGTATAATGTTGGTATTAAATAATCAGTAATAGTACTATTAGCATAATTACTAACTATTCTCATTGCCTCTTCTTTACTATAACTATCATCAACACTAACAAAAGCAACTGGTACTTCCCCATTATAATGATTTGGATCAGGAATACCAACTACCGCTACTGATTTAACTATAGGACATTTTAATAAAATATTCTCAACATTATATGGATATATTTTTTTACCATCATATCTAATAATTATATCTTTTATTCTGCTAACAACATATAGTAAACCATCTTCTGTAACATATCCAATATCACCTGTATGAAGCCACATATTACCATCAGAATGTTTTTTTATTACCTTTTTTGTTTCCTCTTCATTACCATAATAGCCAAGCATAATATCTGGAGCACTTACACAAATTTCACCAAGTTCATTATAATGTAAATCTTCTTCCTTATCATTATCATATATAGATATAACAGTTTTAGAAAATGGAACGCCTACACTACCAGGTTTATTAACTTCATTATTAAAGCATACTGTAACAGCAGAACATTTTTCTGTTAAACCATAACCTTTTTGTATCTTATATTCGCATCCACCTTTATCTAATATTTCATTAACTTTACTCTCAACTTTAGCATTAAGAGTATCTCCTCCTTCAATAGGAGCTTTAAAGAAAGATAAATCAACATTAGGTTTATTTATTAAAGGACTTTTAGAGAATATTTCCCAGTGGGCAGGACTACCAGCCATACAATTAGGTTTATACTTTAGTATTACTTCAGGTATCTTTTCTGGTTCATACTTAGCAATCATCATCGTTTTCATACCACAAACTAAAGATGTATGTAATCCTACACTAAGACCATATCCAACAAATTCTGGCATTACACCTACCAATAAATAATGTCTTATAAATTGTACTGGTGAATTCTTTATTTGACTAGTAAGTTCATTTAAATTATCATTAGATAAAAGTACGCCTTTAGGTACCCCTGTAGTTCCTCCAGTATGAACAATAGCAACTGGTCTATCTTTTTCATACTCTTCTTCTAATACACCATTATACATATTTCCATTTTTAATAAAATCTTTATAAAACATATAATTAGCTGAAGACTCTTTCATAACTTTTTTATGTCTATTATAAAGTTCTCTATCAGATATTTTAGTCTTAATCTTTAAGCCATTCATTATTAATGGCAAAGATTCGACAGGTGATGTAACAACAACATTTTCTATATTTTTCTTCTTAATTAAGTTAGTAAACTTATCAAAACACATATCTAACATTATCAAATGTTTAGGATTAGATATATTCAAATACTTTTCCAAACCTTCTTCACTTTCAGTAGGATCAATATAATCTGCTATTGCTCCTATCATACTACAAGCATAAAATAAATAAGCAGATTCAGGAGTATTAGGTAAACATATCGTAACAATTTCTCCCTTTTTTACTCCCATAGCTTTAAGTGATTTAGCCACTTTTTCTATTTGCATAAATAATTCAAAATATTTTATCTTTCTATTTGCAAATATAATAGCAATATCATTCAAATATTTTTTATTTTCATCATATAAATAACGATAAACAGTTTTATTAACAGAAGTAGCCATTAACTGTTCTTTAGTATAATATTTAAGCCAAGGCTTATCTATATTTGGTATTCCAGTTAAAGGTCCTTGTATATTTCCTAATAATAAATCTCTTAAATACAAGTTTCTCTCTATATCCTCATTATAGTTTTTCATATTCTTAGTTCTCCTTCTCAAACAAATCACCTATATAATACTATTATTTTACCAAATAGTCAACAAAATAAACCAAATAATAAACAAAACAACATCATAATAACCCACAATATGCTTATATATAATAGATGTTACTGACATATTAAATTAAGACTCTTTTTAAGAGGCTTAATTTAACACTCTAAGATTACAAGCTTAGAGTGAACAAACAAAAAAAGTTATAAAATAAACTATTCTATAACTTTATTATTCATAACCTTTTTTCTAGAAGTACCATTAACCTTGCTATTATTCATATCTAACTCATTCTTAGCCAAACATACATACCACCAAGCATTAACCAAATCATCATCATTAAATAACGAATTAAAATATTGAATATCACTAGCAATATAAAACAAAGTATCAGATAAAGCCTTATTACTCAATTTAATATCATCATTATCAGTATAAGCCAGTATACAATCATTCTTAATTAACATTCTCTTATAATATAAGATAGCATTATATATATTAGTTCTAACCATACCACTACTATTATTTCTACATATATATAGCCTATTCAAAGTATTAGCCATATACTTAATTAATTCATTAGTATTCATATAATATTCCACCTCTTTCTATAAACAAATAGAAGCCATGTATCAACACGACTTCTATTCTTTTTTATTTATTAATCCATAAATTCTTCTTCAAGTACTTCAGAAGCATCTTCATCAAAGAATTCTTTTTCTAAAGAATAACCAACATCCATATATTCTTTAGCACCAGTACCTGCAGGGATTAACTTACCAATAATAACATTTTCTTTTAATCCTTGTAGTTTATCTACTTTACCCTTAACTGAAGCTTCAGTTAATATTCTAGTAGTTTCTTGGAATGATGCAGAAGATAAGAATGAATCAGTCTCAAGTGCTGCTTTAGTAATACCAAGTAATATTGGTTGTCCTATTGCAGGTTTCTTACCTTGAATAATAACATCTCTATTACCCTTAGTAAACTCTTGTAGAGAAACAGTTGTACTAGGTACAAATAAAGTATCTCCAGCTTCCATAATTCTAACTTTAGAAATCATTCTTCTAGCAACAATCTCAACGTGTTTATCATTAATATCAACACCCTGTGATCTATATACCTTTTGAACTTCTTTTAATATATATTGTTGAACAGTATTAGGATCAGTTACTGCAAGTAACTCTTTAGGAGACACAGAACCTTCAGTAAGTCTATCTCCAGCCTCAATCTTATCTCCTTTTTCTACTCTAAGTTTAGCACCATATAAAGTAGTATGTTCTCTAGTCTCAGTATCATTCTTAACATATACCTTAAATTTACCACCAGCATCTTCAATCTTAGTAATAACACCACCAATTTCAGATATAGTAGCTTTACCTTTAGGCATTCTAGCTTCAAATAACTCTTCAACTCTTGGAAGACCTTGTGTAATATCGGCTCCAGCAACACCACCAGTATGGAATGTTCTCATGGTAAGCTGAGTACCAGGTTCACCAATAGATTGAGCTCCCATTACACCAACAGCTTCACCAATTTCAACAATATTACCAGTAGCAAGATTTCTACCATAACAATGTTGACAAACACCATGGTCAGTCTTACAAGTAAGTACAGTTCTAATTTCAACTTCCTTAATACCAGCTTTAATTATCTTATCAGCAATAGCCTCAGTAATATATTCATTTTTATCAATAATTACTTCTTTAGTTTCAGGATTAATTACTTTCTTATTAGTAAATCTTCCTAATATTCTATCATATAATGGTTCAATAACACCATCTTTATCATCCATAAATGCACTAACAAGTACACCTTGAATAGTACCACAATCCTCTTCTTTAACAATAATATCTTGTGCTACATCAACAAGTCTTCTTGTCATATAACCAGAGTCAGCAGTCTTTAATGCTGTATCTGCACTACCTTTTCTAGCACTATGTGTAGATAAGAAGAATTCAGATACTGAAAGACCTTCACTAAAGTTAGATAGAATTGGAATTTCAATAGTTTCACCATTAGGTTTAGCCATTAATCCTCTCATACCAGCAAGTTGTACGAAGTTAGAGATAGATCCTCTAGCCTTAGAGTTCATCATTATGAATATTGGGTTATCAACATAACTCTTAGCATAACCTTGTAATTCATCCTGAATTTCTTCTTTAGCCTTAGACCAAATATCAATAACAAGATCAAGTCTTTCTCTATCAGTAATAAGTCCTCTTTGGAACTGTTTATTAACTTTCTTAATTTCTTCATTAGATTTCTCAATAACAGCCTCTTTGTTCTTACTAACAACAACATCAGATGCAGCAATTGTAATACCAGAGAATGTAGAATACTTAAATCCTAAATCCTTAAGTTTATCAAGGAATATACTAGTTTCAGTAGTCTTATATCTCTTAAACATTTGAGCAATAATCTTCTCTAAAGCACCCTTATTAAATGGAGTAGAAAGTGGCATATTACTAATTATTTCAGGAATATTCTCACCATAATCAATAAAGTACTTACTAGGAGTAAATCCTTCAATATTCTCACTAGTAGACTCACATAAGTAAGGGAATGAATCGGGTAATATTTCATTAAATATAATCTTACCTGGAGTAGTAACTAAATACTTATTCTTAACACTATCTAAGAATACCTTATGCTTAAATGAATTAACAGGAATAGCAATTCTAGTTTGAAGTTTAATTTCTCTTCTTTGATAAGCCATTAAAGCTTCATTAGAATTCTTAAATACTCTGCCTTCACCAGGAAGTCCAGCCTTCTCCATAGTAATATAATAGTTACCTAATATCATATCTTGAGATGGAGTAACAATAGGATCACCATTTTTAGGAGAAAGAATATTATTAGAACCAAGCATTAATATTCTAGCTTCAGCCTTAGCCTCTTCACTTAAAGGTACATGTACAGCCATCTGGTCTCCATCAAAGTCCGCATTAAATGCAGTACATACAAGTGGGTGAAGTCTAATAGCTTTACCACTAATTAACTTAGGTTCAAATGCTTGTATACCAAGTCTATGCAAAGTAGGAGCTCTGTTAAGCATAACAGGATGCTCTTTAATAACATCTTCAACAACATCCCATACTTTAGGATCTTGATTATCAATCATCTTTTTCGCAGCCTTAATATTATTAGCAATACCCTTCTCAGTTAAACCATGAATAACATGAGGTTTAAATAGTTCAAGTGCCATTTCCTTAGGAATACCACATTGATACATCTTAAGATCAGGTCCAACAACGATAACACTACGACCAGAGTAGTCAACTCTCTTACCAAGTAAGTTTTGTCTAAATCTACCTTGTTTACTCTTAAGCATAGAACTCAAACTCTTAAGTGCTCTATTACCTGCTCCAGTAACACTTCTGCCTCTTCTACCATTATCAAATAAGCAGTCAACAGCCTCTTGAAGCATTCTCTTTTCATTTTGAACGATAATTGAAGGAGCACCAAGTTCCATTAATTTCTTAAGTCTATTATTTCTATTAATAACTCTTCTATATAAATCATTTAAGTCACTAGTAGCAAATCTACCACCATCAAGTTGTATCATAGGTCTAAGCTCAGGTGGAATAACAGGAAGAGCCTCAATAATCATCCATTCAGGTCTATTACCAGATTGAACAAATGAATTAATAACATCAAGTCTCTTAACTAGTTTAACTCTTCTTTGTCCAGTTGCACCCTCTAATTCCTTTTGAATTTCTCCTAGTTCTTTATTAACATCTACTTCAGAAAGTAATTCTTTAATAGCTTCAGCACCCATACCTACTCTAAAAGTATTACCATATTTTTCATAATATGCTCTATACTCTTTGTCAGATAATGTTTGCTTCTTAACTAATGTAGTAGCACCAGGATCAAGTACAACATAGGAAATAAAGTATATAACTTCTTCCAAGTCTCTTGGAGACATATCAAGAGTAAGTCCAATATAAGATGGAACACCCTTAACATACCAAATGTGACTTACTGGAGTAGCAAGTTCAATATGTCCCATTCTCTCTCTTCTAACAGAGGATTTAGTAACTTCTACTCCACATCTATCACAAACTATATTCTTGTATCTAAGTCTCTTATACTTACCACAAGAACATTCATAATCTCTCGTAGGTCCAAAGATCTTTTCACAAAATAGTCCATCTCTTTCAGGTTTAAGTGTTCTATAATTGATAGTCTCAGGTTTAGTAACCTCACCATAAGACCAAGATCTTATCTTCTCAGGTGATGCAATTCCTATTTTTAAAGCTTTAAAATTATTAGCCTCTAACATTAGAAATCATCTCCTTCCATATCAGTATCATCAAACTCATCTTCTCCGAAGTCATCATCAAACTCATCATCAGTTTCCTCGTCAAAGTCATCATCTTCTTCGTCATCATCAAAGTCTTTAAACACTTCTTCTTTATTTATTACTTCTTCAGCAATAGGTTCTTCATCCTTATCTGCATTTCTTTCAAGTTCATCAAAAGATACAGTTTCATCTTCATTATTAATAACAGATATATCAAGTCCTAAAGCTTGGAATTCTTTTATTAATACTCTAAATGCTTCAGGTATACCAGGTTTTGGTAATGGTTGACCTTTAACTAAAGCTTCATATACTTTAACTCTACCAACAACATCATCAGACTTATAAGTAAGAATTTCTTGAAGTACATGAGCAGCACCATAAGCTTCAAGTGCCCAAACTTCCATTTCACCAAATCTCTGTCCACCAAGTTGTGCTTTACCACCAAGTGGTTGTTGTGTAACTAGTGAGTAAGGACCAGTTGCTCTAGCATGTAATTTATCATCAACCATGTGATGTAACTTAATCATATACATTACACCAACAGATATTCTACTATCAAATTCTTCACCAGTTCTACCATCATAAAGAACTGTCTTACCATCAGGATCCATACCTGCTTCTTTCATAGCAGCAGCAATATCCTCTTCCTTAGCACCATCAAGTACCGGAGTAGCAAAATGTACACCAAGTTTCTTACCAGCCATACCTAAGTGTAACTCAAGTATCTGACCAATATTCATACGAGATGGAACACCCTGAGGGTTAAGCATAATATCAACAGGAGTACCATCAGGTAAGAATGGCATATCCTCACTAGGAAGTATAAGTGAAATAACACCTTTATTTCCGTGACGACCACTCATTTTATCTCCAACTTGAATCTTTCTCTTTTGAATAATATATACTCTAACAACCATACTTACACCGCTAGGTAAGTCATCATTATCATCTTTAGTATAAACTTTAACATCGTGAACTACACCATCACCACCATGTGGAACAGTAAGTGATGAATTTCTAACTTCTCTAGTCTTTTCGCCAAAGATAGCATGTAAAAGTTTTTCTTCACTAGTTAAATCAGCCATTCCTTTAGGAGTAACTTTACCTACTAGAATATCTCCTTCATGAACCTCAGTACCAATTTTAACAATACCATTCTCATCAAGATTCTTTCTAGCTTCTTCTCCAACATTAGGAATATCTCTAGTAATTTCTTCAGGTCCTAATTTAGTATCACGACATTGTAATTCATAATCTTCAATATGAAGTGAAGTATAAACATCATCTTTTACTAATCTTTCATTCATAATAACAGCATCTTCATAGTTATAACCATTAAATGTAGTAAATGCAACAACTACATTCTTACCAAGTGCAAGTTCACCTTTATCAGTACTTGGACCATCTGCTATTATTTGACCTTTCTTAACCTTATCGCCTTCTCTAACTATAGGAACATGATTAAATGTTTCACCTTGGTTAGATCTTTCAAAAGTAGCTAAATAATAAACATCTTCACCTTTAGCATTCTTAACAACAATCTTTTTAGCATCAGCATAACTAACAATACCATCAGCCTTAGCAACTACTACAGAGCCACTATCTCTCGCAGCAATATATTCAGCACCAGTTCCTACATAAGGAGCTTCTGTCTTAAGTAGAGGTAATGCCTGTCTTTGCATGTTTGCACCCATTAGTGCACGGGTAGCATCGTCATGCTCTAGGAATGGTATTAAACTTGTAGTTACAGATACTACTTGTTGAGGAGATACGTCGATATAGTCAACCTTGTCAGGACTAACTAAAACATTTTCTCCCTTATATCTACCAGCTACTATACTATCAGTAATTTTACCATCATCATCAGTATTAACAGTAGCTTGAGATATATAATAATCCTCTTCTTCATCAGCAGTTAAGTAAACTATCTCATCAGTAAGTCTACTATCAACTACTTTTCTATATGGAGTTTGAATAAATCCATAATCATTAATTCTAGCATAACTAGCTAGTGATGTAATAAGTCCAATGTTAGCTCCTTCAGGAGACTCGATAGGACAAATTCTACCATAGTGAGATGAGTTAACATCTCTTACCTCAGTACCTGCTCTATCTCTAGATAATCCACCAGGTCCTAAAGCAGATAATCTTCTCTTATGAGTAAGTTCTGCAATTGGATTAGTTTGATCCATAAATTGAGATAACTGGCTACTACCAAAGAATTCTTTGATAACAGCAGTAACAGGTCTAATATTAATTAAAGTTTTAGGAGTAACAGTCTCAATATCTTGAGTAGTCATTCTCTCTCTAATAACTCTTTCCATTCTACTAAAACCAATCTTAAATTGATTTTGTAATAATTCTCCTACTTGTTTAACTCTTCTGTTACCCAAGTGGTCTATTTCATCTATGTCACCAATACCATCATTTAAATTTAAATAATAACTAACAGTGGCATATAAATCAGCAATAGTTAAATTCTTAAGTTCACAGTTAGGATCATTACCAATAACATGAACAATCTTCTTGTCATCAACATTAGAATAAACCTTAATAACTTGAATCTTATTATGTTCTTCTACACTTGCATTAATAGTTAAATCTTCATTAACCTTACATTCAGTAATACCATAACCATTATCTAAGTATGTAGATAATTCTTCTAATACTTCCTTGGTAACTAAAGTATCCTTAGCAATTTTAACTTCACCATCTACTATAATATCCTCAGCAAGTCTATTTCCAAGTAGTCTATCTTTAACATTTAATTTCTTATTAAATTTATATCTACCAACTCTTGCTAAGTCATAATGAAAGTCATCAAAGAATCTAGTAATTAATTGGTTCTTTGAACTATCAAGAGTAGTAGGTTCACCTGGTCTTAACTTCTCATATATTTCAATAAGAGCTTCATCAGTATCATGTGTAGAATCTTTTTCGATAGTATTCTTAAGATATACATCATTATCAAATAAAGATAATATATCGTCGTTAGAAGATAGTCCAACTGCTCTTAAAAGAGTAGTCATTGGTACCTTTCTATTTCTATCTATTCTTACATAGATAACATCTTTAGCATCAGTTTCATACTCTAACCAAGTACCTCTTGATGGAATAACTTTAGATGCAAATACAGGTTTACCATTCTTATCTATCTCTTTAGAAAAGTATACACTAGGAGATCTAACAAGTTGTGATACAACAACTCTCTCAGCACCATTAATAATAAATGTACCTGCTTCAGTCATAAGTGGCATATCGCCTAAGAATATTTCTTGTTCTTTAACTTCACCAGTCTCATTATTAAATAGTCTAGTTTGAACTTTAAGAGGAGCAGCATAAGTAATCTGTCTATCTTTGCATTCTTTAATTGAATATCTTGGAGTACCGAATTCATATTCACCAAATTCTAAAGATAAACTACCAGAGAAACTTTCAATTGGTGAAAATGTTTCAAAAACCTCTTTAACCCCTTCCGTAGTGAACCACTTGTATGAAGCAGTTTGCACTTCTAATAAATCACTAATTGCTAGTGAATTTTTGATCATAGAAAAGTTTCTTCTTTTTCTATAATCTCCGCTTTGTTTTAACTTATAAGCCATTAATTTTTTCACCCCAATACCTAGATTTTTTTATAAAATCAGCCACATTAAAAGATGTGTTACCAATTTATAAGTTTATCAGCATTTAACCAATAAGTCAATAACTTTAGAAACACTTTTTTATTTTTTTTTACCAATTTTTATTATTTTTACATAAAAAGAGAAAAAACATCTACTTTACTATAGATGTTTAGTCAAAGATACAATATAAAATCCTTTATCTTTATTTACAATAGTTACATTATATTTATTTTCTAACTCTTTAATCATCGATTTAACGCCATGATCTTTTCTCATAACAAAATATAATATTCCGTTATCATTTAAGTAGTCAAAACCTCCTAGTAAAAACTTTCTTACTACTTCTTTACCCGCTCTAATAGGAGGATTAGTAATAATATAGTCATATTTTTTATTTACATTAGAGTATACATCACTACTAAAAACATTAGCTTTAACCTTATTTAAAGTTAAATTATCTCTTACTAAAGATAAAGCTCTCTCATTAATATCAATCATATCAATATTAATATTTTTATTAATAGTACCAAGTATTATTCCAACTACTCCTATTCCACAACCTAAGTCAAGAACATTACCACTTAATTTAGATATATCAATACTATCGAGTAATAGTCTAGTACCATAATCAAATTTATCTTTAGAAAATACTCCATTATCACTATATACATTATATTTTTTATCATTAAAATAAAATTCTATTATTTTTTTATTATGTTTAACATTATTATCATTATCAAAATACTGACTCATAACTCACCTTCTAACTATATTATAATAAAATAACTATAAAATTACAATATTTTTATATATCCTTCCGAGCCTAAGGTCTCGCAAGGCAAATATAAGCCCAAGGTCTCATATTTGAATGTTTAAAAAAAGGAACTATCATTCGATAGTTCCTAAAATACAATGTAAACTACTTAAGTTCAACAGTAGCTCCAGCTTCTTCAAATTGAGCTTTAATCTTTTCAGCTTCTTCTTTGTCGATGCCTTCTTTAACGTTTCCACCATTATCAGCAATGTCTTTAGCTTCTTTTAATCCTAAACCAGTTAAATCTCTAACTAATTTAATAACAGCAATCTTGTTAGCACCAGCAGCAGTTAAAACAACGTTAACTTTGCTTGGTCCTTCTTCAACAACTGCTACTGCAGGTCCTGCAACAGCAACTGCTGATGGATCAACACCATATGCCTCCTTCATTGCATCTACTAATTCTTTAATTTCAAGAATAGACATTTCATTTAGTGAATTTATAAATTCTTCTTTTGTTAATTTAGCCATTATATTTTCCTTCCTTTCCTATAATTTATTTTTCTTATTAATTTTCTTCTTTTTGTTTAGCATATAAATCTAAACATATTGATAAGTCTTTAACAGTACCCATAAGTCCTGCAGCAAGCATTGTAAGTAATCCTTCTCTTGATGGAATAGCAGCATATACAGATAATTCATCAGCAGATACAACCTTTCCTTCAACGATACCTGCTTTTAATTCAAGTGCTTCATGCTTCTTAGCAAAATCACTAATGATTTTAACAGGAGCAAGTTCATCACTAGAAAAACTTATTGCAGAAGGTCCTTCTAAATACTCATCTAAGTTAATATCTAAACTACCAGCAGCTCTTTTAGCTAAAGTATTTTTATATACTTTATAATCAGAACCTGATTCTCTTAGAGCTTTTCTTAGTTCAGTTACTTCAGCAACATTTAATCCTCTTGGATCAAATACTACTACTGATTTAGCATTTTCAAATTTACCTTTGATTTCATCTACAACTAAAGACTTCTTCTCTAATATTTTTGCATTTGCCATAGTATCATTCCTTTCCTATGCCATAATAAAATCCCTCTACTTGCGAGGGATAAAAGACTTGTTATTTTTTTATTCCTCGGTAAGATTTTCAAGCTTAACGCCCTTACTGTCTTTGGCATAATATTTCTCAAACAACATTATTATATATTAAATAAAATTATTTGTCAAATGAATTTAAATCAATTTTAACACCAGGTCCCATTGTTGAAGAAATAGTAATATTCTTAACATAAGCACCCTTAACTGTTGAAGGTTTAACTTTCATTATTGCTTCAACAAAAGCATTAAGATTTTCTGCTAATTTAGCATCATCAAAACTTGCTTTACCAATAATGCCATGGATATTTCCAAAACTATCAGTTCTGTAGTTAACTTTACCTTTTTTAGTTTCTTCAATAGCTTTAGCAGTATCAGTAGTAACAGTACCAGTCTTAGGGTTTGGCATTAAACCTTTAGGTCCAAGTAATTTACCAATTTTACCTAAAAGTGGCATCATTTCAGGAGTAGCAATGATTACATCATAATCGAACCAAGATTCTTTTTCGATTTTTTGAATCATATCAACATCTCCTACAAAGTCAGCTCCAGCTTCTTTAGCAGCTTTTGCTTGGTCACCTTTAGCAAGAACTAAAATTTTCTTACTTTTACCAGTACCATTTGGTAGAACAACTGCTCCTCTTAATTGTTGATCGTTCTTTTTAGTATCTAAGTTTAAGTTCATAGCTACTTCTACAGTACCATCAAACTTAGAATTAGAAGTCTCTTTAACTAATTTAACAGCTTCTTCTACGGAATATGCTTTATTCTTATCAAGTTTTTCTAAGTTAGCAACATATCTCTTACTTCTTTTCATTTTTCTTCCCTCCTTATGTGGTATTTGCGGACTAATATGCATCCTTCCACATAGGTATAAACCTATATGACATATTAATTATTTTTATTATTCTGCGATTTTGATTCCCATGTTTCTAGCAGTACCTTCAACTATCTTCATAGCTTCTTCTACTGTATAAGCATTTAAATCAGGTAATTTAGTTTCTGCAATTTGTCTAAGTTGATCCTTAGATATAGTTGCAACTACTTCGCCCTTACTAGAGCCAGATTTAATACCAGCAACCTTCTTTAATAAGAAAGCAGCAGGTGGAGTCTTAAGTACAAAATCAAAACTTCTATCATCATAAATTGTGATAACTACTGGAACGATATCTCCCATTTTATCTCTAGTTGAATCATTGAATTTAGTACAAAACTCTTGTAAATTGATACCTGCAGGTCCAAGTACAGTTCCTACTGGAGGAGCTGGTGTTGCTTTTCCTGCTGGAATTTGTAATGTTATTTTCTTAGTAACTTCTTTAGCCACGAAAAACACCTCCTATTAAATTTTATTTTCGCGTGTGGTCCTATCAGCGTCCGCCTTCCACTTACTAACATAATAATATGCCTCGCAGAAGTAATGATAGCACACTTTTTTAAAGTTTTCAACTATTTTTTATCTAAATTGCTATTTTTTCTACTATATAGTGCTTTTATTCTAATTATATAGTTTCAACTTCTTGCATGTCAACTTCGACAGAAGTCTCTTGTCCAAATAAATCTACTAAAACATTTAACTTTTGTTCTTTTAAATCAATAGTATCTATTCTAGCAGTCATATCTTTAAATGGCCCTGCAATAATCTTAACTTTAGCACCTTCTTTAAGGTCTTTACTAACATCTACTCTACTCATACCCATACTATTAAGTATTTTATCAACTTCTTGAGGAAGTAGAGGAATAGGCTTAGCACCTTTACCAGAAGATCCTATAAATCCAGTAACACCCGCAGTGTTTCTGACAATATACCATGCTTCATCAGACATAACCATTTCAACTAGTACATATCCTGGAAACATCTTTTTAACTTTTTCTTTCTTAACTCCATTTTTATATTCTATTTCTTTTTGTTCTGGAACAATAACTCTGAATATATTTTCATGTAAATCCATAGAGTTAATTCTCATTTCTAGTTTTTCTTTGACTTTATACTCGTAACCACTTACAGTATTTACAACATACCATTCTTTTTTCATTATATCTTACTCCTTAGTAATGCTACTAATAAATCAATAGCATAGAAAAATACTCCAAAGAAGATCATAAATGCTACTGTTGATACAGAGTATTTAACAAGTTCCTTCTTACTTGTCCATCTAATTCTAGATATTTCTTTTTTTACGCCTTTAAAATATTCTATCATATCAAAATCCTCCCAATATTTGATTAAAATAAAAACACCTTTCGGTTGACATAAATATACCACAATAAATACTTATTTGTCAACATCTTTATTGAAGTTTTATTATTATTTTACTTTGAAAAGCCATTTTGTCTTTTCAAATAGTTTTGAGCTTGTAATCTCAAAACTAAAACACTTTTATTTTATCATACTGATAGTCATAATATATATATCTATAATCATCAAATTATAAAAGGATAATCTAAGATAGGTCGTATATAAAATTAAAAAAGAATCTATAAGTGATAGATTCTTAATATTCAAATGGCGGCCAATGTAGGGCTCGAACCTACGACCTATCGGTTAACAGCCGAGTGCTCTACCGACTGAGCTAATTGGCCACTTGTTCACTTGACTTCTTAAGTATATAACATTTTTTTAAACTAATCAAGTGTTTTTTTAACTTTTTTAATATTTTATTCATTTTTTAATAATTTATTCCCGATTTTAAAAATAAAACTATGATTAACTACTTAATCATAGTTTTACCTGTATGTTATCCTTTTTATTTTCTTCTGCTTCAAAAAAACATTTTTCTTCCATTTTTTTTGCTTTTGCTACAATATTTGTAGGAAAAGATAGTATTAATTGATTATAAATAGAAACATTAGCATTATAGCATCTTCTTGCAGCTTGTAAATGTTCTTCAGCATCAGCTATTGTTTTTTGTAGTTCTTTAAAGTTTTCACTAGCTTTAAGTTCAGGATATTTTTCTACTGCGATATTAACATTATTTAAATTTTTATCCATAACTTTATTAACTTTAATTTTTTCGGATAATGGCATATTCTTACGAATCTCGATAGCGGTAAACATAACTTCTTTTTCGTGCTTAGCATATCCCTTAACAACCTCTACCATACTTTCTATCACATCATGTCTTTTAGTTAAAGCCACATCAATGCCAGAGAGTGCTTCATCTACCTTAATACTAGCTTTATTTAATTTATTTAAAATACAAATATAACAAATAACTAAAATAACAATAACTGCAATAGCAATATATAACAGTTCCATACTATACCTCCTTCTTAAACAAATCATTATCTAAATTTAGCTCATTTACAAAATCAGTAATTAGCTTTATATCTCTAACAATATTATTGTTTATTTCTTTTTCATCTATCGGTTTTAAAACATCATATTCAAAAGAATCTTCTCTATTATCAACAGCAACATATAACTTATTATCCAAAAAACCAAACATAATTCCACATTTTAATTCATTATAAATTTTTTTCATTTTCTCCATAAAATGTGGTGTTAAAACATAGAAGGCATCATGTTCTAAGTCAGAGTAAACTTTAAAACTTTTATTAAACTCAGTATCCTCCATCTTAATTTTAGATAATTTACCATTTATTAGTAGAGCATTCGTAGGAAAACTATTACTAATAACTAACATATTTGCCATAAAATTTTTATTAAAATCAAAAATCATTAATCTTCCTTCAAAAATTGTTTCCCAATAAGTACTAGTATTACCATCTGCATCAGTTTTCTCATGTTCTTCTTGAATATGTATATCAGATTGCTCAAACTTTATATTTTTATAGTTTCCAGAAATGTAGTCATTAGAGGTAAATCTATCACATGTATTAAACATTTTAGTTTCTCTTATTTTTTGTTCAGAAAAGCCATCTTCAAAATCATATGTTAAATTTTCAAAATTATTCGTTAATGCATTTAAAACAAAAATATTTTTGTATTCTTTTCTAAACTTTGAAATACTCTTACCATTAACAATAACTTTAATTATCGTACAAAAACCTAATCCAAATATTAATTCAAAAAGTAGTCCGAATAAAATAAACTTTAAATCAAGCTCTTTTTCTAAAAAGATAAAAAGTGTTACTAATAAAAGAACTATCAAACTAATAATACTAATTAAATTACAAGTTTTATTCTTTTTAATTATTTTTGATTGAAGTTCTTTTAATTCATCAACATTCACAATAGTTCATCGCCTTCCCATAAAATTGAATACATATACATTATATCATAACATTTAAAAAAGAACTATAGTTTTTCTAGTTCTTCTCTTAATACTATATTTGTAATACCAGGATTTACTTTACCTGAAGTTTTCTTCATGATAAGACCCATGATAAATCCCGTAACATTCTTACCATTTTTATAATCATTAACAATATTAGGATTATCATTAAATACTTCATTAATAATCTTTCTTATTTCTTCTTTATCACTAATTTGTGTTCCTTCACTCTTCGCAATATCAAGAACATTCTTATTCTCATCTAATGCCTTAGTAAATATATCCTTTACTTGTTTATTAGATATTTTACCATCACTCATCATTTTAATAACTTCGCTAAAATCCTTTGTATCAATATCTATATCACTAATAGTTTTAAAGTTTTTATTTAAATATCCAAGTAGAAATCCTACTACAATATTAGCAGTTTCCTTAGGATTAGAGCCATGACTAATAATACTTTCAAAATAGTCAGATAATTTTCTATCTTTAGTTAAAGTACCTGCATCAACATTACCAATACCATATTCATCTATATATTTTTTCTTTCTTTCATATTCAAGTACCGGCATATCTTTCTTAATACTATTAATATATTCTTCTCTTAGTTTAATCGGAGGTATGTTAGGTTCAGTATAATACTTATAATCTATTGCATCTACTTTGCCTCTCATAAATACTGTTGTTTTATTTATTTCATCATACCTTCTTGTTTCTTGTTCAATTACTCCGCCCGCTTCAAGTATTTCAGTTTGTCTTTTAATTTCAACTTCAATAGCTTCTTTAACTGTTGTGAAAGAGTTAATATTCTTCATTTCTACTCTTGTACCAAGTTTAGTATCTTCTTCTTTCTTCATTGATACATTAACATCTACTCTTATTTGACCAAGATCTGCTCTTGCGTCACTAACATCTAAGTATAAGAACATATTTCTAAGTGCTTCAAGATAAGCTATAGCCTCTTTAGCAGATCCAATACAAGGATCAGTGACAGTCTCTAAAAGAGGTACTCCTGCTCTATTATAATCAATTAAAGAATAAGTACTTAAGTGATCCATATTAGCGGTATCTTCCTCTAAATGTGTATCTTGAATAGTAATCTTTTTTTCTACTCCATCTACATTTATCATTACATAACCTTTAATACCTATTGGATTACCAAACTGAGTAATCTGATATCCTTTAGGTAAATCAGGATAATAATAATTCTTTCTATCAAAAGTTAGATATTCTGGTATCCTACAGTTTAATGCTAAAGCTACCATAATACTTTTTCTAACTGCTTCTTTATTAACTACTGGAAGTATACCAGGATAACCAATATCTACTACTGATAAATTAGTATTAACATCACCATCACCATTTTTACTAGAACTAAAATTTTTACTATTACTTTTAAGTTCGCAGTGGACTTCAAGTCCAATAACAGGAATATATTTACTCATCTTTAGCCACCATTCCTTTACATCCAAGTAATTCTTCTAATTTATTAGCAAGATTAAGCACTAAACTATCTTCTTTTGCCCTACCAGTAATATTAACACTAATAGGCATATTATTAACAAATCCACTAGGAATAGATATACTAGGGAATCCTCCAAAGTTACCAATAACTAAATGATTACCAAGTATTAGATACTCATCTGATAACTTATCACTTGCTTCATTAAATAGCGGTGCAATATCAGGAGTACTTGGCATAATAAGTGCATCATAATCTTTAAATAGTTCATTCATTCTATCTACAATCATTCTTCTTACTCTGCCAGCATTCAAAAATAACTTTTCTTGATTTTCTTTCTGAAGAACATAACTACCTATAACAAATCTTCTCTTAATAAGTTCTGAAAATCCCTCAGTTCTAGTATTCATCATAATATCATTAATATTATTACCATCTATTCTATTACCAAATGGAATACCAGTTAAATTAGAGTTATTAGAGGTTGCTTCAGCACAAGATATAACATTATAAGCAGGATATATAGCCTCAAGTAAATCTTTTCTAAAACTTACTCCCTCTACTTCTATACCAAGTTCTCTGCACTTATCTATAGTCTTATAAAAACTTTCTATTATTTTTTCTAAGTTTTCATTACCATTATTTATCTCTAATGCTTCCTTTATGTAAAACATTTTCTTTCCTTTGACATTATTTGACAAATTATTTACATAGTTGACATCTTCATCAGGTAAACTAGTCATATCTTTATCATCATGACCTTTAATAATATCCATAACATAAGCAGTGTCTTTAACACTTCTAGTAAATACTCCGACATGATCTAAACTTGAAGCAAAAGCAAATAGTCCATATCTAGATATTCTACCATAAGTAGGTTTATATCCTACCACACCACCATATGCCGCAGGCTTTCTAATAGAATCACCTGTATCACTACCAATAGCAAAAGGTACAATACCGAGTGCTACCGCAGCAGCACTACCCGCAGAACTACCACCAATCATTCTTGTTTTATCCCAAGGGTTTCTAACAATACCAGTATGTCCAGTAGTACCAGTACCACCCATTGCAAGTTCATCAAGTACTGTTTTACCCACAAGTACAGCTCCAGCCTCTTTTAATTTTCTATATACCGTTGCATCATATAAAGGAATATAATCTTTAAGTATATTTGAAGATGCTGTAGTTAATATTCCTTTCGTAGAAATATTATCTTTTAAAGCATAAGGAATACCTCTAATAACACTATCACTATCTAATTCTTCTTTCTTATCTAGGATGGTAACAAAACTATTATATTCTTTTTGATACTTAATAGCCTTATCTCTAGACTCATTAAATAATTCCTCACTAGTGGTCTTATCAGTATCTAAAGCCTCTCTTATTTCATCAATACATTTATTAGTCATTATTCCACCACCTTAGGTACTTTTACCCTATTATCATCATAATCTTTAACATTAATAACCATATCATTAAAATCAATTTCATTTTTATAAACATCTTCTCTTAAATAATTATCATCTAAATTAAGTTCAAAAGGAAATGTCATTGGAATAACTTCTTCAATTCCATCTATCTTATCAATAAATTCCATTTGTTTTAATATAACATCGAACTCATTCTCTAAAGTTTTATACTCTTCATCATTCATCTTAAACATAAGTTTTTTTGCTAAATTATCTAATACATCTCTTGTTATCATAATGCCTCCTCATTTACCTCTATATTATATAACAAATTAATAATAATAACAATATAAAATATTTAATACCAAAATAATATTTTAAACTGCTTTTTAGCTACAAAATGTTTTTTTTAAGACATTTTTTCTAATATTTATTGCAAATTTGGTAATAATAATACCAAGGTATTTAAAATATCATATAATTTATTATAATAAAACTAGTTTTGGAGGTATTATGAAGTTAGGTGAAAAAATAAAACAATTAAGAAAAAGTAAAGGAATATCACAAGAAGAATTAGCAAGTACATTAAAAATAAATAGAAATTTCTTATCAAGAATAGAAACAGGTAAATCAGAGCCTACTGCCAGTATGTTAAAAAATATCGCTAAAATATTTAATGTTGATTTAAACTCTTTATTAGATGTTAAAAGTCTTCCATCAGATAATAGTAATAAATTAAAGTATATAACTGAAAATTGCAAATATTTAGATGAAAAAGATATAGATTTTATCATCAGAATAATATCTATAATGAAAGAAGAATATGTAAAAGTTAATACAAATATAGAATAGAATGATAATTATCATTCTTTTTTTATATAATTAAGTATGAATGATGATAAAGAAGAACTTTTAAAACAAGTTGATATTGATATAATTTTCTTTTTTCTATTAGTAATTAAAGCTATAATATCTTTTTATCTAATAAACGAAAAGAAAAAAAGTATTTTACATATACCTAGTATTTCAAATGAGAAAGCAAATAAAATATATTATTATAATAGAAGACTAAATTTTATTATTGCTATATATTTCTTTTTAAATGCTGTGTATAGTTATCAAAATGCTACTACTGAAGAAGAGAAAGAGCAAGAAAAATATTTAGTCGCAGCTACTTTCTTCATCTTACTAGGAGCCTTACTTTATTTACCACTAGGAAATAGTAATTTAATAATTGAAAACTAGTATATTTTTCCTTTTATAAATCATAATAAAGATAGAAAGGAATGATATATAATGTTACCAAGATATTATTTAAATGACTATTTTCCACTTATAGATTCACCATTACTAAAAGAAAAAGAATATATGAAAACAGATATAAGAGAATATCAAAATAAATATATTATGGAAATAGATTTACCAGGATTAAAAAAAGAAGATATAATAATAAACTATGAAAATGGATATTTAACTATTAAGGCTACCAAAACAGTTAATTTAAAAGTAGAGGCTTATATAAGAAGAGAAAGATTTTATGGTGAAGTAAAAAGAAGTTTTTATATTGGTGAAAAGAAGGAATCAGATATTAAAGCTAATTATGAAAGTGGTATCCTTACTATAACTTTTCCCAAAGAAGATATTTTAAAAAATGAAAAACAAAATATTATAATTAAATAATTATTCTAGATTACTATGTAGTCTAGATTTTTTTATATTCACATTAAGCCTAATAGTCTTAATGTGTTATTTTGAGCCCAAGGTCTCAAAATAATATATCTACATATCTATCATATATAAGCCGTAAATATATATTTAATTTTTATCTATTAATTTTAGTAAATAAATGATATAATTTTATAGAAGGAGGAGAAAAAGTGGAAAAACAAAACAATAATAAAACTGTTATTGCATTATTATTAGTAATTATATTTATATTAGCTACATTATGCATACTATTTGCAACAGGAACCATAAGTTTTAAAAATAACACTTCAAACAATAATCAAAACAACAATAACAATGAAAATATAAATGGGAATAATACAATTCCTGTTAAAACAGTAAATGCTGATGGATGTAAAAACAGCGAAATCACATTCAATGGAATTACAATCAAATTAGAGCAGGAAAATAACGATTCTATGTGTACTACAAAAAGTTTTACAATTAATAGTAAAGAGGCAAAAGAGGAATTTAAGGGCATATGGATAAATTCATACACAATATATGATAATAATGTTATTGTATTATCTGGTGACACTAGCGGAACACAGTTTGCAATATATAGTTTATCAAGTAACTCCATCATAATGAATTTAACACCTGAAACACTCGAAGGATATTGGGCAAAATCTTATACTATTAACAATAACAAAATAGTTATAGATGGTAAAGAATGTGGATTACAGTGTTCTAATGAAGAATCTGGCTATCCTAAAGCAACGTTCGAAATAGAATATTCTAATAATTCTTTTTCAACGCCAAAACTTGTTGAAAAACTTGCAGCATAGCAGCATAATAAATAAACATTAAATAAAAATGAATAATGCTTTTGTCGTTATTCATTTTTTATCTATTAATTTTAGTAAATAAATGATATAATCTATTTGAGGTGCAAAATGAGTAGTTATGAAAGAGAAGTAATCGGAGATATAGTTATTGTAAAAGGAATAGTTTTTGAAAATGCCACTAATGGTAAGAAAGAACCTGACCACGCTTGGAAAGATGGTAGACCTTGTATGATAATATATAGCGATAATGAACTTGATTACCTATTAACTCTAACATCAGTAGACAAAGATGGCTCAAAACAGCATTTCAAAATCAAAGATGAAAATATACTATATGAAGAAGATTTTAAATATAGATATAATAGAAAAGACAGAATAAACAAATCTATTAAAGGTTATGTCAATTTAGAAAGCATATATAAAATACCCATCAGTGGTCATGATAAAATAGGAAAAGTAACTTTTGAAACATACAAAGATATCTTTAAAGCAATGAAAATGCGTCGTCCAAAGCAAACTATTAGAGAAATATTAAATAGTGCTGTATCTGTCAGGAGGTAAAAAATGAATACAAATAATAATTGGAAAGACTATGAATGTATTAAAACTGGAAATGGTGAAAAATTAGAAAGATGGAATAATATAATTTTGATTAGACCAGATCCGCAAATAATATGGAATAAAACTGAAAAATGGAATAATTATGATGCCCATTATCACAGAAGTACTGAAGGTGGAGGTTACTGGGAATTTAAAAAAAAGTTACCAGAATATTGGACTGTTAATTATAAAGATTTAACTTTCAAAGTATCACCAACTAACTTTAAACATACCGGTATTTTTCCAGAGCAATCGAGTAACTGGGATTTCATAAATAAAAAAATAACCGAATATAGAAAAACACATGATGAAATGCGTGTATTAAATCTTTTTGCCTACACTGGCTGTGCTACAATGATGGCCTCTTTTTCAGGAGCTACTGAAGTAGTTCACGTCGATGCCTCTAAAGGAATAAATGAATGGGCTAAAGAAAATATGAAACTATCGCATCTTGAAAATAAAACTATTAGATTCATAACCGAAGATGTCATAAAGTTTATCGAAAGAGAAAAAAGAAGAGGCAGAACCTATCATGGTATAATTATGGATCCTCCTAGTTATGGAAGAGGACCAAATAAAGAAGTATGGAAGTTTGAAAATGACTTTCCTACCCTACTATCTAAAGTAAAAGATATTTTAGATGAAGATTTTTCATTTCTTTTAATAAGTAGTTATACTACTGGTATAAGTCATATATCATTAGAAAATATATTAAAATTAGAATTTAAAGGTAATAAAATAGAAACTGGTGAAAATACCCTTCCAGTTACTGAAAACAATTTAATATTACCTTGTGGTATATATGGAAAAGTTACCAAAGATTAATATAATATATGAAGATAACCATCTTCTTGTAATCGAGAAACCAGTAGGTATTCCCGTACAAGCTGATAGCAGTAACACCATAGACTTAATTACCATATTAAAAGAATATCGTATAAAGAATGAAAATAAGAAAGGTGATGCCTACATAGGACTAGTACATAGACTAGATAGACCTGTCGGTGGCATCATGGTATTTGCCAAAACCTCAAAAGCAGCCTCTAGATTAAGTGATGAGATAAGAAAAAATAATTTTCATAAAACCTATTATGCAGTAGTTGAAGGAATTCCTCCTAAAGAAGGAAAATTTGAAGATTACTTAATAAAAAATGAAAAAGAAAATATTAGTTATGTTACAACTAAAGAAAAAGGAAAATATTCCTGTCTAGAATATACTCTTATTAGTAGTAAAAATAATTTATCATTAGTTAAAATAAACTTAATAACAGGTCGTTCACACCAAATAAGAGTTCAGTTTTCTTCAAGACATCATCCCCTAGTAGGAGACTCCAAATATGGAAACAATCCTAAAAACATAGATATAGCTCTTTTTGCTAAAACAATAACATTTACTCATCCAACTACTAAAGAAGTATTAACATTTAATTTAGATTTACCAAATAGATACCCATTTAATATATTTAAATAGGTATTTTTATATATTTTTTTATTTCTAATATCAAAAAATAATGATATAATAAATTAAGAAGTGTTTTTCACATATTTTTACCATAGTTTTAAACTATAATGATACAAGGAGGTCAATATGAGAATATATAATTCACTTACTGATAAAGTAGAAGAATTCAAACCAATAAATGAAGGAAAAGTTACCATGTATGTATGTGGTCCTACCGTATATAACTATGTTCATATAGGAAATATGAGACCAGTAATAACATTTGACATGGTATATAAATATCTAAAATATTTAGGATATGATGTAAAATATGCTTCAAATTATACTGATATCAATCCAAAAATAACAAGGGCTGCTGAAACATTAGGTATAACCGAAAGAGAAGTAGCAGATAAATTTATTAAAGCATATGAAGAAGATTTAAAAAATTATAATTGTTCTAATATTGATTATAGACCTAGAGTAATAAATTATTTAGACGATATATTTAACTTCATAAGTAAATTAATAGAAAAAGACTATGCCTATGTTGTTGATGGAGATGTCTATTTTAGAGTAAGTAAAATAAAAGATTATGGTATTTTATCCAATCAAAGTATTGAAGAGTTAATCTCTGGTTCAAGAGTAGATATTGATGAAAAGAAAGAAAATCCACTTGACTTTGCCTTATGGAGAAAGACTACCGAAGGAGAAACATTTACTAGTCCTTGGGGTGAAGGAATACCAGGATGGCACACTGAGTGTGTTGTTATGATTAATAAATTATTTGGAGATAAAATAGATATTCATGCTGGAGGGGTGGATCTTAAATTCCCACATCATGAAAATGAAATAGCTCAAAGCATTGCATTAAATGATAACTATATTGCTAATTACTGGATGCATAATGGTCATATAAATATAAATAATGTAAAAATGAGTAAAAGTTTAAATAATTTTATCTTAGCCAAAGATTTTATCAAAGAACATTCTGCTAATGTCATAAAATTAGCTTTTCTAAGTACAAATTATAGACAGCCACTAAATCTAACTGATAAAGTATTTGAGGAGGCACTAGTTATTGATAATAAAATTAAAGCAGTACTAAAAAGTGCTAACAATGAATTAAATATCAAAAATATTCACAATATAAAAGAAGAAAAAGATAGTACATTTGAAGAATATATGAATGACGATTTTAATACTCCAAATGTTATTACATTACTTTTATCTCTTGTTAAAGATTTAAATCAAGAAATAAGAAATAAAGGTGATAATATTTTAACATTAACAAATAAAATATTAACAATAACTAATATACTAGGATTAAGTTATTCTATGCCAGAGTTTACTGAAAAGCAAAAAGAGACTTATAATAACTGGCTTAAAGCTAGAGAAGATAAAGACTTTGCCCTAGCGGATACTTTAAGAGAAGAGTTAATAAAAGAAAATATTCTTTAAGGAGGAATTATGGATTTATATTATAGTGATATTATCTACTTAGTATCATTTCTAATAACTCTACTAGCTCAAATATTTGTTTCATCATCTTATAGTAGATATAAAAAAATACTAAATAGTAAAGATAATACTGGATACGATACTGCAAGAAAGATACTAGATAAGAATAATCTTGAAGATGTAATGATATTAGAAACCAAAGGTAATCTAACTGACCATTATGATCCTAAAAGAAAAGTAATAAAACTATCTACAGATATCTATCATGGTTCAAGTATTGCTTCAGCAGCAGTAGCGGCCCATGAATGTGGACACGCTATTCAAGATAAAGATAAATATATGCCCATGCGTATAAGAAGTGCTATTGTACCTTTTGTTAATATATGTACTAGATTAGGTTATCTAGCTATTATAATAGGACTAATATTCAATAGATCACCTTTATTTGAAACTGGTATAATACTTCTACTTGCTATGCTAGTATTTCAATTAATTACCTTACCAGTAGAATTTAATGCTTCAAAAAGAGCTTTAAAAGAATTAGAAAAAGAAAAAATTCTAGATAAAGAAGAAAAAAGTAGTGCTAGAAATATGCTAGTAGCAGCAGCATTTACTTATGTTGCTTCGGTACTATCTACCTTATTACAAATATTTAGATTGGTATTAATATCATCATCAAATGATCAAAGACGTTAAGTCTTTTTTCTTTTCGTCTCACACTAAAGTTGTTCGCCGTTTTATGGAGCCTTAAGTCTCCATAAAAACATTATTTGCTTTTTTAAATATATTATGATACAATTAATTTGGTGAGAAAAATGAAAATAAATACCATAGAACTAATAATATCAGCAGTAAGAGAAAGTCAGTATCCTACTGATAAGCTAAAAGAATTCCTACTTGTAGGAAGAAGCAACGTTGGTAAAAGTAGTTTTATTAATACCATTATCAATAGAAAAAACTTTGCCAGAACATCAGCTACTCCTGGTAAAACACAAACATTAAACTTCTATAAAATAAACGATGAATTTTATCTAGTGGACGCTCCAGGATATGGTTTTGCTAAAGTTAGAAATTCACTAAAACAAAAGTTTGGATTAATAATGGAAAGTTATTTAAAGTCAAGAGATAACTTACAAATGGTTTTTTTACTAATTGATTTTAGACACAAGCCTACTAATGATGATATTATGATGTATGATTATTTAAAATTTTATAACATACCAGTAACAATAGTATGTACTAAAGTAGATAAAGTATCAAAAAACAATCATAATAAAAATAAACAAATAATAATGAAAGAATTGAATATTCAAGATGAAAAAAATATTATACTATTCTCTAGTGTAACGAAAACAGGTAAAAATGAAGTATACGATGAAATTGGAAAATATATAAGTTAAAAGTTTCCTTTTTCATCTTTTTTCATAGACTACTATGGAAGTGTTAAATGATTATAAAAGAAATTGATAATATAACTTATCAAATAAATTTACCAAATCAAAAAATAAATATCTATGATAAAGATTCTCTAGAAAAAATAACAAATAAAATATTTAAGAAAATAACAAGTAATAAAAAGTTAAATCCTCTATTAATATTAGATATTTATGAAGACAATATGTATGGAACAATTATTACTTTAAAACATTACAAAAGTATGTTTTATATAGACAATGAATATGAAGTAAAAATACATATACATACTAACCCAATATTTTTATATAAAATAGATTACTTTACTATAAATAATCACAAAAATAGTAGTATCTATTATTACAAAAACAATTATTATTTAAAACTCAAAAAAAATATAAATAAGAAAGAATACTTAAGACTACTTGAAGCATCAGAAATAATATATGATGACTATGAAAAAATAATAAATGAAGGAATAAAAATAAATATATAGTATTTTTTTTTATTTTCTGTTATAATACTTAGGAAGAGGTGATACTATATGAAAATGCCCACAGTAGCAATAGTAGGAAGACCAAATGTTGGTAAATCAACCATATTTAATAAATTAATTGGTAAAAAAGTATCTATAATTGAAGATACACCCGGCGTAACAAGGGATAGAATCTATGGAACAGTATATCATAATAATTATAAATTTCATTTAATTGACACAGGAGGAATTGATGTATCAAACGAAGACTTCAATAATGAAATAATAATTCAAGCTAACATAGCTATTGAAGAAGCTGATATAATTATTTTTGTAGTCGATGGATTAGAAGAACTAAATCAAAATGATTTTGTAATAAGAGATATTCTAATGAAATCTGGTAAAAAAGTAATCGTAGCGGTAAATAAATTAGATAATATTAAAAGAGAAGAAAATATTTATAATTATTATGAATTAGGATTTGAAGAAGTAATGCCTATAAGTGGAGAACATTCTCTAGGACTAGGAGACTTATTAGATAAAGTAACTGAAGATTTTAATATTAACTATAACGAAGAAGAACAACAAGACGATAGAATAAAGTTTTGTCTAATAGGTAGACCTAATGTTGGAAAAAGTAGTCTAGTAAATGCTCTATTAAACGAGGAAAAAGTAATAGTATCTCCAATTGCAGGTACTACTAGAGATGCTATAGACACGGAGTTTACTTATAATAAAAAGAAATATGTAGCCATAGATACAGCTGGTATCAGAAAAAGCGGTAAAATATTTGAAAGAATAGAAAAATATTCTGTACTACGTTCAATGAAAGCCATTGAAAGAAGTGATGTTTGTCTACTTGTTATCAATGCCGAAGAAGGAATAATTGAGCATGATAAACATGTAGCTAGTTACGCCCTTGAAGAAGGTAAACCAGTAATAATTGTTGTAAATAAATGGGATACAGTAACCGATAAAAACGATATTAGTACATTTACTAAACTTGTACGTGCAGAATTTAAATTTTTATCATATGCCCCTATTGTCTTTGTATCAGCATTAACTAAAAAAAGAATATTTACAATTATGCCTGAAATAGATAAAGTATATGAAAATTCTCACAAAGAAATAAAAACAAGTATTTTAAATGATGTTATAAGGGATGCTGTTATGTTAAAAGCTCCACCTTCATATAAAGGTAAAAGACTTAAGGTAACATTTGCTCAGCAAACTGGAACTGTTCCCCCTACTTTTACATTATTTGTAAATAGTGATAAATTAATACACTTTTCTTATGAAAGATACTTAGAAAACAAGTTAAGAGAAAACTTTGATTTTGAAGGAACACCAATAAAATTAGAGTTCAAAAACAAACATAATTAAAATAAAATCTTCTAGCATTCGAACTAGAAGATTTTATTTTAAACTAAGAATCAAGAATATTACTAATATCCATCTTTTGATAAAGAACTCTAACAATCGTAACTATTTTATTTTCTTCATTAATCATATAGAACATTAAAAAGTTTTTAACTTTTATACTTCCGTATTCATATTTCAAACTACCTAAATGACACACTGAAGAACCATAAGAAAAGTTCAAAATACTATTTGCACTATTAATAAAACTTTTTGCCAAAGCACTAGCAGCCTTTTTTATTATTTAAAGTATTAGAAATATAATAGATAATATCATCCATATCTCTTTTTGTAATAGGTAAAAACTCAAACTTATACATAAATTATCCTATAATATCATTCATACTTTTTAACACTTCTGATGAACTATATCTTTTAGATGTACTATTAATTTCCTGCTCTGCTTCTTTTAGTTTCTGATAAATATTTTCATCAAATGAATTTGCACGAACTTCAAAAGGAATTTTTTGTTCTCTAAGTACAGCCTTAATAAACATATTAACTGCCGTTGATACATTAATGTATGCAAATTAATACACATTGTAGCAACATAATCTTACAAAAAAATAATTGATTAACCCATTTAAACCTTCTAACATACAATGTATTAGGAGGTTTTTTTAATGAATTTTTCTGATAATTTTTTTAAACGAATTGAAAAGAAAACTAATGTAGATAAAAATACTATTCTTGATCTTGCTGACAAATTACAAAAAAGCAATATGAAAGATGAGAAGGTATTACGTGAGGTAATCGGAGATTTATCCAAAATGACAGGAAGAGAGGTATCTAAGGAAAAAGAGCAAAAAATAATTGAAACTATATTAAATGACAAAGTTCCAAATAACTTAGATAAAATGATTTAATGAATAATATCACTATTGGTATAGTAGCAAGAGATGAAGTATTAAATAATGTTAGTTTACAAGTAGTAACTAAAAATAATTTAAAATATATTCATAATAAATGCAACTATATAGCTATACTTAACTATGATAATAGCCTTATCGATACTGAAGTATTAAAATTATGTGATGGTATCATAATCCAAGGTGGTAGTGATATTTATCCATATCATTTTCAAATTGTGGACTACTGTCTTCATAATAATATACCAGTACTAGGAATATGTATGGGCCATCAAATAATCGGTTTATATAGTAATAATAGTAATAACGAAGATGATTTAATAAAAATAAATAATCATTATAATATAGATAAAAAACATATCATAAACATCAAAGAAGGTACTATAATGTATAAATTATTTGGACCAACACTAGAGGTAAATACTAGACATCTCTATGCCATAGACAAAGCAAAAAAGCCATTCATTGTATCAGCAGTTTCCCAAGATAACATAATTGAAGCCATTGAATACATAGATAATAATCATTTTCTATTTGGAGTTCAGTTTCATCCTGAAGATTTAGATAATACCGAAATACTATATAACTACTTCTTAAAAGAAGTATACAAAAGAAAGCACTAACTTTCTTTTTTTAGTTATATTTCATTTTATTAGACATAATATTTAGTGATAAAAAGAAAAGAGGTATGTAAATGGAAAAAATAGAAGTTATAAAAAGTATTGGTAAAAGATCAGGAGGAGATATATATTTAGGAGTCGTCGGAGCTGTTCGTACAGGAAAATCAACTTTTATTAGAAAGTTTATGGAGAACTTAATAATTCCAAATATTCAAGATGAATACGAAAGAAAGAGATGCTTAGACGAACTACCACAGGCAGCCGCTGGTAAAACAATAATGACTACTGAGCCAAAATTCGTCCCAGCTACAGCAACCAAAATTCAAATAGAAGATTTCTCTGCTAATATAAGAATGATTGACTGTGTAGGATATGTAATTCCAGCAGCCAAAGGTTATGAAGATGAAAATGGTCCAAGACTAGTTATGACACCTTGGTATCAAGAACCAATCCCATTTGTAGAGGCCGCAGAAATAGGAACAGAAAAAGTAATTAAAGATCATTCAACTATTGGCATAGTTGTAACTACTGATGGATCAATTGGAGAAATACCAAGAAGTGAATATCTAGAAGCCGAAAAAACAGTAATTGAAGAATTAACTTCCATAGGTAAACCATATATCGTATTATTAAATTCAATTCATCCAATGCTTCCTGATACTGAAAGACTTGCAGACAAAATGAAAGAAGAATATAAAGTACCAGTATTGCCAATAAACATTGAGTCCATGCAAGAAAAAGATATGTATGGTATCTTAAAAGAAGCTCTATATGAATTTCCTATAGAACAAATAAAAGTAAATATGCCAGAATGGATAGCGGTCTTAAATCCAGACAATAACATCAAAAAGGAATATATAACTAAAATAAAAGAAGCCATTACTGAAGTAAACAAACTAAAAGATATAGATAAAATAAATAACAATTTCACAGAATCTGAATACATTTCAAAATCATATATATCTGAAGTAGATCCTTCTACTGGAGAAGTTACCATAAATTTAGAGGCTCCTGCGGGATTATATAGTCAAGTTTTAAAAGATACCATCGGTGTTTCTGTCGGTACAAAAGCAGATTTACTTTCATTATTCCAAGAGTTAAATGTAGCAAAAAAAGAATATGATCAGATTAAGAGTGCTTTAAAAATGGTTAAACAAACAGGATACGGCATTGCTTCACCTACTCTCGAAGACATGAAACTAGACCCACCAGAAATAATAAAACAAGGTTCTAGATATGGCATAAAACTTAAAGCCAAAGCTTCATCAATACACATGATAAAAGTAGATGTCGAGAGTACTTTCGAGCCGATAATTGGAAGTGAGTTGCAGAGTAAAGAATTAATAGATTACTTAACAAAAAACGAGAATGAAAATGGTATTTGGAAAAGTGAAATATTTGGAAGAAGTTTGGATGTAATAGTCCAAGAAGGTATTCAAGCTAAATTATCAATGATGCCAGATAATATAAGATTTAAATTATGTCAAACTTTAACCAAAATAATAAATAAAGGCTCTTCTAACATGATTGCCATAGTAATATAAAAAAGACTTAAACCTAAGCCTTTTTTTCTTCTACTTTAATAGCAACTTTATTTTTATTAATACGTTCATTAATCATTTTAGAAAATATAGAATATAATACTGAGAATAATGGCGTAGCTACAAACATTCCCCATATTCCAGCAACACTAGCTCCAATAGTTACAGAAAATAATACCCACATTCCAGGAAGACCAATAGATTTACCAACGACTTTTGGATAAATAAGATTACCCTCTAACTGCTGTAAAACAATTATAAATGCTACGAAGATAATCGCTTTAACAGGACTAACCATAAGAATTAAAATAGCTCCAAGTGAAGTACCAATTATTGCACCAAATACTGGTATTAAAGCCGTAAATCCCATAACAACCGCAATAGTAGAGGCATAAGGAAGTCTAAGAATAAGCATACCTAAGAAACATAAAACGCCAAATATAACTGCTTCTAAACATTGACCTGTAACAAAATTAGAAAAAGTTTTATTAGCCATAACAGCTATGTCAGTAATTTTATCACTTACCCTAGGTTTTAAATAAGCCTTCATTAATTTATTAACCTGTCTCTTCAAAGTCTCTTTTTGTGCGATAATATATATAGCAAATACAAGTGAAATAATACCCTTACTAACAATACCAATTATCGAAGAAGCAACTTCTGTTGTAATAGATAAAACATCTTTAGAATTATCTTTTATATAATCAGTAATAACCTTAGTAAAGTTATCTAAATATTCACTTACTTTACTAATTGTATTCTCACCAACATCAAATTTTTCAAGTATATTAATAACATCTTCTTTATATCCAGGTAGTGTTTCAGTAAATAAAGAAACCGAATTTTTAAGTTGTGGAATAAGTAAATTCATGACAAAATAAATAATAAGTCCAACTAATATCAAACTAATCGTAATACTAAGTGGTCTTTTAACCTTTTTCCATACTTTACCATTCTTAATCTTACCAAATATCTTAGTCTCAATAAACTTAATCAAAACATTTAATACAAAAGCTAAAAGAGCTCCAATAATAAATGGTGATAAAATATTAATTACATATTCCAAAGACTTTATTATTTTATCAAAGTTAACAAGAGCAAAAATAATAATAGCAACATACGAAATAACAAATAGAATATCTTTTCTTGTATTAAATTTCATATTATCGTCCTCCAAATCACCTTTATTATAGCATAACAAAAACGAACTGACAACAACATATTATTATTATAACTACATTAATTAAAAGTATGCTAATTTTTTAATTAAATATTGGTATACAACCGGTTAACTTTTCAAAAATATTATCTAATTTACTTTAAAACCCTTGATTTTATTATGATTATATGGTATCTTTAATGTAGTAAACATAATATGTTTACACTACACAAATGGAGGTAATAAAAATGACAAAAGCAGAATTAGTAGAATTTATAGCTGAAAAAGCTGATTTAACAAAAGCTGATGCAGGAAGAGCATTAGAAGCAATGATTGAAGGAGTTACTGAAGGACTTAAAAAAGAAGGAAAAGTAACTTTCGTAGGATTTGGTACTTTCACTGCTAAAAAGAGAGAAGCAAGAGAAGGAAGAAACCCACAAACTGGTGAAACAGTTAAAATCGCTGCTAGAGTTGTTCCAGGATTCAAAGCTGGAAGCAAATTAAAAGACGCTTTAAACTAATTTAAAAAGAAAAACAAAAGACTTCATATTGAAGCCTTTTTTATTTTATCTTACTTCCCTACTCATAGTTTCAACTTTACCAAGTATCATATCTTCTGAAAAGACATTAACTACAATAGTTTGATACTTAGGATTCATTGCCTGAAGAATAATAGCCTTATTACTTTTATATAGTCTTCTAACAGATAAAGTATTACCCTTAACAGCAATAACAATATCATCACCATTATTATAACTATCTTTCTTTCTAAAGAATATTCTATCTCCTTTTAAATATATCGGAGCCATTGAATCATCAGTAAGCTTAATAGACAACGCACACTGCTTACTGACAGGTTCATATGAAGCATTCTTATAAGTATTAACAATCTTTTCTCCTCTTGAAGTAACATTTTTATTACCATTAAAAGTATTAACATAATTCTTAATAAGTTTCTTCTCGAATAATTCTTCCTCTTCCTTAGTCATAGGAATATCTTTAATAACATCTGAATTAATATTAAATATCTCAGCTATATCAAAAAATATTTCATAAGGAATATTAAGAGTACCAGTCTCATACTTATGTAATGTTTGTCTATTCTTTTTATAATTTAAAGCCCTAGCTAAATCCTCCAAAGAATAATTATACTTTTCTCTATACTCCTTGATAATTCCACATACAAAAGGCTTTAAATCGTCACTTACTAATTCTTGTTTTCTTGTTCTCATACTACATTCACCTACTTATCTTTTCTTTTAACAATCAAATATACTGGTATTAATCCCAATAAACCAATTACAACCTCTATCAAATATCTAATAACAACCATACCAAATAGTTCTACTACTGAATAATTACCAATATGTGCTATACTAACAAAAATAATACTTTCAATAAATAAAACTACCAATATTGAACCAATATTATTAAATATAATATTATTTTTATTCTTTCTAATATCATCATAAATATTACTACCCATCCATATAATCATACCAATTGACAGAAGGCCTCCAATAAAATATCTAATATTAGATAAATCATATCCAAATAACAGATTATAACTATCATTACTAGTCAAATTATACTTACTACCAATAGTTAAAGTAGTAATCATAATAATCATATAAGCAAGAACATATGCTATACCAAAAGTACGAAGTATTCTTGCCATCTCATCAAATCCATATCTATGAACAATAATGTTATTAAGAAGTAATATTCCCACTATAAAAGGAATACCCATATTAACATCAAAATCAAACATATTAACCATCTTAAATAACATTACACATAAAATAGAGCTAAATAAAACTATACCCAAATATAAGCCATCTTTCTTACCCATTTTATATGCTAAGAATATCAAAAAGAAAGTAAGAAGTATCTCTGTAATTAAAACAATATAATTCATTATTTCACCTTCTTTACTTCAAACATCTTATTGACAATAAGTAAGTATATTATAGTTACAATAGATTTAACCAAGTAATTACCCAAAGTAATCATCATCGAAGTATCATATCTAATAATAAAAGCATAACTAAAATACATAAATACAAATACATCAGCAAACAAAATACCAATTACTGTAAGTATAGTCTTAATAAGTCTTTTACTATTTTCTTTTTTTAGTTCATTAAAAGTATAACTACTAAAAAGTAATGTACCAATTAAAGATATTGGATATAATATAAGAATAGGCATATTATTAAATATCAATTCTTGATATATAATAGAATTTTTATCACCAAGTGAAGGAACAATAAAAGTATTAAGTAAAAGTATAATACCAAACAAAATAGTACTAACACCAATCGTAGTAATTAACTTCTTATCTTCACCCTTACCATACCTATTAACAAAATAGTAAAGTATAACAAGTAATCCTGAAGAAAATATAATACCAAGATTAATATCAATTCCAAATATATTAACTAATTTAAAAGACATAATAAATGATAAAATAGTATAAATAATAGCAAGTATATAAAATTCATGTTTATCAAAATACTTATGCACTATATATATTAATCCCAAACAAATACACATTAATAAAAGAAAAATTCCTACACTCATATAAACACCTTCTTATTCAATATCCATTATACCATATATTTTTTAAGATACAAATAATTTTATAAAAATTTATATTAAAAAAGAAGAAACTAACCATTATTTCTTCTTTTAATCATATCATAAAAAGCCTCTAGCCTCGTATCTACCCCTACTTCATTATCTTCAGAATCAAAACTAAAATATAATATAGGTATTTTGTATTCATTAGATATCTTAGGTAAAATACTCATCGCTGATATTTCCGGAGCACAACCAAAACTCTTCAAATGCAAGATACCATCCATATAAGTAGAATCAATACTTCTAACAACACTTGCGGTCCCATCAGCCCCTAAATGATATTTAAGATATCTCTTACCCTTTCTAATCATTCTATTAAGAATAAATCTCTTTGTAATAAGTAAATAAGTAAGATCAGTATCTCTATATACTTCTACTCCCATTTTAATTAGTTTTCTTTCAATATCAAACGAAGTATTAGAATCAATAAGAGAAAATAATTCTCCTACTATTCTAACTCTAAGAGGGTTACTAGGTTTATTAATATCAATATTTCTAAACTTCTTTCTATATCTAAAATACATAATAATATTCTTAATAATTCCATTATTTTTAAAACTATCTAAATATTCCTTTTCTACTCTTTCAAACTCTCCTTTTACTACTTCAAATCCCATATTAAGTCTAATATACCTCTCTATCTTATCAATAAATATAATCATAACTAAACTATTAATAAGATAATACATAAGACTAAATATATTACACTTTCTATTCATCTTTTTACAAAACTTATACCCTTTTTTAAGAGAAATATGATTATCATAAATTAAATTATAAAACTCAAAATCATAACCTAAATCTCTAAGTATCTTTTCTTGTAACTCACCATAATAACCATATCTACAACCACCACCACCTTGAACAAGAACATTAGCTCCCATATCAAGTGCTTCAATATAGTTACCTAAATTATATTTAAAAGGTACACATACAAAATCAGGAGAATATTTACTACCAAGTTCTATAGTCTTTCTAGTACTTTTAGGAGGAATAATTACTTTACACTTTAATGCTCTACTAAGAAAATAATTAAATACTATATAATAATTACCCAAATGTGGGAATGATATAACCTTACCCATTATCATGCCTTACCTTTATAATATCAACAAAACTCTCTAATCTAGTATATAATCCCGAAGTAGAAGTACTATCATCTAATATAATATTAATACATGGTATATTCTTAAGTTTTCTAATAGCCAGTTCATTAACCAAACTATCTGTACCACATGGAAATGCTGATAAAAATATAATACCATCTACTACATCTTTATAATAAAAAGCACTACCAATATTCTCTTTAGAATATAAAAAATATAAAGTATTAGATTCTTCTTCAGCATAATAAATTGCTTCTTTTCTATTCATTCTATCAGAATACAATATATCAATATCTTCATCTTTTAAATAATTAATAATATTACTAGATAAATACTTATCATAAACAATATAAGGATGAGATACAATAAGTATTTTTAATCTATTGCTTCTCATTATCTTATTTTGTTTTAATATAAGAGTTTTATTATATCTATATTGTCTTATCTTACCAATAATATAAGCATAAATAATTCTAAATATATTTTTATTTAATCTTAGTCCCATCTTAATAAAACCAAATAATTCATACCTAAATTTTAAATTATCTATATTATAGTCTAATATCTTAATATTAGAAAACAAATTATTAACAACATCATAAATACCATTAAACTTAACACATACTCTTTTCTTTATACCATAACTATATATTCTAGGTACTAGTATATAATCACATTTATTACATAAATAACTAATATGACCTAAATATATCTTACTAGGAAGACAAGATTCATCTACTGATAAACTATTTCCTGCCTTAATAATATCACTATCAGTATTAGGACTAAGTACTATACTACATCCTATTATCCCAAAGAAATTCTTCCATAGTATATAATATCTATAATATAAAAATGCTCTAGGTATACCTACCTTAATCTTCTTCTTCATAGAATTATTCCTCCACATAATTCTATGTACTAACAATATATTTTATTCTTTATATTCAGTTTGAGCCTTACTATGTAAGTCTCTCACTGTTATTTTAAGCCTTATTCTAAGTCTTAAAATAAAATCTATCATATAGAAGCATAATCTATATACCAGGAATTAATTTAATACATAAATTCTTCACAATAGAGACACTAGGCTCTATTGTGCCTCTTAAGACCTTGGCTTAAGAGGTAATAAAAAAGAACTAGTTTTCACTATCTAGTTCATCTTCATCTACTATTGATAAATCATTATAATCATCATCTACCAAGTCATCATCATCAATATCTTTATCATAACTATCATCTTCGTAGTTATCTTCTTCACCCATTTCAATATCATCATCTTCAGAATCAGATACTTCATCATCAGAATCAGATTCATCATAAATATCATCCATATCAATCTTAACACTATGATTAGCTCTCAAATCCCAATTACCATCATTAAGTAATATAAACTCTTTAGAAGTAGTTAAAGACTCAAAAAAGTCAGCTATCTTATCTTCATATTCTCTCTCATCTAAATCCAATAATTTACATACTTCTCTGAATAAATCAGCAGTATTCATAGTCTTCTTATTTTCTTTCAAATACATTTCTGCAATCTTAGTATAAGAAAGAAGTTCTAATTGTTCTTTACTCATTTCACTTAACATAATATTAATCCTCCTACATTTCCTCTCTAAGTATTAAACCTAATATATTCGCAGCATTATTCATAACAATCTTAATTGCCTTAATAAATGCTAGTCTCTCTTTAGTATACTCTATATCTTCAGTAACAATCTTTTCTTTAGAATAATAACTATGAAACAAACTAGCAAGTTCATACAAGTAATTAGCCACCATATGTGGTAATTCTCTTGATGCAGCATTAATTAGTACATCTTCAAATTCCATAAGTTTATTCAAAATAGTATATGCAGTCTCATTATCCATAGTACTATAATTATCAATCTTTTCTACTTCTTTATTTTTAAGAATAGAACTAATTCTTGCATTGGCATACTCAATATAGTAAATAGGATTTTCATTACTATTCTTAACTGCTAAATCAAGGTCAAAATCCATTTGAGTATCCAAACTTTTTGAAGCAAAGAAATATCTTGCAGCATTAACACCAACATCTTCAATTAATTCATTAAGAGTAATAGTCTTACCAGTTCTCTTACTAAGCTTAACCTCTTCACCATTTCTAAGTAATCTTACCATTTGAAGTATCTTAATTTCAAGTTTACTAGAATCATATCCAACCATCTCTAAAGAAGATCTTAATCTATTAATATAACCATGATGATCAGAACCAAGTACATCAACAAGTCTATTAAAACCTCTATTTAATTTATCACTATGATAAGCAATATCCGGAAGTAAATAAGTATAATTACCATCACTCTTAATAAGTACTCTATCTTTCTCATCATATAAATCAGTAGTCTTAAGCCATAAAGCATCATCACTAATATAGCATTTACCACTATCTTTAAGTTTATTCAAAGTATTTTCAACAAGTCCCCTATCATATAAAGATTGTTCACTAGTAAACACATCAAAATTAACTCTAAACTTATCTAAATCTTTCTTAATACCATCAAGTAAAATATCAAGTCCAGCCTTTTTAAAGAAAGGTATATCTTCATCTAATTTACTATCACCATAAGTATCATACAAAGATTCCGCTAATTGAATAATCTCTTTACCATGATAACCATTTTCAGGAAGTTCCCATTCAAGTCCGCATCTCTCTTTATATCTCTCTTTAATAGATACTCCAAGATTATACATCTGATTACCAGCATCATTAATATAATATTCTCTAGTAACATCATATCCACAGAAAGACATTAATTTAGATAGATTATCACCATATACAGCACCTCTACCATGACCAATATGTAAAGTACCAGTAGGATTAGCGGACACATATTCAATATTTATCTTCTCATTATTACCAGAATTATTTCTACCATAGTCTTTATCTTCCTCTAATATCTTATTAATATTATCAAGTAAAAACTTCTTAGATAAAAATATATTAATAAATCCAGGATTAGCAATCTCTACTTTTTCAATCATTTCATCTTTAATATTATTAGCAATATCTTCTGCAACTAACATTGGACTCTTTTTAAGTTCTTTAGTAAGTAAAAAAGCCACATTAGTAGAATAATCACCATTTTTCTTGTCTTTAGGAATATCAATAACTATCTTATTAATATCTAAATCCATAGGAAGACTATTTTTAATAATACTCTGTAATTTATTTTTTATACTCATAACATCTCACTCATTTCTATTCTAAGTTCATACTTACAAGAAGTACTAACAATTTCATATTCAATATATATTAATTTATCATTAGATTCCATATTACTAACATTAACTTCCATATCCATATCATAACCATTTTCTTTAAGTAAATAGTTACTTTTACTACTATTATTATTAAAAATAAAAGTGTTAACAAAATCATTGCCATCTCTTATCATCATAATTTCATCAGCATTACATTTAATAGAATACTTAATATCATTATTATTAAAAGTAATTTTATCTTTATTTTTAATACCTTTTTCTTCAAATTCAAATATTTCATTATCAGTAATATTCCTCAAATAACCCTTAACTTTAATACGAATAATATCACTCCCAAACATTCAAGTGTAATATTACCATATCTTTAAAAAAAATACAACATATTTTAATAAATTTTTAACATAATAATAAATGCAAAAGTAAAATGCTTAAAATGAGGGATATTATGAATAAAAAAGTAAAAAAAATAATCAAAATAATTTCAATACCAATAATAATTTTTATACTAGGAAATCTCGGTGTATATATCTATTGTTTCCTAACACCCAAAATGGAAATAAATAAATCACAGTCATATTATTTATATGATAATGAAAGTAAATTAGTATCTCAAACAGATGATGAATGGATATCACTAGATAAAATAAGTAAAAATGTCATTGATGCCACAATTAGTACTGAAGACAAATATTTTTATAAACATATTGGTTTTGATTACATTAGAATAGCTAAAGCCTTCGTAACCAATATAATAAAAGGTAATAAAAGTGAAGGAGCTTCCACTATAACACAGCAGTATGCTAGAAATCTCTTTCTAAACTTTGATAAAACTTGGGAAAGAAAACTAGAAGAAGCCCTTCTAGCAGTAGAACTAGAAGTTCACTATACCAAAGATGAAATCCTCGAAGGCTATTTAAATACAATTAACTATGGTGGTGTATTTGGAATAGAAGAAGCCAGTAAATATTATTTCGGTAAATCATCCAAAGACCTTTCTCTTGCAGAAGCCTCTCTTCTCGCTGGAATACCACAGTCTCCCAATAACTACTCCCCAGTAAAAAATTATAATTTATCCAAAGAAAGACAAAGAATAGTATTAAAATTAATGTTAAATAACAAAAAAATAACCAAAGAAGAATATAATGAAGCCTTAAATACAGAATTAAAAATAATTGGTAAAAAAGAAAACTCTAATTATATTAGTATAAACTACTTTAGAGATTCAGTACTTGAAGAGTTAAAAAGCATTACTGAAGTACCTGCATCCACAATAGAAACAGGAGGATTAAAAATATATACCACCTTAGATGCCACCGCTCAAAAATCACTTGAAGACTCAGTATATAGTTATATAAATGACGATACCAAAGTAGAAACAGCCGCTATTATGATGGACCCAAATACCGGAGGAGTACTAGCCCTAATTGGCGGAAACAATTATAGTAAATCGCAGTTCAATAGAGCTACCAAATCTCAAAGACAAGTAGGATCCACTATGAAACCACTACTATATTACTCTGCCCTAGAAAGTGGTTTCACCGCCTCGTCATCATTCACAAGTGAAAAAACCACTTTCACTTTCTCAGGAGGTAAAAATTATAGTCCAAAAAACTATAACGATAAATATGCCGAAGGTCCAATATCAATGGAAGCCGCTATTGCCTACTCAGACAACATATATGCCGTAAAAACACATCTATTTCTCGGAGAAAATAATTTAATAAATACTGCAAAAAGACTAGGTATAACAAGTAATCTATCCGAAGTACCATCACTAGCTCTAGGTACTAGTGAAATAAGTCTAATAGAAATGACTAGTGCCTATTCATGTTTTGCCAGTTTAGGTTATAAAACAACTCCGCATTTCATAAAAAAAATAGAAGACTCTAAAGGAAATATTCTCTATGAAAACAAAGAAGAAAAAGAACTACTACTAAATCCAAGTCTTACCTATATATTAAATGAAATGTTAACAAGCACCTATAACAAAAACTTCATAAATTATAACTATCCCACACTAATATCTTTATTACCACAAATAACCCATAAATATGCCATTAAATCAGGTACAACAGATACAGACCTATTAATAATGGGTTATAACAAAAACGTTGTACTAGGAGTATGGAATGGTTATGATAACAATACCAAAATAGATAGTAGTGAATACTCCCATCATAAAAATATTTGGATAGATACCATGGAATCATACTTCAAGCAAAAAGAAGCATCCTGGTATGAAATACCAAACAATGTTGTTGGAGTATTAACTGATCCCATAACAGGAGCCCTAGCTACTGATGAAACTCCAAATAAAGAAATGTTCTTCTATCTAAAAGGAACAGAACCATCAGCAGAATCAAATTACAAAGATCTAGAAGCAGTATTCCAAGAAGAAAATAATTCAAACACATAAAAAGAAGCACCTAAACGATGCTTCTTTCCCTATCTACCTCAAATACAAAATATCGTAAAATAAATAAAATAACTTTTTATAAACAATTTTAATTGTAAACTATAATAAAAAAATAAAATGTAATAAATAAATTTAAACTGTTAAAATTCTCTAAACCTAAGATATACAGATATAAAGATTCAAAATAGATAGTAATGGCTTGAAATAGTTATTTCAATTTAACTCCTAAAATAACTTAAGGAGACCACTTATATTACAAAGAAATTTCAAACTCAATAGAGTTTAACTTAGATATTTCAAAGTCAGTTCTTTGTATTTGTTTTTCTAATGCCTTAGATTTTTTTCTTATTTCATCAGAGTCATAATTAACCTCATAACAATCAAAATAAGAATTGTTAACCTCAGTAATTCTTTTTTTAGAATCCTTGTATTTTAACATATTATCATAAGAAGATTTTAATCTTCTCAAATAAGTGTTATCAATGATAGCATCTTGAATAGTTCTACCATCAGATAACTTAAATGAATTGTTTTTTTCATACAAAGTAGCTTTTAATTTAGATATCTTTTTCAAAATATCCTCTTGCTCCTTCATAGCCTCCTCAAAATCTTTCTTATAGTCTTTAATGACATTAACCCTTCCATCCAATTCAATAATAGTTTCATTGAAAATTCTCTCCTCAATATAAGAAGTTATATTGACAAACTTCTTTTCCTCATCCGCTATTATATTCATTAATTCTGAAATATTTGTTTTCATATATATTACCTCCGTTTTCGTATACAATTATATCACTCCAAAATAAAAAAAGGTCTCTTCAAAAGAGACAATGTTATTTTTATAAAATAACACCAGCATAAGTATATAGATATTCATTTATAATATTAATATCATAAATATCATTTTCTATACAATAAGATATAACTAAGTCAAAATTATTATTTTTACTTAAACTATACCCCGCACTTGAAAGTAAGTTATTAAATCTATTTTTATCTAGTGATAAAGATAGACATAACTTAATAACAGTGTTTTTTTTAGGAATATAATTACTATTACATCTTATTTTAGAAAATAATTTTCTATCTATATCTGCTCTTTTATAAACCTCCGCATCCTTATAACCTTCAGCATCTATGTAAGAAAAAAGAAGATTATTGAATGTCAAAGATTTATTTTGATTTAGATATTCTTTAATTTTGTTATTCATTGCTATACCTCCTACAGTACCTTTACTGACATCCAAAAATATAAGCAATTCAAAACATCTAAATCACATAGTATTATATAGACTTTTTTTACAAAAGTCAATATAAAAAATCACTAGTAAAAACTAATGATTCCAAATAAAAACAAATCTATCTCTACCACTATAATCTTTTTCCACAGATATGTTGATATCTTTATAGTATTTATTAACTATTTTAACAACATCTTCTCCTTGTTTATAGCCAATTTCAAAAGCCATAATAAATTTATCATTCAAATACTTACTACTATCTTTAATAATCTTATCATAAAAATATAATCCATTATCTTTAGCATATAATGCCAAATGTGGTTCATTATTCTTAACAATATCCATAACCTCAGTATCACCATAACTAATATAAGGAGGATTACTAATAATAACATCATACCTATCAGAAACATTAGAAAAAATATCACTTTCGATAAACTTAACATTAGTATTATTATTAATATTATTCTCTTTAGCAATTTCTAATGCCTCACTAGATATATCTATACCAGTAATATCACTATTATTTAATAATTTATTCAAAGTAATAGCAATACACCCACTACCAGTACCAATATCAAGTATTTTAATATTATCTCTATTAAAATATTTCTTAATATAATTATAAGTTTTCTCTACTAATAACTCTGTCTCAAATCTAGGAATCAAAGTATTCTTATTAACCTTAAAATCATAACCATAAAAATTAGTATTGCCAACTATATACTGAACAGGTATCCCGCTTTCTAATTCTTTTAAAGCCGTATCAAAATCTTTATCTTTTAGGTATTTTCTTAAATATTCAATATCATTCATATTTTATTATTAGATACTACCCTCTAATTTCTTTTTTTGATCCTCATTAATTAAAGCCTCAATTAAATCTTCCATATCGCCATCCATAACTCTATCAAGATTCATTGAAGTATAACCAATTCTATGATCAGTAATTCTATTCTGTGGATAATTATAGGTTCTTATTTTCTCGCTTCTATCTCCAGTACCAATCTTAACTTTTCTATCAGCAGCATTCTTTTCTTCTTGTTCTTTAAGTTTCATATCATATAGCCTAGTTTTAAGTATTTTAAAAGCAAGTTCTTTATTCTTAATCTGACTTCTTTCAGTCTGAGAATAAACAATAATACCAGTAGGAATATGTGTAAGTCTAACAGCACTATCCGTAGTATTAACACCTTGTCCACCACATCCACTACTTCTAGTTATATCAATTCTAACTTCAGACTCATCAAGTTCAAAATCAAACTCTTCAGCTTCAGGCATAACAAGTACAGTAGCAGTACTAGTATGTACTCTACCCTGACTCTCAGTAGCAGGTACTCTCTGTACTCTATGAGCACCACTTTCATACTTAAGTTTAGAATAAACACTATCACCCTTAACCATAAACTCTATTTGTGAATATCCACCAGCGGTACCAGCAGTAGCATTAAGTATCTCTATCTTCCACCCATTATTCGCAGCATATTTACTATACATATCAAATAAATCACCCGCAAAGATATTACCTTCATCTCCCCCAGCAGCCCCTCTAATTTCCACAATAACATTCTTTTCATCGTTAGGGTCGTGTGGTATAAGAAGAATTTCAAGTTCACTTTCTAATTTACTTTTCTTGCTTTCTGCTTCAGCAAGTTCTTCTTTAGCAAATGCAGCCATATCCTTATCACTAAGTAATTCTTTAGCCTCTTCAATATCAGATAATACCTTCTTATACTCTTTATAAACTTCTACTGTCTTCTCTAAACTAGTTCTCTCTTTAGAAAGAAGAGTCATTTTCTTAATATCAGATATAATCTCAGGACTAGATAACTCTTCCCCTATCTCATTATATCTTTTTAATGTAGCTTCTAATCTATCTATCATAGAATAATCCCTCATTTCTCTAAATATTATATAATAAAAATATAGAAAAGTAAATTAATAATACCAAATAATATCTAAATATATATTTCCTGCTTATATATAATAGCCCTTTATTTGAGACAATATCTTGGCTCAAATAAACACTTTAAGACCTTGGCTTAAAGTGAAACAACAATAAAAAAACTTTTTCACAAATTAATATTGACAATCAAAACAAAATATACTACAATTTAGACATATTATTAAACAACGACTAATACCAAGTAATTATTTTACTTACCATATAGAGAGTTAATGTTAGGTGGAAATTAACAAAGTAAAATAACGAAATTACATATTAAGAGTTTAATCGGTAAATACCGTTATCATATCAAGGCAATAATTATATTGTAAATAAAGGTGGTACCACGACTAGTTCGTCCTTTTGATACCATCTTTTTTTATTTAAAGAAGGAGGAATATTATGAAATTATATGATGATTTAGTCTGGAGAGGACTAATAAAAGATGTAGCAGGAGATAATCTTGAAGAAGTATTAAACGGAGAACCAATAACATTCTATTGGGGTACAGATCCAACTGCTGATAGCTTGCATATCGGCCACTATTCTTCATTAGTAACCGCTAAAAGATTAGCCAAATACGGCCACCATCCAATACTATTATGTGGTGGTGCAACAGGAAGAATCGGTGATCCAAGACCAACTGCCGAAAGAGAAATACTATCTTATGAAACAGTAGATAAAAACATCAAAAGTATCAAAAATCAAATAGATAGATTATTTGATGGAAAAGCCGAATTAGTAGATAACTACTCATGGACAAAAGATTACACATTCCTAGAATTCCTAAGAGATATCGGAAAATATATAAATATAAATTATATGTTAAGTAAAGATATCATTCAAAGAAGACTAGAAAGTGGTATCACTTATGCAGAATTTTCTTATATGTTACTTCAAGGATATGACTTTATGCATCTATATGAAACAAAAAACTGCATTATGCAAGTCGAAGGATCAGATCAGTGGGGAAATATAACTACCGGTATCGAACTAATAAGAAAAAAATTAGGTAAAGAAGCCTATGGCTTTACAATGCCACTTATTTTAGATGCTACTGGACATAAATTCGGAAAATCAGAAGGTAATGCTCTATGGCTAGATAAAGAAAAAACTTCTCCTTATGAAATATATCAGTACCTAATAAATGCTGATGACTCCAAAGTATTAGAATACCTAAAAGTATTCACTTTCCTAACCAAAAAAGAAATCGAAGATATCATGAAAAAACATGAAGAAAAACCAGAACTTAGATTAGCTCAAAAAACATTAGCCTATGAAGTAGTAAAAGATATTCATAGCAAAGAAGATGCTGATACCGCTGTTAAAATATCAGAATCATTATTCACAGGCAACATCAAAGAATTAACAGATAGCGAAATAGAATTAGCCTTCAAGGGAGTACCAACATATAATGTAGACGAAGATATAATCCTAAATATATTAGTAAACAATAGTATCGCCTCTTCAAGAAGAGAAGCAAGAGAATTCCTATCAAATAATGCCATATCATTAGATGGTGATATAATAAATGATGAAAATCATAAGATAACAAATACTAGAAAATATCACATAATAAGAAAAGGTAAGAAAAAATATTATCTAATAAAAATGAACTAAAAATAAAACAAAGTATACATCCAAAAAATGTATACTTTTATTATAAAAATAAAATAAATATTCTTTTTTTCTATAATATCTGCTATAATATATGACAAAGGAGGAAACTATGGAACATATTTTAGATAACATTATTTTTGATAATAATTTCGTAGTAGTAGGAGTATCTTCAGGACCAGATTCTATGTGTTTATTAAATCTACTAGAACAAAAGACAAACAAAATAGTAGTATGCCACATAAATCACAATGTCAGAAAAGAAAGTGCTACCGAAGAAAAATATTTAAAAGATTACTGCAAAGAACATAATTTAATCTTTGAAAGCATGAAAATCACAGAATACAAAGAAACAAACTTCGAAAATGAAGCCAGAAAAAAAAGATATAACTTCTACGAAGAAATATTATCAAAATATCATTCTACCAAACTATTTCTTGCCCACCATGGCGACGATCAAATAGAGACAGTATTAATGAAAATAGTCCGTGGATCCAACCTTGAAGGCTATGCCGGTATTAAAGAAATAAGTAATGTAAAAAATTATCAAATAATAAGGCCCCTATTAAAAGTAACAAAAGAAGATATTATAAATTATAATAAATCACATAATATCACATATTTTATTGATAGTTCTAACACAAATACAGATTATACTAGAAATAGATATCGAAAAAAAATACTTCCTCTATTAAAAGAAGAAGACAAAGATGTCCACAAAAAATTCTTAAAATATTCTAATACTCTACTGGAATATGATAATTATATAAAATTTTTAGTAAAGAAGAATATAAATAACATTTATAATAACAATATAATATATATAGATGAATTGTTAAAACTAGATAATTTTCTAATAAAAAATACCCTATATTATATATTAAACAACATCTATTCAAATGAAAGCAGCATAGTAACAGAAAAACATATAAATAGTATTATCAATTTAATAAATAATAACAAACCAAATCTAAGCTTAAATTTACCAAATAATAAAGTAATAGTAAAAGAATATGATAAACTATTAATAAAAGAAAACACATCAAATATAGATAACTATAAAATAGAATTAACTGATAGTCTAATTATCAACAACCTAAAGTTTAGTATAATAGATAATACCGAAAATGATAGCAATTATATATGTAGAATAGATAAAAGTAATATAACATTTCCTCTTTATTTTAGAAATAGAATAGATGGAGATTACATAATACTAAAAGGAAGCAATAATAAAAAGAAAATAAAAGAAATAATGATTGAAAATAAATTACCAATATCAAAAAGAATAACCTACCCATTACTAGTAGATAGTAATAATAATATAATTTGGATACCAGGTATTAAAAAAAGTAAATTTTGTTCTAAAAAAAATGAAAAGTATGATATAATAATAGAGTGCAAAGAAGGAGAGGAAAATTATGAATAAAAAAAATATACAAAAGAGTTTAGCACCATATGCATTTTTATTAGTATTTATTATAGGATGCTTAATAGTATTTAAAATGTTTGATGTTAAAGTTAACGAATTATCATATGACGAATTCATGAAAGACTTAAATGGAGGAAAAGTAACAGAATTAACAATAACTCCAAAAGTTCGTACTGAAACATATATGCTCGAAGGAAAATTATCTGATTATGCTGATAATGAAAGCTTTATACTTTATTTACCACAGTCAGAAGAATTCATTTCAAAAATAACAGCCGCTAAAGAAGGAACAAGTAACTTTGAGTTAAAAATTAAAACAGATGCCGAAGCATCATCTTGGCTTGCCGTATTAGTAGATATCGTTCCTATCGTTATTTTAGCAGGAGTTACCGTTTGGATATTTACAAGACAACTTGGTGGTGGAAACAAGTCCATGGACTTTGGAAAATCAAGAGCTAAGTTAGTTGAAGAAAGTAGAGCTACATTCAAAGATGTCGCAGGATTAACCGAAGAAAAAGAAGAAGTACAAGAATTAATAGACTTCCTAAAAAATCCAAAGAAATTTACTAGTATGGGAGCTAGAATACCAAAAGGAGTTCTATTAGTAGGCCCTCCAGGAACAGGTAAAACATTACTAGCACGTGCTGTAGCAGGAGAAGCCAAAGTACCATTCTATTATATAAGTGGTTCTGACTTTGTAGAATTATTCGTAGGTATTGGTGCATCAAGAGTAAGAGATATGTTTAAACAAGCAAAAATGAATGCTCCATGTTTAATATTCATTGATGAAATAGATGCCGTAGGTAGACAAAGAGGAACAGGCTTAGGTGGTGGCCATGACGAAAGAGAACAAACTTTAAACCAATTATTAACAGAAATGGATGGTTTTGGTGCCAATGAAGGAATAATCATAATTGCCGCTACTAATAGACCTGATGTATTAGACCCAGCATTATTAAGACCAGGAAGATTTGATAGACAAGTAACAGTAAGTCTTCCAGACAAAGATGCTAGAATAGAAATATTAAAAGTACATGCTAAAAATAAAGTTTTAGCTAAAAATATAACTCTAGAATATCTTGCAAAAAGAACTCCAGGATTTTCAGGAGCAGACCTAGAAAACCTACTTAATGAAGCAGCTTTACTAGCAGTTAGAAGAAATAAAAAAGAAATAACAATGGCTGAAATAGACGAAGCAACAGATAGAGTATTAATGGGACCTGCTAAAGTAACAAAGAAATACACCGATAAAGAAAAGAAATTAGTTGCTTTCCATGAAGCCGGACATGCCGTAATGGGATTAAAACTAGATGGTGCAAATGAAGTACAAAAAATAACAATAATTCCAAGAGGCCACGCTGGTGGTTACACAATGATGACTCCAAAAGAAGAATCATTCAATTATACAAAAAATGAATTACTAGAATCAATATGCGGTTTACTCGGAGGAAGAGTTGCTGAAGAAGTAACATTTGGCGAAGTAACAACAGGAGCTCAAGATGACTTTAAGAAAGCTACAAAAATAGCTAGAGGTATGGTAACAGAATATGGTATGAGTTCTTTAGGACCAATGATGCTTGAAGAACCAGATGGCAACACATTCTTAGGTAGAGATTATACAAAAAATAGAAATATTTCAGATACAGTAGCACACGAAATAGATGAAGAAATGCGTTCAATAATCAATAGCTGCTACGAAAAAACTAAAAAAATCATATCTGAAAATAAAGATTTATTATCTTTAATAGCAAATACTTTACTTGAAGAAGAAACAATTACTAAGGAAGAAATTGACTATCTAGTAGAGCATGGTCATTTACCTAAAGAAGAAAAGAAAGAAGAACAACAAGAAGAAGTAAAACAAACAAAAGAAGAAAATAAAAAAATAAAAAAGAATACAAAAAAAGAAGATACCAAAAATAAATAGAGTTCTTCGAAATTAAAGAGATATGGATAAAAACTAGTTCAAAAATTAGAACTAGTTTTTTGTATTTTAGAATATTCATATAGTAATAGAAAGAAATAATAACACCTGTAAATTAATTAAAAGAATTTCTTTTGATTTTAAAAATTTTATAAATATGAAATCCAGAATTATGATAATAACAAATATATTTATAAAAACAAAAAGAGAATACCATACAAAATATAGTATTCCCAAATTTGCATAACTAATTTACTTCAGGTTCCTTAATTTCGAAGAACCTTTTTTCTAATCATCATCAGGTATTCTAATAATAAGCTCTCCATCTTTAGAATACAAATACTTTTCTCTAGCATACCTTGCCACATATTCTGGATCTTCAAGTTTTTTGATATCCGAATTAAGGACAGCCTCTTCATCAGTAAGTTCCGCAATTCTATCACTAAGAATTTGCTTTTCTTTTTTAATACTAACTATCTTATTAACATTAGAAAAAAAACTATAACTAAGAGAACCTATAATACTACCAAAAATAATAAAAAATAGTAGTATTCTAAGTTTAGCCTTTTTACTAATTTTACTTTTCCTAGTATTCTTACTCTTAGCCAAGTTATCACCTTCTTACACTAAGATTATAGCATAACTTATTTTTTTTTACAATGAATTTTTCTATATACGACAAAAGATAACACATAACCTGTAAACATAGCAATCAAGAAATATATATGAATAATACCATTATTAATCTTAAGTAACCCATAAAAATACAATAATGAAATAAACATAACAAATAAAAAAGATATAATAATTCTATAAATAATCTTACCAGTATATAATAATTTATAATTAATTTCTAACAAAAAAAATACAAATATTCCATAAAAGAAAGAAAACAATAAAGAATATATTTGAATTTTTAATATCATTTAAATAACTTATTCAAAAGAGAATCATCTTTATTTTTTTTACCACTAACATTATCTAAATACATCAAACTATCTATTCTTCCCTTTATTGAAACATTTCCCTGATAAGTATCCAGTTTAATAATTTCAAGTTCACTACCCTTTATTGCTAAATATCCCATTGTTGTTTCCATCAAAAATTCTTCACTATCAAAACTTTCTATTTTCTTAACCCCAGTTAAAACTATACTTTTTCTTTCCGCAATAGAAAGACTATGATTATAACCACTATCAATATTACTTGTTTTATCCATAATATATCCTCCTAAAAGATTATATGTCAAAAACAAATAAATATGAAAAAACTATTAGTTTTCCTAATAGTCTTATTCAGTCTTATTATATTCTTCAAAGATAGCATCTTCGAACATCTTTCTTGTTTCTTTGTCAATAGGATGTGCTGTATCTCTATGTCCACCAGTAGCAGTAGGCTTACTTGGCATAGCAATAAATAAACCATTATCACCATCAATGATTCTTATATCATGTACAGCGAAGCAGTCATCAATAAGTACTGATGCAATTCCTTTCATTCTTGAATTTTCCTTTTCGATTTTACGAACAGTAACTGAAGTAATCTTCATGTCTATCAACTCCTTCTAGAAAATACTTTCTAATTACATTTTATATTATTTATAAAAGAATTGCAAGTACTTTATACAAATTTTACACTTTATCAAAAAATAATTCTATCGTATTAGTAAGAACATCCCTATAACTAAAACTTTTAACTTCATTACCATCAGTTTTAATAATAAATATATAGTTATATACCTCTTTTATAATTCCTTCATATTCTTCTCTTTTATTTCTACTACCATTATAAACTACCTTGACATTATCTCCCTTCTTACTATCTATATTATTTTTAATTTTTTCTATTGTCATAATTATCTAGGATACCCAACATACATAGTACCCTTAGTAATAATCCCCCCTATTCCATCAGGACCATATTTAGTCTTATTAAGAATTTTTATCAAATCAATATCTTTATTTCTATCAGAAAAAGCAAGACAAGTAGCAATAATTGCAGGATCAAGTGCATGTATATTAATTCTCTTAGGACTAGAAGCAAAATTAGCTCCTGCTTTAATTAATTCTTCATAATTAGACTGACAAGCTCCTGCTATTATAATAAGTTTTTCATGTGAATTTTCATATTTTCTTGCAGTCTTAATCGCAGTTACAAACTCATCACTACTTTTATAACTATTATCTTTTCTTTTCTTACGATATAATGCATCATGACCAGTAATAACAACAATATCCGGATTATATTTATTCAAATTATCCATAACCACACTAGATAAATCTTTACCATCAGTACATATACCATAAGCTTTAATTCTATTTTTTTTATAAAAATCCATACACTTATTCATAAAAGAGACATCTTGATCTAAATGTAAAATCTTTCCTGGTAAATAAAAATACTCATTTCTATCCAAGTTTCTAAATCCATCAATTTCTGGTACAAAGTCATCTTTTTCTTCATCACCATAAATTTTCAAATCTTCCTTAGGACTGTCCGCATAAAGCCTAACAACTTCACCTTTAAGTATATAATTATTATCATCAATACTTATAATTCTAAAAATAATATCATTATCATAAGATTTTCTAGTAACTAAATCTCCAACCTGAAACATAATACTCACCCATAAAATTATATGTATCAAATGATAAAATATAACAAAAATGAGTTATCACTTCAACAACTCATTTGCTATTTCAACAAATACATAATAAGGAATATTTTCACTCCTAGTATTAACATCAAAATTATATTTTTCAAGTATTTTTTCTATTTTTTCCATATCATAATTACATAAATTGTTCTTAATAGTTTTTCTTTTAAATCTAAAACTATCTTTGACTATTTTACTGAAAAAATCTAAGTCTTTAACATACTCTAGTTTATCCTTTTTAACCATCTTAATAACAGCAGAATCAACTTTAGGTTTAGGAACAAAAGAATTTTTACTAACATTAGTAACCTTCTTTATATCATAAAAATAATTAAGGAAAACAGTAAGTTGTCCATATTCTTTAGTACCAACAGATGCACATAGTCTATCAGCAACTTCTTTTTGAATCATAATTATAATCTCACGAGCAGGTATCTTGTCTTCAATAATTTTACTTATAATAGGAGTAGTAATATAATATGGTAAATTAGCCACAATATATAAATTATCAAAATTATAATTACTTATATCGTCATTAACATTTCTATTTAAAAAATCGTCAAATATAATGTCATAATTATTATATTCAGAAAGTTCCTTGTTTAATATTTTCTCTAATCTAGTGTCAATTTCATATAACACTGCTCTATCAACTTTTGGAAGCAATTTCTTAGTTAAAGCACCCGCACCAGGTCCAATTTCAATAACTAAGTTATTTTTCTTATATTCTGTAGCATTAACAATTTTATTTACAATATTGTCATCCTTTAAAAAGTTTTGTCCAAGAGTCTTTTTAAAATCAAAATTATACATATTAATAAAAAATCACTACCATAACTTCAGTTATAATAAGAAATAAAGCAAGTAAAGATAAACCAAGGCCAACTTTATTGCAGGTTTTATTCTTATAAATGAGCGATAAAATAAAACCAACCACCATAAATGTTAAAGAAAAACTAAGAAAATCAAGTAAATAAATAATTCTGTCAAATACTTTCGTATACATTCCAACACTGCTAATATCAGTAGTTAAACAATCAAACACATCCAAAACCGCCAATGAAGAAAATATAATACTGAGTATACCAGTTACATTATTATCATTATTTTTCTTTTCTCTATATACTCTTGAAGGAATACTATTATTATTTTTATTATTGTTCACTAAAACACCACAATTAACACATACATAAGCATTATCATCTAGCTTATTACCACAATTTTTACAGTACATATACTGCCTCCTCTACAACAAATATTTTATCATAATAGTCTACTTTTATCAATAGAAAAATAGAGCGAAGCCCGAGCCCTATTTACATTTTAATTTTAAAAACAAAATTTTATTTATGATATGTTTCATTATTAAGAATTTTAAAACATCTATATAATTGCTCTAAAAAGATCAGTCTAAACAAGCCATGTGGAAAAGTCATATTTGAAAAAGATAACTTATAATTAGACCTATTTTTAATATTATCAGAAAGACCATAAGAACCACCAATTACAAAAGTAATATTAGAATTAGATATAAAAGTCTTATCTAATTTATCAGCAAATTGAGGAGAAGACAAGTTCTTACCTTCAATTTCCAAAGTAATTACATAATCCTTATTATCTATATATTTCATTATCTTATTCTCTTCAATCGAAGGTATAGAATCATCAACTTCAATTATTTCAAACTTATGATATTTATTAATTCTTTTAAAATAGTCATTTATTCCATCAGTCAAATATTTTTCTTTTATCTTCCCAACACATATTAATTTTATCATACATTTATCAGCTCAGTTTCCTCATTTTGTTTAGCAACAATTATATTGTCAACATGTTTATTATCTTCTTTTAATCTATTAATCAGTGTTTTGTAAGCAAGTTCTTCAGTATTATTCTCATGTGATAAATGAGCGAGTAATATATAATGAGTTTTATCTCCTATAAAAGAAGAAAGATATTTTGAAGAATCATAATTAGATAAATGTCCCTTATCAGATAGTATTCTTTGTCTAATACTAAAAGGATATTTACCATTAGTAAGCATTTCCACATCATGATTAGATTCCATAATATACAAATCTCTATTACTAAGTATATCAAAATACTTCTTATTAATATATCCAGTATCAGTAATATAAACAATTGATTTATTATCATTACTAATAATATATCCTCTTGAATCAGGAGCATCATGTGAAGTTTTAATCGCAGTAACATGAATATCCTTAATATCAAATTCATCTTCAAGCAATTTATAATTATCAATATAATCAAGTGTTTCATGCATCACTTCAGTAATATATACTGGAATATTATATTTTTTAGCAAATATTTTTAAACCACCTATATGATCAACATGAGTATGGGTAATTAATATAGCATCAATATCAGAAGGAGATACTTCCAAATCCTCTAATTTTTCCTTTACGTACTTTGAAGTATTTCCTAAATCAATAAGTATTTTTGCATTATTACTTTCTATATAAGTAGTATTACCCTTACTACCAGATGATAAAACAGATACTTTCATCAATATAAACTTAGAGGATTTATCGGAGTAGCATTAGGCCCACCGACTCTTACAGAAAAGTGTAAATGGGTGCCACCATAAGGATTTCCTGAATTAGGCGTAGGTACAACATAACCAGTGTTCCCCATAGCGGCTATTTTTTGACCTCTTACAACAGTTTGACCAATACTAACATAGTATTCTTTTAAATGCATATAAATAGTGTAATATCCACCCACATTATGATTAACTATAACATAATTGCCTCTTCCACCATTGCAACGTGTATCACCTGGATAACATCCATTTTTAGCATCAACAACAACCCCATTATTCGCAGCGTGTATTGGTGAACCATATCCTACATATATATCTAAAGCATCGTGAAAAGAACCCCAACGATATTCAAAATAGGTTGTAATAGTATAAGGCTTTTCCGTTGGCCATGCCCAATAACTTAAATCTGCAACATTAGGAGCATATTTCTCACCCTTAACAATTATTCTATTGACAGGAGGTTTAATTTCAGTAGAATTAGCAATAGTACCAGAACGTAATTGACCATTAACATATTGACTCTTTCTAGTAACCCTATATAAACCATTTTCACCATCTCTAATAGTTTCTTGATATCCAATATACTGACTAGAATCATATTGAATTTCAGTATCATATGTTCTTTCTTCTTCACCAACACTATGAACATCAACTGCCACAGATATAACTGGATTAATAAGGCCGACATTAACCTTTTGACCTTCATATAGTAAATTATTTTCACTAGTAAAATCAGGATTAGCTATTAAAAACTCCTTGACATTTAATTTATGATCATTTGCAATAGATTCTATTGTATCATCAGCCTTAACAGTGTAAGTTTCCTGTTTTTCTAAAGTACCATAAAGCAAATATTTACTAAGTTCATCAACATCAGTAAAAATCTTCTCATCAGTAGAAATTAAAGTTTCCTTATAAGTAATATTTTCAAGCAAATCAATATTTTCTATCATACTACCTAAATCTTTAACTTCCTCTTGTGTACCAGTAACAAACTTTTCATATTGTTCTTCGTCTACAAAGGCCTTAATAGTATTTTCTACTGCATCATCAAATACCTTTTTATCCAAAACATATAAGTTCAAAGTTTTCTTACTATTATCCTCATCATCAGTACTAACAATAGTAATTTGATAACCATGAACAGTAAATTTTTTATTACTAATTATCTTATTATAAATTTCAACATCACTATTAACAGAAGGATAATACGTGATATTCTTCTTTATTTCAACCCCTTTAGGAGAATAAACAGTATCGACATTATATTTCTTTTTTAATTCCTCTTCTTTACTATTTACATAATCATTAAAACTTTCTTTTGAAGAAACACTACCAATAGATTTACCATCCAAATAAACAGTATAAACCGCTACAGGTTCACTAGCACTAGAAGTAGTAAATGTTAAAACCAAAACAAATACCGATAGAAATATAGCAAACGCAATTACCCCAAAATTTATTTTTTTAGTTTGCACTAGCACCATTCTCCTTCCTTATAGATAAAAATGTCGAAGTCTTTTTCTTAAATAACAAATCAATAGTTTTAGTAGGTCCATTTCTGTGTTTTAGTATAATAAGTTGTATAGGATTAGGTACCTCATCACCCACAGGAACCTCAACATCAGGAGCATGTAATGCCGCAACTATATCAGCATCCTGCTCAATAGAACCAGACTCTCTCAAATCACTAAGTACTGGCTTTTTATCTTCTCTTTTTTCAACACTTCTAGATAACTGAGACAAAGCAATAACTGGTACTTCAAGTTCCAAAGCCATAGTTTTAAGCGCTCTAGATATTTCAGATACCTCCTGCTGTCTTGAGCCAGAATATCTTGAAGAAGAATCAATAAGCTGCAAATAGTCAATTATAACAAGTCCAAGTCCTTCACCTTGAGTAGCAAGTCTTCTACACTTAGCTTTAATTTCACTAGGAGTAACACCACCTGCATCATGAAAGAATATATTAGTATCCGCTAAAATACTAATAGCCTCATTAAATCTCTTCCAATCTTCATTTTCCAGTTTACCAGTACTAAGTTTCTTATTATCAATTTGTCCCAAAGAACTAATCATTCTCATGATAAGTTGCTCTGCAGGCATTTCTAAAGAGAAAATAGCAATATTTTTCTTAGTATTTTTAGCAGCAGCTAATCCCAAATTAAGAGCAAAAGCAGTTTTACCAACAGCCGGTCTAGCAGCTAATATAATAAGCTGAGTAGGATGAAGCCCTTGTGTTAATGCATCAAGTTCACCAAAGCCAGTAGTAAGTCCATTTAATTTACCACCATTTTTAGCAATAAATTCCAAATCACTTTGTGCCTTAGATAAAACATCCTGCACTTTTCTAAATTCACTAGTCTTCCTAAATTTTGAAATATTAAGAATTTCTTTTTCAGCCTCATCAATAGTATCAGAGGCACTTATTTCACTATTCGTAGCTTTATTAACTATATCAGTAGCCACTTCAATCATTTTTCTAAGTGTATACTTTTCACTAACTAAACTAATATAGTATTCAATATTAGCCCCAGTAGCAACAGAGTTAACTACTTCGTTTAAATACTGGACACCACCTATCTCATTAAGTCTATTACAATTAATTAAATATGTTGTAATAGAACTAATATCAACAGGAGTATTACTAATATATAAAGTCTTAATAGCATCAAATATTTTAGCATGACTATCTAAATAAAATATAACACTATCAACCTCTTCACAGCCTTTTTGAAGAGATTCATATGACCAAAACATTGAGCCAAGTAAATTTTTTTCAGCCTCAATATTTTTAGGTAATTCTTTGTTCATTACTTCACCTACTTACTTTTTAATTCAACCCTCAATTTACAAATAACTTTCTTATGTAAAACAACATCAACATAAAACATTCCGATAGAAGATAAACTATCAGTAATAACAATTTGTTTTTTATCTATTCTATAACCTTTTTTATTAAGCTCTTCACATATTTGTTTACTAGAAACACTACCAAAGACCTTACCATCTTTACCAGTAGAAACGTTAAAAGATATAACTTCTTTTTCTAATTTGTTTTTAATTTCAGTAGCATTCTTAATATTATTTTCTTCATTTATTTTATTTTGTGTAATTTCAGCATCAAGTCTATCACTACTAGATTTGGTATATTTAACAGCATATCCATTTTTAATTAAATAGTTAGTAGCATATCCATCACTAACCTCTTTTATTTCATTTTTCTTTCCTTGTTTCTTTAAATCTTTTAAAAATATAACTTTCATAAATATCCCACCTTCGTACTAATATTATACAATATTTTTAATCTATTGTCATTATAAAAAGAAAAAAATATAGCCTAAGCTATACTCTTATTTGCAAAATGGAATAAATCCCATGAATCTTGCTCTTTTAACTTGTTCAGCAACATGTCTTTGGTGTTTAGCACAAGTACCAGTAAATCTTCTTGGTAAAATCTTACCATTATCATTAATATATTTAGATATAATGTTAACATCTTTATAATCTACTGTCTTACCAGCACACATATGACATATTTTTTTTCTCTTCTTACGAAATTCTGCCATGTTTATCCTCCTTTTTTAGAATGGTAAATCATTGTCACTAATTTCTATAGAATCACCAAATGCTTCAAACGGATCCTTTTCAACAGATACTGTTTCCACACTACCGCTATTACTTGAAGTATCTTCCATTGGTGGTTCAGGCAAAGTATTAAAACTTGTATTACCAGCAGTACTAGTTCCTTTAGAATCTAAGAAACTAATATTAGAGGCAAGTATTTCAGTAACATAAACCTTTTTACCATCTTTATCATCATAATTTCTTGTTTGAATTCTTCCTTCAACTGCAATTTGATTACCTCTTTTTTGATACTTAACCAAATTTTCAGCTTGTTTATCCCAAACTACACAGTTAATAAAATCTGCTTCTCTCTCCCCATTGGCATTAGTAAAAGTTCTACTTACTGCTACTGAAAACTGACATACATTTCTACCAGTAGGAGTAGTTCTAAGTTCAGGATCTCTTGTTAATCTTCCAATCAATATTGCCTTATTCATACTTTTTCTCCTTATTTATCTAAATTAATAATTAGATGTCTAACAACATTTTCATCAATTCTAGATACTCTGTCAAATTCTTTAACAGCTGCATCATCCTTAGCTTCGATGTTGTATAAAAAGTAATATCCAGACTTGAATTTATTAATTTCATAAGCAAATTCTTTTTGACCTAATTCTTTAGATAAAGTTATTTTAGCCTTATGATCTGTTAATACTTTCTCAAGTGCTTTAACTGTATTTTTAACTACAGTTTCTTCAACATCAGGTCTTACGATAAACATAATTTCATAATTTTTCATTATTACACCTCCTTTTGGACTAACGGCCTTATACAGGCAAGGAGCTTTCGCTCACCAAGTATTATAGCAGTTTTAATATAATATGTAAAGTTTTTTTATCATTTTTTTATTATTTCTTGTTCACTTCAAGCTTATAATCTTGAAGTGTTATTTTGAGTCATAAGTCTCAAAATAATATATCAACCATATCTATCATATAGAAGCCATAACTATATATTTTAAATATATCAATTAATGAAAATTACCATCAGCATCAAATGTAACATTCCAAGAATAATTTTTAAGTTTATCTATAACTCTTTGTTTGCCATCACCATTAAGTAAAGATGTTTTATAATTACTCTGCATGCAAGGAATAAAACTATAGTTCATATCACCATTATTATTAATAGTCACAGATAATATTCCCGTATCTTTAGTTTCTCTATTAAATATAAAATCACCCAAATTATAAGCAATTAACTTATTATTATATATTTCCATTCCTTGAAGTACATGAGCATGACTTCCAATAACCAAATCAGCTCCAACATCAATATATTGTCTGCCAGTAGTAACTTGAACCTCTTCAAGTTCATGTGAGTCTTCTTTTCCCCAATGAATTAGTAGTATAACAAAATCACTTTTTTCTTTTTCTTCTTTTATCCTTCTAAGCAATAATTCATTATCATAACATCTAAATATTCCACTAGAAGTTTCAGTAGCACCAGGAGTAACAATATTCTTTTCAGCTCTACTTGAAGATAGAAATGATATCTTATAGCCATTGGCAATATAATAAAAAGCCGAACTTGCTTCTTCTATATTAGAACCACCACCTACAGAACTAATACCGTACTCATTTAAATATTTAATAGTATCAAGGAAAGCATCTTCTCCATAATCATATGCATGATTATTAGCAATAGACACAACATCTACACCCATTTCATTATATATTTTTAGTCTCTCAGGTTTTGCTCTAAAATTATATAATTTATTCAGTTTAGTTCCTCTATTACTTACAGTAAACTCGTTATTAGCAACCATTATATCACTAGATTTCATAATACTAACAACTTTATCATCTAGTATACCATAAACACCATTACCTCTCGAATCATAATAAGGCATTATATCAAAATTATCTGCCAAAGAAATATCACCAACAAAACTAATAACAGTTTTATCTTTATTATCAATTATCTTTACTTTGTTATTATTATCATATACGCCATTATATTCGTCAAGCAAAACTTTATAGGATTTATAAGTAACATTATGCCACACTTCATCAGTATAACTATTATTAACATAAGCGTCTAATATACTATTCAATGTATTTATACCATAGTTATCATATACATACTCTAAAAAATCACTATTCAAGTTCGTATTATAAGAGACAATATTCTGAATAATATCATTCTTATTATCATTAGTAATAGAACATCCACAGCATAGTAAAGAAACAATTATCCAAAAATATTTAATAATTTTATTTTCCACTATAAATTTCATACCAATCCTTTAATTTACTAGTACCAGCAGAAAGAAGCCCTTTAATAAAATTCCATCCTATCTTACAGCTGTCTTTAATATCTTTAAATATTTCTTTCGCAGTATTACACCCATCTTCATGCTTTTTACATATATCCACAGAAAGATCTAAATATAAAGTAACAAGTTTTTCTTTTACATTATTATATTTATCTGAAAGAGTTTCCTTATAACAGGGAACATATTCCTCTATCTTACTATCAATTTTTAATGCAATACTAATAATTTTAAGTTTAGCACTAGTACTTAGTTCATTAAAAGTATGTCCTTTAATTTCACCATTATAAAAAATAAAATCAACAATAGTAATAAAATAGCCTTTGGCCTTATCTTTAATATTATCCCAATTAGTACTATCAATTTCATTATAATTTTTCTCAAAATAGCTAACAACATCTTCTTCTGAAGAAACATTATTATCACTATTGTCACTATCTAAGTCCGTATTTTTATTATTGTTTTCTTTATTAACATTTGAATTACCATCTGAACTACTTTCCGTACCATCATTAACATTTTCCGAATTATTATTCTCGCTTTTCTCACTATCGTTAATTTCAAATTTTTCCATTTTATCAGATTTATTCTTAATAAGAAAAAAACTTAGTATTGTAATAAACAATATACAAACAAAAATAATTAAAATTAAAATTCTTTTTTTATTCATAACTTCACTTCTCATAACAATATGATACCATTAAATGTTAAAAATTACAATATTGACATAATAATATATTTAAAGTATCATATATAAATGCAAGGAGTAAAAACATGAAAAAACAATATGTAACAATAGGTACAAAAACAATATCTAGTAATGTTTTTAGAAACATACTAAGACCATTAAACAATTATTCTTTTAAACCAACAGGCGGACTTTGGGCATCAACCTTTAATAAATATATGATTAGTGATTGGTATGAATACATGATCTATGAAGGTTCATACTTACAGGCAATCAAAAACATTAAAGAAGCCGCTATTTTTTCTCTCAAAGATACTGCTAAGATATTGACAATAGATTCATGTGAGCAAATTAATGAACTATCAAAAAAATATCCATCATATCACCATATATTAGGACTATACGAGCAAGCAAATGAAAATAATAAAATTTTTGATTATGAAGAACTATCAAAAGAATATGATGGCATATATGTTAACTATTATAAAATAAATTTTTCAGGGAAAATACAAACATTTAAAGATTGGAGCGTAAATACCCTTCTTTTATTCAACATCAATTGTATTGATAACTATCAAAGCATCAATATAGCCCCACATAACCCATACGATAGTGAAGATCTACCCAAAATAGTTAGCATCAGTGATAATAAAATAATAAATATGCCAAGTGAAACATACCTATATTTATATGAGTATGTAAAAAACATATTTAATGAATCTTTAGTACATTATTCAAACATAGTTGATTATGATAAATACCTTGAAATGATAACAGAAATTATAAAAAAATGTAAACTATTAATGATGAACGAGAAAAAAAATGAAATTGAATATTTATTTAAAATATTAGCAAACGAAGAGATTCCAATATTCAATAATAGCCAAAAAGAAATTGTCATTTATAATATTATTTTAAACTATCTATCAGAGTATTTAAAAATAAATAAAGATTTAATAAAAGAATTGCCAAAATCAATGATAAGACAAAGAAAAATATATGAGTTTTAACTTGCTCTAATAAAATTTAAATGATATAATCTTTATGCGGAGGAATAATATTATGATAGATATACTAATTGATACTACAATAGATGCATTGAAATTAATACCATTTCTTTTTATTGCTTTTTTATTAATTGAAGTCTTAGAACATAAATTAACAGTCAAAAACAAAAACATAATAACAAAATCGAAAAAAATTGGTCCAATATTAGGAGCCATTGTAGGAGTTATACCGCAATGTGGCTTTTCAGTAATGGGAACAAATTTATATGTAACAAGAATAATATCTTTAGGAACATTATTTTCAATATACTTATCTACTAGTGACGAAATGCTTCCTATACTTATATCAGAAAAAGCAGATATTAAAATTATATTACAAATAATACTAATAAAAATATTATTTGGTATGATATATGGTATGTTGATAGATTTAGTTTTAAGAAAGAAAAATACAAAACAAGAAAAAACAAATTATGAAATATGTGATAAAGACCATTGTCATTGCGAAAAAGGAATACTACTATCAGCAATCAAGCATACACTAAATATAATAATATTTTTATTTATAACATCACTTATAATAAATATAATATTTAACTATGTTGGACAAGATTATTTATCAAAAATTTTACTAAAGAATTCTATACTTGGCTCATTCATAACCAGCCTTATAGGATTAATTCCAAATTGTGGTGCAAGTGTAATATTAACACAATTATATCTTAATAATGCCATAAGTTTGCCATCTCTAATAGCAGGATTATTAACTGGTAGCGGAACTGCCATAATAGTACTATTTAAAGAAAACAAAAATATAAAAGAAAATATATTCATAGTATTTCTATTATATTCACTTGGAGTAATATCAGGATTAATTTTAGAAATAATAAATATAGTAATATAAAATGTAGCATAATAGTTACATTTTTTTATACTTCAAAACTAGTATCGTCAATAAATCTATAGTTTGTTTTGTATTTAAGTTCTCTAACAAGTCTAAATAACGCATCATCTTTCATTTTAGCCTCTAACATAATATCAACATCTGTATTATACTTTTTAATAGACTCAATAAAATTTATAAAATCATCACTATTTATATAATCGTTATGACTCCTAAATTCTTTTTTATTTTTAGGTGAAGAAAAATGAATTTTAGGAGTAATATTCCAAGTATTAAATATCTTTTCAATATCAATAGTACTTTTATTACAGTTATAATGATGGTAATCAAGAACAACAGGAACATTAATAACTTCAGATATTTTTAAAACATCATTAACATTAAATATTTTATCATCGTTTTCAATAACAATACATTTTTTTAAATATTCAGGTAACTTATTAAAGTTATTAATAAACCTCTTAATAGAGTTATCTTTTCCAAATACATTACTACCTACATGTAATATTAAAACTTTATCTTTTACCATCATCATATTTAACAAATAATAATGATACTCTAAAATTTTAATAGAATTTTTAACAACATCATTATTAGTACTATTTAGTACACAAAATTGATCTGGATGAAAATCAACCCTTAAATTGTTATCTTTAATAATTTTACTAATTCTATCATAATATTCCTTATACTTAGTAGTATAATTAAATTTAACATCATCTTTAGTAGCAAGTGGAATTATTTTAGAGGACATTCGGTAAAAATGAATATTATTTTTAACATTATATTTTAATATTTCTTCTAATGCTAACAAATTAGACCTAATGACATTATCAAGTTTATCTATATTATGTTTATTTAAATATTCACTATACGTATAAGGTGTAGAACTCGTAACATTTAAAGCAGTACTAATAGCAACATATCCAAGTCTAACTAACATACATTTAATCACCCAGTATTAATCTTTACACAAACAAAAAAATAAATACATATTTGCATTTATTAAAATCTTGTGCTATAATACTACCGATTTTTGAGAGGTGACAAAAATGAGTGAAGAAAAAGCTAAGTTAATAGAAAATTTATACAAGGAAGGAATTGATATAAACTTTATAATACAAGAATCATTTTTAGGATATAAATATAGAAAAAAAGTTAACAAGTTATATGAAGAAAAGGCCGAAACTCCAACAAATCTAATTAAAATGTATTATAGTTTAGCGCCAAATAAAATTGAATTTGACAAAATGAAGAAAGCATTTATAACAAAATATATTAATAACGAAAGTGAACTTGAAGGTACTCATGATAGTATAGAAATTAATGGGCTTAGAGCTATGTATGAGTATATACACTCCGAAGATATAAACTATTTATTTGATGTGTATACGCTTAAAGATCTAAATGCAAAATTGTTTTCATTTACAGAACATCCAGAATACGCTGGTGACTTTAGAAGATTTGATGTATACCTTCCTGGAACAGGTACAGAACTAGCAGAATGGTCTATGATACGACCTGAATTAAATAAACTAGATATAGAAATACAAAAACTATTAAAAGATGCGCAAGAAATAAATGAAAACTTTTCAACTGATAGATTACTTGAATACCTAGACAATTGTGTAGTAATTGGTTGTAAATTAATTAAAGTCCATCCTTTTGGTGATGGTAACGGAAGAACGATAAGAGGGTTTATTAATAAATTATTCGAAGATGTTGGCTTACCGCCAATATATATAAAAGCAAACGAAAGAACTGAGTATCATTTAGCCATGAATAAAGCAAACAACGAAGAAAATTATAATTATATCAAAGGATTTTATAGATATAAAGTTTGCGATTCTATAATAGAACTAGATATTAATGATAGAATTAGAAAACAAGATAATGAAAAGAAAAAACTAAAAGAATTAAAGTTAAAAAATACAACTAATTTAGGAGATTAAATATATGGAAAATAAAGACTTAATAAATTTGTTAATTACAGATTCTGAATACTATAATTCTCATGCTCTTTATAATGGACTATTAAGAAAGAAAAACATCTTTACAGTCGAACATCTATTAACTTACTATAACAATGACCCTATTACATTTTTGAAAGGCTATCATGTTGGAACAATTCATCAAATAAAAGCCTTAATTTCAATATTAGAATACAAATATCTTAACAAACCACTATACATAGATGCATTATTTGATAAAAAAATTGACTTAAAGAAAATGGAAGACATTTCAAAAAAATTAGGAGAAAATTATAATATTCCAGGCATTTATCTAATATGTACTGACGAAAAACAAAGAAGATTTATAAACTACGATGAACTATTTGGGTACTCAGATTTTAATGTTTGGAATGAATTTAAAAAGACAATTGTAAATTCATTCCAAGGAAATCAAGACATATCTAAAATTGATATTAAAGTTATTGATTTCATTAAATGGACATTACAATCAGGTATAAAAAGTCTTAATAAAGCACTACCATATTCTAGAACATATGTTGAAGCATATCAAAAAAATATACAATCAACTAGTGAAACTAAAGAAAATCTTGAATATTTAAAAGGACAATTAGCCAGTCTAGTTGAAACAAGAGAAAGTCTAAATATTAAAATAAGTAATTTGGAACAACGAATAAAAACATTAACTACGATTGAAAAAAGAGTGAAATAAAAATGAGCGAAAATTTAATTACTGAATCAAAAGAAACAATTAAGACTTTAAAATTAGAAATATTAGAAAAACAAGAAAAATTAATATCTTTATTAGAACAATATCAAAATGAAACTAGTATTGAAACAGAAGATATTAATAAATAGTACTTAAATAAAACGGGTAATTGCCCGTTTTTATATTTCATAATTATAGTAATAATTAGAAAGAGTTTTTTATTTATATTTATAATGTAAAAACAAAAAGAACTCAATATAAATCAAGTTCTTAAAAACCACAATTGAAGCCATAAAGGTTGAAGTCGGACAACCTCTAATTATCTAAATTATAGGTAGTAATAAACTACTAACTAATATAAGTATACCATGAAAATACTAAAATTTAATAAAAAATTACTAATAATTATTAAGCAGGATAAAGGGAATGATAGCACTGCCCTAATTCATTCTATATAAATATAGGAATAGTTGTGCTATCATTTCTTATTTTGCACTTGCAAAATTGTGTTAAAAATATGGAAGAATTCTACCATACTTTTTATTTAAATCAATTAATTAAAAGGTTTGCGAGGTTTTATTTTACTTCCAACTGTTGGATATATACTGGAAATGTTGGATAAATCTTGGATGTTTAAATTTAGTTTCAAAATATGTTGAAATTATGGTACAATTATATATAGAACGACAGATAAATAGTAATTTGAAAGTGAACTAATAGTATGTTTAATATTAGATAAAAAATTGATATATTGTTCTTGGATGGTGATAAAATGAATCAAGAAAAAATAGGAAAATTTATTGCTAAATTAAGAAAGCAAAAAAAATTAACTCAAGAACAGTTAGCAGAAAAATTAGGGATAACCAAAAATGCTGTAAGCAAGTGGGAAAGAGGATTGGGCTTAATGGATTTGTCATTGTTAAAACCATTAAGTCACATTTTAGAAGTCTCGGTTACGGAAATATTAAATGGTGAGAGATTTACTAAAGAAGAAATCGATTCAAAAAGTGAGGAAACTTTAATTGATACACTTGATTATTCTGCAAAAGAAATAAAAAAGGTAAAAAAGAATAAGTTTATAATAATATTATTAACAATAGTTATTACTATTTTGTCAATTGTAATATTAGACACAATTCAAGCAATAGTATTTAAAAATAGCCCAATAATAAGTTGGAGAATTGAAGATGCTAATGATAGTGATAGTTATGTAGACAAAGGTATTTTAATTGATACTTATTATTGTGTTAGCGATGATGTAATAACGGTAATTCCAACATTTAAAAATACAAATTATAATTGCCCATCAGAATAATAATTACAAATTACAATTTAGTGATTTGTTAAATAAATAGTAATTTGCCGATAATCATTTTTTGAACAAAAGTTGTAACTTTTTTAAAATATGTTACTATGTAGTTGATTATTAGTAGAATTAAAGCTTATTTTTATTAAAATAAGAACAAAATAAAGGAGGTATTGTTATGAAAAAGAAAAAAATTATTATTTTATCTATTTTAGTTATCTTTATAATTGCTATGATTTGTGGTGTAATTTGGTACTTTAACAATAGAAATTCAAATTATAAGCCAAATGGCAAATTAAATTATGATACAGTACTTGTGAATGAAGAAACAAATCCATATTATCAAGTTGGATTTGCTGATTATGTGTTTATAGGAAAGGTAGATAAGGAAATTGAAAGGACATTCTCAGATTATGGCTCAGCTAGAACTATATATGAAATCGAGGTAACAGAAAATTTGAAGGGTGATCTACAAAATATAATTAAAGTAACTTATCCTGGTGGATATGATAAAGATGGAACTCTTATATTGCATAAAGGTGATTATATAACGGATGAGGAATTACCAAAGATAGGTGAAAATTATATATTTGTGGGTATTGGACAGCCAAACGGAACAATATTATTACAAGATTTATATTCTGATACTCCATATACAGAAGAAAATAAAGAAAAATACTTGGACTATATTAATAATCAAGAGAATGTAGACAGAGAAAGATTTAAAAGTATTTATGAGAATTAGAAAAATGCAATAGTTGATTAACAATAACTACTTTTCTTTTTTATGCTATTATTGTAAAAGACAAATTACAATTTATTTGTGAGATTAGTTTGAAATATAACTAGTCTTTTTATTTTGAATAAGATTTATATTTTTTGTCTAACATAATATAATAATATAATATAAAGAATTAATATAACAAGAATATAAATAATAATATAAATTAGTATAAATATTTATATTAAAAAACAAGTATTAAGTTGGTAGTTTACTTGTTTTAAAAATATTTTTATATAGCAGTGTTCCATCTGGACTTTTTATTTTTGATAAATTAATAGTGATTATTCCGAGTTCTAATTTGTTACTTTTAAATTTATCATTATCTTTTATAGGTATTATTCTTATTATTTTTTCTATATCATTTTTAGGTGTAAATGATAAATTAGTGAAATCTTTATTCGGTATAACTTCATAATAATTAACATCATACATTTCTTTTAATTTATTAACATAATTTTCTATTTCAATTCTAGTTCTAAAACCATTATGTGCTACAGGTATGGGAAATTTATCCTCATCCATAAACATAAATAAATCAAGCGGCGTGTCATAATTATTATGATAATCAATTAAGTCATAATAAAATGAGTTTCTTAAATTTAATTTTTTTATTTCTATTTTTGTACCTAACTTTTCTATTTCTATGTCATCAATATATTTAGAAATTAGTTTTTGTTTATTTGTTTTATCTAAATAATTCCAACGAACAAACAAATCAATTATATTTTCAGGGTGAAGATAATCTTCTATTTCTTTTTTATCTTTAATAAGCAATAAATCATCCATAGTAAAGTTTAAATTTTCATATTGTTTGCTATCTTGCTCTTGTTTTTCTAGTACTTGTCTTTTATATTCTATTTGTTTTAATTCATTATCAAATTCATCCAGTTTAACTATACCTTTAATGTATGCTGTTTTAATCCTATCTTTTTCTTTATCTAGTTCTTTTAATTCCTTTTTATAATCTATTTTATTATAATCAAGTTTTGACTTTATAAAAGGCGTATAATAGTCGTTAAATAGGTCATCTATATAAACAAGTGCTAATAGTTCTAAAAGAATCAAATCTTCAATAGAATCTTCTTTTAAATTAATTTTACAATGATTACATTTATAGTAGTAATACTTTTTATTAAGTTTCTTTTTAACACTAGCTTTACCACCAAAATAATTACCACATTTAGAACATTTTAATTTGTTAGTAAAAAGATATGTTGAAGTTCTTTCATAGTGTCTTGCATTTCTTAATTTTTGATATTGACAAGATTCCCATTTATCTTTATTAACTAAAGGTTCAACTACATTTTCATAATATGTTGGATGTTTAGTTCTTTTACCATGAATATAATCACCTTTATATATTTCATTAGATAATATCTTTTGAATAGTAGAATCTCTCCAAGTTTTACCTAAAACATTTTCTTTATTGTAGATGTTTGCTATTTTTTGGTGACTTTTACCTTCTAAATATAAATCAAAAACTCTCACTACAATATCTTTTGTAAGTGGATTGGGAACTAACTTTTTATTTTCTCTTTTATAACCCAGTGTAGTTCTACTTGGCAAGTGTCCTTGTTTAATTGCACCTGCTAATCCGACTTTAGTTCTTTCAGAACATTTTTCTATTTCATTTTGACTTACACTAGTCATAATTCTCATAACCATTCTGCCATTTGAAGTAGTAGTGTTAGATTCATCAGCTAGACAATCGATATCACACTCTAAATCATTAACTATTTTCATTAATTTTTCAATATCATAAACACTTCTAGTAAGTCTATCAAGTTTAAATGCTACAATTACATTAATATTCTTGCTTTTTATATCCTCAAGCATTTCTTGATATGCTGGCCGTTTATCACTTTTAGCACTGATTCCTGCATCTTTATAAACTTTAAATATTTCATATCGTTTAAACTTACAAAACTCTCTTAATCTTTCTTCTTGTTCTCCTAAACTAAAACCTTCACGAGCTTGATCCTCTGTACTGACCCTAATGTAAATACCTGCTATTTTATTTTCTTTATTCATATTTTTTAAATATCTCCTTTCATATGTTTGGCATCTTAAATGAGAAAAGTTAAGTCTAAAATTTTAAAAAATTTAAATATGCTTCTCATATGTTTGGCACTTTAAGCTTGAAAAGTGTAGTCTAAAATATAGATATTTTAAAAGACACCTCTCACTTGTTTGACATTTTAAAGTTAATTTTACGAAGTCTAACATTTAAAAAGATTTTTAATGACTATTTATATAATCTTCTAAATCTTTAAATACTATTTTGTTTTTAAATGTATTTACATAAACATTATCACATTCATCAAACATTAGGTATTTATTATTCTTAATAACTATAATATGTGGCATAACATAAGCAACATTTGTCCCCGTTATATTTTTAATTGAACCATTATTTATAATTGGAGTAGTATTTGTAAATCTACCAATTATATCAATTTTTCTTTTTAATTTATCACTTATTTTTAATTCTTTTGTTTCTATATTTAACATATAATCAACTCCTTTACATAACAAAAAAACTAACTATTTCTAGTTAGCATTTATTACTCTCAGAAGTTAATTTCCGAGTTTCCTATCAATCTGGAGCAGATGATGAGAATCGAACTCACGCAGTCAGCTTGGAAGGCTGAGGTTCTACCATTAAACTACATCTGCATCAGTAGGCAATAATAATAATACTATAAAATTGCCTATCTGTCAATTATTTTATGCATTTTTTTATAAAATTTGCATATTTTTTTACATTTTCTTACTATTATTCGGATTAATTAATGATAAACTAACCCTATTTTTAGTTAAATCTATCTTTTCTACGTAACAAGTAACAATATCACCAACTGCAACTACTTCACTAGGATGTTTTATATACTTATCAGTAAGTTTAGATATATGAACAAGTGCATCATCATGAAGACCAATATCTACAAAAGCACCAAAGTCAACTACATTTCTAACTGTTCCAAAAAGCTCCATACCCTCTTTTAAATCTTCTATTTTAAGAATGTCACTCTTTAATATTGGTTTTTCAAAGTCATCTCTAAAGTCTCTATTAGGCTGCTTCAAGCACTTAATAATATCTTCGAGTGTATACTTATCAATACCAAGTCTTTGAGCATACTCTTCAAGATTAATACTATCAAGTTTCTTAACCAATTCAACTTTACCAACATCTTTAACGGTATACCCAATCTCTTCAAGCAACTTACTTGCAGCCATGTAACTTTCAGGATGAATAGATGTTTCATCCATAATATTATTTCCATCAATAACTCTCATAAAACCTATTGACTGTTCATAAACCTTAGGAGTTAGCACATTACCTTTTACAAGTTCATCTCTAGAATTAATTCTACCATTTTTTTCTCTATAACCAATAATTTTATCTATTGAAGTCTTAGTTAAACCCGAAACATACTTAAGTATAGATGTACTTGCAGTATTAATATTAACACCAACATTATTAACACATTTACTAACAACAAAATCAAGAGATTCATCAAGTTTCTTTTCATTTACATCATGTTGATACTGTCCTACGCCAATACTTTTACTATCAATTTTAACAAGTTCAGATAAAGGATCCTGAAGTCTCCTTGCTATACTAATTGCACTTCTCTTTTCGACTGTTAAATCAGGAAATTCTTTAATAGCAAGTTCACTAGCGGAATAAACACTTGCTCCAGCTTCACTAACTATAACATACTTAACATCTTTATCCTTATATTCACTAATAGCCTCCGCAACTAACTTTTCACTTTCTCTTGAAGCAGTACCATTGCCAATAGACACAACATCAATATCATACTTTTTAAATAAATCCTTAAGAACCTTTTTTGACTCTTCCCACTTATTATGTGGCTCATGTGGATAAATAACTGAAATATTAAGTACACTAGATGTAGGACTAACAACAGCAAGCTTACATCCAGTCCTATATGCCGGATCAAAGCCAAGCACTGTTATATCTTTCATCGGAGGAGTTAAAATTAAATTCTCCAAATTGTCACCAAATACTTCAATCGCCGCAGCCTCTGCCACTTCTTTTAAATCAGCTCTTACTTCCCTTTCGATACTTGGAATAATAAGTCTCTTATAACTATCTCTAATTGCAGATTTTACAATAGCGGCACTTTCTACATTCTCATCCTTAACAAGTTTTTTTTCTAAAAACGAAATAATATAATCATCGTCAACTGATATACTAACAGATAAAATACCTTCATTCTCGCCTCTATTTAAAGCTAATACTCTATGAGGTTTAATATATTTAACTCTCTCTTCGTAATTATAGTACATCTCGTAAGTTTTATTCTCATCAGTAGCGCCTTTTTTGAGTTTACTATGAATTACTCCATAATTACTCATATTATTTCTAATATATTTACGATAACTAGCATTATCACTAATCCATTCAGCAATAATATAACTAGCCCCAGTAATTGCCTCTTCAACACTTTTAACATTATCATTAAGATATGACTCCGCTATTTTTTCAATATTCACCTTCTTAAATGACATAATAATCTTAGCCAAAGGTTCCAAACCATTTTTAATAGCCTCTGTAGCTTTAGTTTTCTTTTTTTCTTTATAAGGTCTATATATATCTTCAACTTCAACCAGTTTAGAAGCCTTCATAATACTATCCCTAAGTTCTTCTGTAAGCAAGCCCTTTTCATCAATTAATCTAATAACATCTTCTTTTCTTTTCAGTAAATTAACTTGATATTCATAATACTCATTAATACTTCTAATTTGCTCTTCATCTAAGGCCCCTGTAGCCTCTTTTCTATATCTGGCAATAAATGGTACCGTATTACCATCTTCAAGTAATTTAAGTACTGCCTCTATTCCCTCTTTTTTTATATTTAAATTTTCACTAATTTCATTTATTATTTCATTATTCATCCATTACATCTCCTATCTAATTTTTTTACTTATATCTTTTTCATCATAAGAACTATTTATATAAATATCTTCATCACCATCTAAAAAATAATCACTATTACCGATATTTATTTTATTATTTTTCTCAAGTACTTGCCTTTTAATAATAACAATCGGTATATTTCGTTTCATACTTTCCTCTATGCTTTCCTTATCAGGAGCATCATAAACTACAATAAAATCAGGTTTTTTAGCAATATATAACTTATTGGCACATTCATCCTTTAAATTAACAAGTTGTACCTCACTATACCATCTACTACTATTAACTAGTTCTTCAGGAGTCATTATTCTATTAATTTTTTCTCTATTACCAAAGTATTTGCTCTCATCTTCGCTATAAGCATCACCTTCAAACATATGAAGAACTCTATCATTTTCAAAAGAATTATATCCGTAAATAGTTATAGTACCATGTGAATAAACACTAGTATTGTCATTTGATATAATTGAGTAACAATTTCTCCTCCACATATCTTTATCCTTATGTTTACTCTCCGATCTGACAAGCATAAAGAAACTCTTATCACGCATATCGTAAATTGGCACTCCATACTCATTACTTAACTCACTATCGCAGAAATTACCCTTTAAAGTAAACATCTTACTTTTAATAAGATTATAAGATGCATCCTTTAGCTTCCTGACATCTTCATAAAACATCGTACTGATATTCTTTTCCTTTAAACCATGGTATAATTTTATTTTATCAGTGCAAGAAACATTATCGATATTTAAAATCATTTCATAAAACTTGATTTTATCATTATCTAATATTTTTTTATTTTCAGGTAACTTATCATTAAATCTAAGCATCTCTTTAATATTAATCCACACATTATATATATTATCTGCAAACAAAGCATCAACAGTAATTTCGCTAATTTTCTTATTAGTCAAGTTTTTAAATTTCTCAAGACGTATACTTTTATTAGTGTTTTCAAGAGAATTTAGAATTTGAAATGCCTCATCATCTAATATATAATTATTAAATTTAGAGTAGTTAATATAAGCTTCCGAATTATTAATTATTTCCGTATATTCTTTAAACATTTTACTTTCTTCATCGTAATCATTAAATAATTCTTCGTAATACTCTTTCAAATGCTTTTCAATAAATTCTGGTAAATTATTTACCTCAACATTGTTTATATTAGTTCTAAAATCAACAAAACTCTTATTTTTAAGCATATCAAAAAAATCTTTGCTCCTTAAAACATCATTATTAAATATTACATCGCTACCAATAAGAGAAGCAATGCACATCTTTTTAAATAAATAATTAGACCTACTATCAGATTCAAAAAAATAAGTAATTGCCTGCATTTTAAATCTTGGTACAATAATAGCAATAATATCATCATCAAGTTTTTCATCAATAAGATATTTTTGAGTTTTCAAAGAAAGACCAAATACAAAGTTGTAGCAGTCAGCGGTCATTTTATTTTCTTTAAGTCTATATAAAACTTTTTTTAACATACCACCACTTAAACAGTCAAATGAACTACAGAAATTATCACACTGATTAAAAAATTCTATAAACATTTCGTTATTATTAAGTAAATACTTAATTACTTCAATAACTTCATCATCGCTTTCACATAAACTGGCAAATACTCTATATTCTAAAGATTTTCTATCGCCAGTAAAATTATTTCTAATCATCTCTACATCAAATAAAGACAGAATTTCAGTAACAGATAGCTTTAATTTTATTTTTTCAAAATAACTATATATATTATTACCACACTCACTGAGAATTTGATTACCAAGTCTATTTTTAATTTTCGGATCACTAAGTACAACCTTACGTTCTTCAGTATTTAATTTTGCTATTGTATTTATTAAGAATGATAAATAAGCAGTATCTATGTTTTTAAATTCACCTAAGAATGTTGAAATATCATAATTCTCAAATTCAAAGTCTTTTATTTTATCACTATACTCCAAATCATCAAATTTATTTGATAACATTTTTATTTTATCGATTCCAATCTCTTTCGTTAATTTATCTGTTATTTCATAAATATGATAAGATAATTGATTATTTCTACTATATTTTTTTATCCAATATTTAAAATATTTTTTTCTATTATTTTCAAGATCAGAATTATCAACAATAAATAGGAGATGATTAATCTTAACTATCTCATCATCAAAACTATCACTATTTAAGGTAGGAAAGTTATTATCTACACTTTTATTAGCAAAGCTATTATATAGTATATCATTTTTAACAATATCTTCTGCCAATAATATCATACATCCATTTAAGTTTTCAACTTGTAACTTGGTTAGTTCCTTAAACTTATCTAAACTAATAATAATAATAGTATTAGAATTCAAGTTGATTTTCTCAGTTATACAATAAGAAAATCTATCTACGCAATAAAAAATATTATCACATGGGTATAGAATATTTATTTTTGAAATAGAATACATATCATTTAATTCAACAGGTAAAATTTTTTTAGTTTGCTTTTTTATATTGACATCCCCAAAATATGATGGAATGATTATATCATAATTTTCACCAGGAGATAAATTATTTAAATCTAAATTATCCATCTGAACTGATACATAATTACTAGGCAAAACACTTATATCTTTATTAAGTAATAATACCTTTTCTCTTTCAAAACCCGAAAATAAAATAGGAAACTCTAGGATATCATACTGTCCTTCTACATCATTTAAAGAAAAAGTACCATCATTCATTTTTTTTATATCGTTGATAGTTAAAAAGACTGAATTTAAATAATTTAATAATTCTTCAGAACTAATTAGTTTTCTTAAAAAATCTATAGATAAATCCTCATATTTTAAAGAATATCTATTGCAAAATAAATTTATTCTATTTACCCCTATTTTATTAATAAGTGTTCTTTTTTCTAATAACTCTATATTATCTTCATTTTTATTAGTATTTATTTCAGTATTGCTTCTTTTTAATTTATTCAATAATTCCATAATACCTCCCTATTTGTTATTTTTCTCATTTGCAAAGCCAATAACTCCATCACCAAACTTACTTCTAATGTCATCAATTACTTCTTGTAATTTGTCCTCTTTTTCCTCTTCCACTACCTTTTCATCAAATAAAGATAGTTGCACCTTTCTTTCATTAGATAGACCGCTTACAAATACACATACGCTTCTAATACCATCTTCACCATTCCATAGTTCATTAAAAATATTAAAAGCCTTTCCTGCTATTTCTTCATCATTTGCGATACTATTATCCAACTTAACTTGTTTACTAATCTTATCAAAATAAGTATACTTAAACCAAACGCCAATAGTATCAGCATATAATTTATTGTCTCTTAATTTCTTACCAATCTCTTTAGATAAATCAAATATAACATTCTTTATCATACCAGAATCTCTATAATTATATGGAAGAACTGTTGAGTTTGAAATACTCTTAGCCTGTTCTCTTTCATACATAACTTCGCTATTATCAATACCATTTGCATAATCATGTAACATCTTACCCATAGATTTAAACTTCTTAGTAAGTTCTTCCACTGGTGTTCTAGCAAGTTCTCCAATCGTAGTAATTCCCATCTCTCTAAGTTTTTTTGCACTTGCTCTACCAGTCATAAATAAATCCTCGATAGGAAGAGGAAACATCTTAGTTTCGATCTCATTACTAAATAGTGTATGTACTTTATTAGGCTTTTCAAAATCAGAAGCCATTTTAGCAAGTAATTTATTATTACCAACACCAACATTAACTGTAAATCCAAACTTCTTATAAATATCATCTTTAATTTTATAAGCAACTTTCACCGGATCACCAAACAGCTTAACACTACCAGTGTAATCAAGAAAGCACTCATCAATAGAATATCTTTCAATAATATTAGTATAATTACATAAATATTTATACATCATATCTGAAAACTTTTTATATACATCATATTTAGGAGGATAAATTTCTAAATAAGGACACTTCTTTCTAGCTAAATAAATTGCTTCAGCAGTCTTAACACCATTTTTTTTACACAAATTACTCTTTGCCAAAACAATACCTCTCCTTTGAGTCTCATCACCCGCAATAACAGCATACCTATTTCTAATATCTTTTCCATAACCATTCTTTAGCAGCCACACCGCAGACCAACTAAGAAATGCATTATTAACATCAACATGTAAAATAATTCTTTCCATTTTACACCTCGATATAATAATCTGTCCTATATAGTTTATCTTTTACTTTAACATAAACTGTATACTTACCATTAAGCCCCGTATCATTAATATAAAAAGTATCAGATACTTCATACACTCTTTTATCTAAAAATTTATCAAGAATAACATAAACTTTATCATTATTATTATTTTTAATCATTGTCCTATCTACTTCTTTCTCAAAAGAAACATCTACATCATTACTTTTATCATAGTTAATTAAAGATATTTTCTCTTTACTTTCAGTAGTCTCATTTAATTTACCATATCTAACCGAAGGTACAATACTATAATTAGAAGTATTATTATAAAAACTTATTACTTTTTCTTTATATTCATAAGTAGTATCTTCTAGCTTATTATTATCCCCCACCTTATAAAAAGCATTATCCTTTTTTAAAATAATATTACCTTCTACACTATCAATATAATCATAACCATCATTCTTAAAATATTTCTTTATTGTATTACCAGTTTGTAAATCAATAGAAATAACATCATTAGAAAGTACACTAACTACTTCTTCATAAACAATATTAACACCATAATAATTATTAACTATATATTCATTATAAATTTTACCTAATAAGTTCATTTGATATAAAGATATTACATTACCATTCTCATTATATCTATCACTACCAATAACAATTGAAGATTCATTAGTCATACTTATATTACCATAATAATTACTATTTAAATACCATCTTACTTCGCCATTACTATCAATAGCATAAGGATAATTACTATTATAAAATATAAAATTATCATAAGTCATATTATCTACATAAGTAAAGTCTTCAGGTAAACTATCAGTCTTAATATTAATAGTTTTACTTTTACCTTCACTTGATAATATAACTGTATTATCATAATCAGCATATAATCCATATATTGGTATTAAATGATACTTATTTTTACTAAATGTATAATTTATATCGCTATTACCATCTTTACTTAATATTTTAATAGATACTTCACTATAGTTATCTGTTTCAAACATTACTAGTGCTGTTAAAGGACTATTACCATAAGGATTAACTACTATATTAGGATTATCTATACTGTAACCATAAGGTTTAAAATATACTTCTTTATTACTTTGTACTAACAGAATATCTTTATCTTCACTTACTTTAATATTACCTGTAACTATGATACTACCTACCACTGTAATAATTATAATAAATATTAAAAATATACCTATAAATATATAACTTTTTTTCATACTATCACAATATATATTATACTAAAAAAGTATATAAAAATAAAGGTATTTATTAGTTTTTTCATCTCACACTTTGTTGTTCGATGTTTTATGAAGCCATTAAGTCTTCATAAAGAATTTTAGAGCTTATAATCTCTAAAATTAATATTTTTTAATTATTTAGTCATAATAATAATATAATAAATAAAGGAGTATAAATATATGAATTTAAAGAAAATAAAAATACTTGGAGTAGTTATTATAACTATATTATCTTTTATATCACATTTTGCTTATGATATTTTTCCTAATATTATCTTTTCTTTTATCTTTCCAGTAAATGAAAGCATTTGGGAACATATGAAAATATTATTTACTTCAACACTAATATATAGTTTAATAGAATATATTCTTTTAAAGAAATATAACATTACATATAATAATTTACCATTTAATACATATTTCATTCCATTAATGCAAATACCATTATACTTAGTAATATATATACCTCTATACAAGTTATTAGGAGAATCTATGTTTATATCAATAACTCTCATGATAATAGTATATATTATAGGTCAAATAGTAAGTTATAATATATTAAAAGAAAAAGAACTAAAAGTATTAAATGCACTTTCAGTTCCTATAATAATTATAATATATCTAGGTTTTATTTATTTAACTTATAATCCACCGCATAAATTTATCTTTTATGATACATTAAATGAAAAATATGGTATTAATGAATATAAGAAAATAACAAAATATAGATAAATTTTATCTATCAACACCAAATGTGAATAAAAAAAGAAAATACTATATTTTCAAGTATTTTCTTACTGCTTGATAACTACCTATCATACCAACAACAATACCAATAGCTACAAGTACACCAGATACTTGATATATAAATGGCATTGGGTTAACTAGTTCGGCAAGGCCAGAGCCAAATAATTTACCACCAAAGTAATCATATAAAGAAGTATAACCAAATATTGTAATAAGTATTGGTACTATAGAACCAATAAGTCCTATAAATAATCCTTCAATAATGAATGGTATCTTAATAGATATATTTGAAGCTCCTACTAGTCTCATTATCTCTATTTCTCTTTTTCTAGAGTATATAGCAAGTTTAATAGTATTAGCAATTAAGAATGCCGTAACTAGAACTAACGATAAAACTGCCACTATGCATATTTTTCTTACTACATTAAATACTTCAATCAATTGATGTACAATATCTTCTCCATAATTAATATTATTTATCTTATCTTTAGAAAAAGATAAGTTTTTTACTTCTTTTACTGTATCATCTATTTGAACAATATCTTTTACTTTAAACATATAACTATCAAGTAAAGGATTTGTCTCCTCAGTCCATCTATCAACAGTAGTGGCAAATATCTCATTACCTTTTTTTAATTCATTAGCAGATTCTTCTTTAGTTTTAAGTTCAATACTACTATTTTCGATATTTTCAATACTTTCAAGTTCTTTTTTTATTTTAGTTAAATCTTCTTTTGTAGTTTCTTTCTTTAAAAACATAACTACAGTTACATCTTTTCTAATTGAGTCAGAAAAGTGTTCAACATTATAAGATAAAATTAATGATACAGCCACTACTATTAAAGTAATAGTTATACATGAAATTGATGCAAGTGATAAAGAAAAGTTTCTAAATACTCCATGAATAGCATCTCTAAAATATCTTCTTATACTTCTAAAACTTTTCATTGCAGTAACTTCCTTTCTCTATGTCTTTAGCAAGTCTTCCTCTATCAAGTACTATAACTCTTTTTTTCATTCTATCAACAATATCTCTATCATGAGTAGCCATTATAATTGTAGTACCCATAGCATTAATTTCGTCAAGCACTTTCATAATTTCCATTGAAGTATCAGGATCTAAGTTACCCGTAGGTTCATCACATATAAGAAGTTTAGGTTTATTAACAATCGCTCTTGCTATAACAACTCTTTGTTGTTCACCACCAGATAATTGGTCTGGAAACTGTCTTACTTTATTTTTTAATCCTACTAAATCAAGAACATCCATTACTCTTTTATGTATTTCTTTTTTATCATATCCTAGTACTTCCATAGCAAAAGCCACATTTTCATATACTGTAAGTTTAGGTAATAGTTTAAAATCTTGAAAGACTACTCCTAATTTTCTTCTTAAAGCATATACTTTTCTATTTCTAAGTTTTGCTACATTAATACCACCTATTATTATGGAACCTTTATCAGGTTTTTCTTCTCTATATAACATCTTTATCAAAGTAGACTTACCACTACCTGAAGCACCTATTACAAATACAAATTCACCCTTTTTAATACTAAGATTAAAATCATATAGCGCTACAGTACCAGTTTTATAAGTCTTTTGAACATCACTAATTCTAATTAACTCCACTTTTACTACCTCCATATCTGTATAATTAATTATACCATTATTTCAATATTTTTTAAATATCTATCTATTATTTTACATAATTTTCCTACTTAGACACTGTATAACTATCAGTAACTAAGAAGAAAGCTCTTTCATCTATTGTTTTAATAACTTCTTTCATTTTTACATATTCTACAGTAGGTATTACACAAAGAAGCATAGTTTTCTTTTTATCACTATAACCTCCTCTAGCCTTAACCACAGTAACAGTATGATTTAAATTATTAATAATATACTCTTTAACTTCTAAAGGTTTTCTAGTAATAATATAAAAAGCCTTATTACTAGATATACCAAGCATTATCTTATCACCAAAATAACTAGTCATATATAATCCAATAATAGCATATATACATTTATCTATGCCAAAAGTAAATATACTAAGTATTATAATTATACTATTACATACCAAACTAGCCTTACCTATAGATATTTTAAATCTTTTATTAATAATATCATATAATACGTAAAATCCCCCAAGACTATAGTTACTTCTTTTAACTAGTCCAAAGCCAATACCAGAAAGTACTCCGCCAATAACTATAAGTAGAAATAAAGATACTCCTTCAAAATTAACAACTCTATTAATTAAAGTAGCACTCTTTAAAAATACTGGAAATAATAATGTACCAAGAATATGTTTTGATCCATAATTAACGCCAAATACTAAAAAAGATAAAACAAGTAACATTGACGATAAACATAATACTAATAATGATAAATCTATATTTAAATATTTGTTTAGTATAATTGCAAGTCCTGTACTACCAGTAGTAACTACTTCATTAGGAGAATAAAATACACTAACAGAAATAGCACTAAGAGCCATCCCCATTATAAAGAGAAAAAAATTATAATAAGTATTTTTATCTTTAATAATTTTCTCTAGTTTTTTAATATCAAACTTTTCATTCTTACTTATCTTCATGATAAATCACCATTATCACTTACTTCGTAGGAGTCACAAACTAAGAAGAATATATTATTATCTATCTCTTTTAAACCTTCCTTTACTATAAAATAACTTCTCGTAGGAACAACCGCTAATAAAAGTGTTTTATCTTCACTAGAATAACCGCCTTCAGCATCTATAACTGTTGTCCCAACATCAGGAAGTGATATAAGAAAATCTCTTACCATATCATCTTTTTCTTTATTAACAACTATATAAAATGCTTTACTCTTAGATATACCAAGTAATATCTTATCAGTAAATACTGATATTAAATATGATACTAATATAGCATAAAGTACTATATCCCATCCAAATACAAGTTTACCAAGTAGTATAATGCATCCATTAACTATGAGACCAGCAGTTCCCATAGACATTTTTAAATACTTATGAATAATACCTACGATAACATCAGTGCCACCAGTAGAGAAATTACTCTTATATATTAGTCCGTAGCCGATACCTGCAAGTACGCCACCTACTACAGCAATAACTATCATTTCAGTGTCTCCTAAATCTATGTATTTAGTAATATAACTAGTAAGTTGTACCAATACAGGATATATTAAAGCTCCAACTAATTGATTCTTAGTATTTTCAAGACCTAATGTAAAGTAAGCAAGTATCATTAATAAAATATTACATCCTAAAATAAATATTGAAGGATTAACACCAAACTTACTAAGCACTATTGATATACCACTTACTCCAAAGCAAGCTAAATTATATCTTAAAAAGAATAAATTAAAAGAAAAGGCTACAATTAAAGTACCAAGTACAAGCATACAATATCTTTTACCGATATTTTTCTTATTAACCTTAGTTATAATACTATCTACCTTTTTCTTTCTAAAATAATCAAATATTCCCATATAAATCACCCTTTATTCTTTTATTCCAAATTCTAACATTTCTTCTATTTCACCATCTAATATACCATTTACATTGCTACTTTCATATCCACTATTGTTATCTTTAACCAAAGTATAAGGACATAGTACATAGCTTCTTTTAGCACTACCCCAGCCATTAGATAGCTGTTCACCTTTGATACCATTAATCTTTTCATCTTGTTTTTCTTTTTCTAGTAATAATAGTTTACCTTTAAGTACTTCAAGTGCTTTTTCTTTGTTTCTAATTTGACTTCTTTCGTTTTGACAAGTAACAACAATACCCGTAGGAATATGTGTAATTCTAACTGCACTATCAGTAGTATTTACTCCTTGTCCTCCAGGGCCACTACTACGATAAATATCTACTCTAATGTCACTATCATTAATTTCTACATCTATATTATTATCTATCTCAGGCAGTACATCAACCGCAGCAAAAGATGTATGTCTCCTCTTATTTGCATCAAATGGACTAATTCTAACTAACCTATGTACTCCTTTTTCGTGTTTTAAGTAGCCATAGGCTAAAGGTCCATTAACTTGAAATAATACCGACTTAATCCCAGCCTCTTCACCATCCTGCTTATCAAGTTCTGTAATAGTATAGCCATTACCACTAGCATATCTAGTATACATTCTATATAACATTAATGCCCAGTCACATGATTCAGTACCACCTGCGCCAGCATGTATTTCCATAATAGCATTAGAATTATCATATTCACCATTTAAATAAGTATCTAAAGTAGCCTTGTCTATTAATTTATTAATATCATGATATTCCTCTTCAATTAGTAATAACATTTCAATATCACTATCTTTAACATCATTAAGCATATCAATATTACTATTAATCTTACTATCTAAGTTATTAATATTATCTATAATAATCTTATCATGCTTAAGTTCACTAACTATCTTTTCAGAAGAAGATCTATCATCCCAAAACGAACTATCAAGCATTAAATTATTAATTTCTTCTACTCTTTTAATTTTACTATCTAAGTCAAAGAGACCTCCTAAGATCAATAATTTTATTTTCTAATATTTTATACTCTTTTTTTAATTCATAAAGTTCCATCTAATCACCTATTATTAGTATACATTAATTTGACACAAAAAGAAATATCTAACGCAAAAATATTGACACAATTTTTTCTTAATGATAATATTAACTTAGAATATAAGGAGGATATATGACTAAGAAAAATTATATTGTATTAGGAGTAACTGCAGTCATTTTACTAGGAGTAATAATAATTATTCTAATAAATAAACAAAGCAGCAATTGGACTAAAGATATATTAAATACTAACTACGATGTATACTATATAGATTGTGAAAATACTGAAAATAAACTAGATAAAGAAGTATTAAATAAAATAGATACATACTGGAAAGAATTATCTAATAATGGTCCTTGGACAGGTAGTAATGATAAATGCTATGATACTTTTACTATAAGATATGATAATAATAATGTAGTACAAAAAATAGACTTACAAATAATAGATAATGATAGTGTAGTATTAAAAGCAAGTAATGGTAATACCTACTATAATCATGCTAACAATCTAGTTACTTATTTAAGAAGTGTTAAATAAAAAATTATGAATGTCATCGTACTAAATTTATAGTATGGTTACATTCGTTTTTATATATTTTTTTAAAGTAATAAACAGAACTAGTAAATTAATGGCATAATAATTTGTTTTAGGCAAAAGTCATAACTACAAAAAGAGAGACAACTAAATTGTCTCTTTCTTATATCATATTTTTATACATATCAAGTATATTTTTAAACTCATCAAGAGCAGTATCTACAACACTACTATTAGTTAAATCAACACCAGCCACTTTTAAAGATTTAATTGGCGATAATCTAGAACCACACTTTAGAAAATCAATATAGTTTTTCACAGCATTTTCTTTCTTATCTAATATACCCTTCACAATAGCGGTCGCAGCACTTAACCCTGTAGCATACTTATATACGTAGAAGTCGTAGTAGAAGTGTGGTATTCTCTCCCATTCGTATCTGATTTCATCATCAACTACTACTCCATCACCAAAGTAAAATTTATTCAAATCATAATACATATTAGATAATTTATTCGCAGTAAGAGCTCCATCATTATCAATAATACTAGATATATCTCTTTCAAATTCAGCAAACATAGTCTGTCTGTATATAGTAGCCCTATATAATTCCATCAAATTATTTAAAATATATTTTTTCTCTTCTACATCACTACTATGCTCAAGTAAATAATGACTAAGTAACAACTCATTAACAGTAGAAGCAACCTCAGCGACAAATATTCTATACTCACTATTTTGATAATCATTATAATTTCTAGAATAATAACTATGCATAGAGTGGCCCATTTCATGAATTAAAGTAGACATATCATTATACTTATCTTGATAATTTAGTAAAATATATGGATAAGTATCATAACTACCACCAGAATATCCACCAGTCCTCTTGTTTTTAGTGGGATATACATCTATCCATCTATTATCAAGAGCCTCTTTTACTTTATTTATGTATTCATCTCCAAATACTTCTAATACCTTAAGTATAACTTCTTTTGCTTCTTCATAACTATATTTCTTATCAAGACTATTACCAATAGGTACATATACATCATATAAATGAATATCATCTAAATTAAGAATATCCTTCTTTAACTTATAATAATCATAAATATAATCAATATGTTTATGAACACTATCTATTAAATTATTATATACTTTAATATCAACATCATCAGCATATAAACTCATTTCAATAGCACTATTATACTTATTAATCTTAGCCATCGTAGATAGTTCTTTCATATTTGAAGATATTAAAGAAGCAAAAGTATTAGTATATTTTTTATACTCTTTATATAAAGTATTAAAAGTATCTTTTCTTACTCTTCTATCCTTACTTTCAATATATAGACTATAATTACTATTATTAAGTTCTACTTTCTTACCATTCTCATCTTCAATACTATCAAAAGACATATCACAATCTTTAAATAGTTCATATGTATCATAAGAGTTTCCTACCATTTTACTAATGCTTGATAAAAGTTTTTCTTCAGCATCAGAAAGAGTATGTTCTTTATATCTATATATTTCCTTAATAGAAATTTCATAATCTTTAATTAAAGGATTCTCTTTCATATAATTTTCTATAACACTATAATCATTCTTTAAAATACTAGGTACTATAAAATAACTACTCTGACTATACTTACTTCTTAAATTAGATATTTTCTCACATAATTCTTGTTTATCATTATTTGAAGTATCTAAATCAAAAGATAAATTAGCATAACAATATAACTTATCAATTAATCTTTCTATTTCAAATGATAGTTTAATAGAATTATAGAAATTATCACTATTATCCATCATAGTATTTTCATATTTCTTTAAAGAATTAATTTTATCTATCACCAAGTCATAGTCTTTATCAAATTCTGTAGTATTACTATAAATAACATCTAAATTCCAAGTATACTTCTTATCAATATCTTTTCTATCTTTCATATTTACCCTTTCTATACATTAAATCTAAAATGACAAATATCTCCGTCCTGCATTACATATTCTTTTCCTTCAATTCTTGCTCTACCAGCTTCTCTAACTTTTAGTTCACTACCAGCAGCTACTAAATCATCATAAGACATAACTTCTGCTTTAATAAAGCCTCTTTCAAAATCCGAATGAATAATACCAGCACATTCAGGAGCCTTCATACCTTTTTTAAATGTCCAAGCTCTAACTTCATCAGATCCAACAGTAAAGAATGTAGCAAGTCCAAGTAATTTATAAGTTTTATCAATTAACTTATCAAGACCACTTGAAGTAATACCAAGTTCATTTAAGAATAGCATTTTTTCATCATCATCAAGTTCAGCAAGTTCACTCTCTATCTTCGCAGAAATAATAACTACTTCACTCCCTTCTTTTTTAGCATACTCACATACTCCATTTGTATACTCATTACCATTAACAATATCTTCTTCACTAACATTAAGAGCATATATAATCGGTTTTAAAGTAATTAAATTAAATGAACTAATAATTTTCTTTTCTTCATCATCTAAGCCAAGTTTTCTAACAGGAATATTCTTTTCTAAGGCATCTTTTATTTTTTCTAATAATTCTATTTCTTTAACATCATCCTTGTTTTTAGTAGTCATAGCTTTTTTACCAATTTTACCAATTCTTGTAGTAATAATTTCTAAATCCGAAAGAACTAGTTCTACATTAATAACTTCAATATCTCTTATTGGGTCAACACTACCATCAACATGAATAATATTTTCATCATCAAAACATCTAACAACCTCAACGATAGCATCTACTTGTCTTATATGTGATAAAAACTTATTACCAAGTCCTTCACCAGTACTAGCCCCCTTTACCAGTCCTGCAATATCTGTAAATTCATAAGTAGTAGGAATAGTTCTCTCTGGAACATACATATTTTCCAATACTTCTACTCTCTTATCTGGAACAGTAACTACGCCAACATTAGGATCAATTGTAGCAAATGGATAATTTGCAGCTAGTATATTCTTTTTAGTTATAGCATTAAATAATGTACTCTTTCCTACATTAGGAAGGCCTACAATACCAGCAGTTAAACTCATTTATATCACTTCTTTCTTACCTAAATATTATAACAAAAAATAACTATAAAATAAACATTTTTATACAAGTAATTATAAATATTTTTTTATTTGTTTCACTTTAAGCCTAGGTCTTAAAGTGTTTATTTGAGCCAAAGTATTGTCTCAAATAAATATATCAACCATATCTATTATATATAAGCATAGGATATAAGATTTAAAAAAGTTATACCGAAGTACAACTTTTTATTTATAACATAACATTAGTTCCAAATCCTATAGGTATTCCCATAATATAGAATGCTAACATTATAACAAAGTATAATATTACAAAAGCAATAGTATAAGGTACCATTAATGACATAGCATCAGTAATAGTAATAACATCATTCTTTCTCTTATCATAAATATGTAAGAACCCAATTAGTATAACAAAATAACTAAATACTGGGGTAATACCTTTGATACAAGAATCCCCAGCTCTAAAGACAACTTCAGCAAATTCAGGAGTCATAGAGCTTTGCATAAACATTGGAACAATTACTGGTGAAATCATAGCCCATTTAGTCGAAGCCATAGGAACAAAGAACGTTGATAAAGCTACTATTAAGAATGTAATAACGACAAGAGCAAGTCCTGATAGCTGCATACCATTAAGTAATTCAGATAAGGAAGCAACAATAAATAAACCTATGTTAGTTTCTCTAAATATCATACAGAATTGTGAAGCAAAGAATATAAGTACTAATAAAGAAGCAACATCCTTTAAATAATAACTCATTCCATCAACTAAATCTCTATTATTATTTATTGTTTTTACTCTCATTCCATATATTAATGAACTAAATATAAGTAAGAATGAGAATATAGTAACAGAGCCTTGATAAAAATACGAACCTTCTCCAAATAACATATCAACATATTTACTTTGACTAAGATCTAGGAATAGTCCTGAGAAAGGAAGACCTTTAATAATGCAATATATAAGTAAAAGACCAACTACCATTGTAGCAAGGAGTGCTATAGCAATACCTTTTCTCTCCTTCTTAGAAACTTCACCAACTTGTGATGGCTCCTCTTCATCAAAAGAATATTTACCAAGTTTTGGTATAATGAATCTTTCTGTAACTATCATACCAACATAAACAACAAGTATTGTACTAACTATAGTAAAAATAATATTACCAAATAAATTAACATTATATGAAGAATCAAGTATAAGTGCAGCTTTATTTGAGTAAGTAGTTAACATACTATCTAGTCTGTTAACAATTACATTGCCACCATATCCAAAAGTAATACCAGCAAAAGCAGCACAGATACCTGCAGATGGATGTCTACCTAAGTTCATAAATAGTATTGCCGCTAGCGGAATTAATATAACATATCCAACTTCATAAAACATTGAAAAGATAACGCCAAGAAGTACAACTAAAAAAGTAAGAACTTTTCTTGGTACCTTTTCACCAATAACTTTAAACATTGAATTAAGAAAACCACTCTTATATCCTACGCCAACTCCAAGTAATCCAATAATTAAATTACCAAGAGGAGCAAAACTAATAAAATTATTTAACATATTGCTAATCAAATACTGTAGACCTGTTCTATTAAATAAATTATGTATATTAACAGTTTGTGTTGTCAAATCCCCTGTAACATCATTAACTACATAATAACTAGCCTCTAAATTAAATATGCTACCCAAACTACTAAGTATCATAACAACTAAAGTAAGAATTAAAAATACTAAAGCTGGATGTAGCTTAACCTTCTTTTTTTTCATTTTCGACCACCTTTTTTATTTTTTTATTAAAATCCACTCTAGGAAGCATTATCACTCTAGAACAATTAGTACATTTAATCTTTATATCTGCCCCTAATCTAATTATTTCAAATTCACTAGAACCACATGGATGTACTTTTTTCATAATTACTTTATCTCCTAAATTATAATTCATTACAATTCACCTAGTACCATTATAACATTTATTTTATACTAAGTAAATTATTTTTATTTTAAAATTTTATTGTTACATCAAAGTAGAAAAATATCGTACTCAATACTTGAAAAATATTATGAGTGAACTATTGTAAAAATATATTAGTTTTGATATAATTAAATGGTAAAAGAGGGATGATGAAGTGAATAAAGAAAGAAGTAAAAGAAAGTTAAATGTACAAAAAATATTTAATTTAGTAAGCCTGATGTTCTTATCAGCATGTGTTATTTTTTATGGAGGAAGATTTATTAAATTATACATAGAAAATAACAAGGTAGAAGAGACAAATTCTATGGCAAAAAATATTAAAGAAAGCAATAAAGATAATGAAAATTTCAAAGTAATAAATGGTGAATACTATTTCAGTGGTACTGATGTAAACAATTATGTCTCATATTCAAATCTATTATGGAGAATAATGAAGATAAATACTGATAATACAATTACTATGATATCAGATAGTAGTATAACATCACTAGCTAAAGGAGAAAATAAAGATTATAATTCTTCTTATATAAGTAAATGGTTAACAAAAAAAAATAATGAAGAATACACAGGTATACTTGAAAGCAATTTAAATAATATGAGTAAATACTTAACATTTACCAAAACTTGTAAAGATGTAATTGAAGATACTAAAAGTATATCATGTAAAGATTTAACCGAAGATACATACATAACAATACCATCATTAAATGATTATGTAAACACTGGCGGTAATGATAGTTTTATGAATAATGAAGAATACTTTTATTTAATAAATAATAATAAAGAAAATAAATCATGGTATATAGATAATGATGGAAAGCTTGGTAAAAGTGATGGTACTGATGTAATAGGAATCAAACCAGTAATAACAATCAAAGCAACAATAGAAGCAACTGGTGGTGATGGTACAGAAAGTAACCCATACATTTTTGAAGGAGAAAATAGTTTATTTGGAAGTTATGTAAAACTTGGCAATGATATTTGGAGAATATATGAAGTTAATGAAAAAGAAGTAAAATTATCACTAAATAATTACTTAACAATTAACAGTGAAGAACAAAAATATAATTATTCATCCAATGGATATCAATATAATGATACAAAAAATAAGACATTAGCTTACTACTTAAATAATACATATCTAAACAAATTAAGTTATAAAGATTTAATTAAAGAGACAAAATTTGCTAATGGGCTATATAGTAATACTACAAGTTATGACTATACTAAAGTACTTAACGAGACAATAGATACTAAAGTATCAATACTTTCACTAGGAGACACAATCTTAAATAATAAACTAACAAATTACTTTATGTCTACTGGAATAGAGAAAAATAGTAATAATATGTATGTATTCCAAAATGATTTTAAACTATATACAAAATCATCTTCAACAAGTTTAAAAATAGTACCAGTAATATCTATAGATAAAGATAAACTTACCAAAGGTACAGGAACTATAGATAGTCCTTTGGAGGTAGAATAATGAGAGAAAGAAAAAAAAGAAAAATATATAAAACAACCATTGTATTTATAATTTTAGATTTAATTGCAGCTTGGTGTTTCTTTATGATGTATGGGCCATGGGATAAAGTGCGAAATATGTATGTAAATACTGCAATGAAAACTATGCATCACCAATATTTTGCTAATATCTTTTATAATCAAAAAACAATAGACAAAATAATGTCAGGTAACTACTTTGTATCATTTGAAGAAGATGCCAATACAGATGCAATAGTAATAGATACAAAAGAAAAAACTAAATATAAAGACAAATATGAAGAAGAATTATATACAAGAGAAAATCCTGATGATGACTACAAAGTAATTGATTTAAAGGTAGGAAATTCTAATGGATATCTAGTAGCTATCTATAAACCTGAAAAAGTAAGATTAATTTCTACAAAAGAGTTTAATGTTGGTGGTAAAGGCGAAAGAATAATCACCATGTGTGAAAGATATGGTGGTTCAGTATGTATTAATGGCGGAGGCTTCCAAGACTCTGGATATGGTTCGGATATACCAATTGGCGTAGTTATTCAAGATGGGGAAATAACTTGGGGAGCCGATACTGCGGATACAACTAGAGACAATATAATTGGACTTACCAAAGATGGAAAATTAAAACTAATGACCAATGCCACTGCCAACGAAGCCTTAAAAGCAAATATAAATGATGCTATGGTATTTGGACCATTTCTAATAGTCAATGGAAAACCACTTGAAATAGTTGGAGATCCATGGGGTTATGCACCAAGAGTAGCCATAGGTCAAACAAAATCAGGTATAATCTTGTTTCTAGTAGTAGATGGAGAAAATTATATAAACGGAGCTAGTCTTCAAGACATGGTAGATGTCTTAACTAGATATGGGGCTTACAATGCTGCCAATCTAGATGGTGGTCAATCATCATCATTATCAATAAATGGCAAACTATATAATAATCCTCCAGCAGCAGCAAAAAAACAAGGCGGAAGATATGTAGTAACTGGATGGGGATTAATAAAATAATTAAAAAATATCACTAGGCTTTAGTGATATTTTTTTCATATTCATTTAACTTATCAATATATACATCCTTCACATTATTAATAATCGCTTCCAATATAACATTTTCTATTCCTCTAGAAATAATTTTATCAAGACACCTTGCCCCAAATTCAAAAAAGTTACTTTCTTTAATAATTTTATCTACCACATTATCAGCATATTTTATATTAATATTCGAATATTTTTTACTAATAGATTCTAATTTGTTAGTAATAATCCTTCTAATATCATTCTCATTTAATCTATCAAAAGTCATTATACCATCTATTCTATTAATAAATGCCGTTGAAAAACTATTTTTTAAATCATTTATACCATTAATATTTTTATTAAAGCCAATACTATTCTTTTCAAATCCAACATTTGAGGTCATAATAATTACTATATTATTAAATCTAACTGTAACACCTTTAGCATTTTTTATTTTGCCTTCTTCCAATATCTGATAAAATAAATTAATAACCGAAGGATGAGCTTTATCTATTTCATCAAGCAATAATACTGAATTAGGTTTATTTCTAATTTCTTCCAAAATGTTTTTATTATCATCGTATCCAACATATCCTGGAGAAGAGCCAAGTATCTTATTAACTGAAGTACTATCACTATATTCACTCATATCAAGTCTAATAAAATTATTTTCGCCTACTAAAAGTTTAGCATATTCTTTAGCTAAGCAGGTCTTACCTACTCCAGATGGACCAACAAACAGCATAGAGTAGCATTTATTGTCACCATATTTAATTCTTTTAGTAATATTCATAAGACTATCAATAACATTATCATGACCGATAATAATACTCTTTAGTTTCCTTTCCATCTCATAAATACTATCCATATTACTACTAAGTATATCTTCAGTAGGTATTTTTACCCTATTACCAATAACAAAAGCAATATCTGAAATAATAACTTCATTCTTTTTAATATTACAAGATAATTCTAGTTCATTAAGTTCTGACATTAACCTAGCTTCTTTCTTCCTAATATCAAAAGCTTTATCAATATCATTATCAATAATAAAACTATTCTTTTCTTTACTCAACTTATTAATTTCTTTTTTAATATTCTTTAATCTATCAGTACTAACTTCCTTCATACTAACTCTAGCACAAACTTCATCTAATACATCAATTTCTTTGTCAGGTCTATTTCTATCAAATATATATTTTTCAGACATATCAACTAATCTATTAAGTATATCATCATTAATAACAACATTATGATATCTTTCATATATACTTCTTATATTAAATAAAATATTTTTAGTTTCAGTAATACTTGGTTCATCAACAAATACCTTTTGAAATCTTCTTTCTAAGGCAGAATCCTTTTCAATAAATTTTTTATATTCTTCTGTAGTAGTGGCTCCTATACATCTAATTTTACCTCTAGCTAAAGAAGGTTTTAATATATTTGAAGCATCTATTGCTCCCTCAGCACCTCCTGCACCAACTAAAGTATGAATTTCATCTATAAATAAAATAATTTCTGTATTATCCTCAATTTCTTTAAGTACTTTTTTCATTCTTTCTTCAAATTCACCACGATACTTAGTTCCCGCAACCATCGTAGCCATATCTAAAGAAATAACCCTTTTACCTATTAATCCAGATGGAACATCTTCATTAGCAATTAATCTAGATAGTTCTTCTACAATAGCAGTCTTACCTACTCCTGCTTCACCAATCAAAATAGGATTATTTTTAGTTCTCCTGCAAAGTATTTCCATTACTCTTCTAACTTCTTTTTCCCTACCGATTACAGGATCTAATTTACCATTTTTAGCTTCATTAGTCAGATCAATTCCCAAATCATCTATAAGTAATTTCTTTTTTTTATTTTTTTTACTCTTTTTTATGAGACTTGTAGAAAAATCATCATACATAGATTCTACATCAATATCCATACCGATTAGTATTCTAATAGCAATACCCTCGCCCTCTTCTAACATTGAAAAAAATAAGTGTTCTAAAGTTACCTCACCATCATTATTATCTTTACTATCCATAATAGCAGATTCAATCACTTTTCTAAGTAATGGTGTATATAAAAAATATTCACTTTTCTTTTTACTAGTACCTACTACTTTAGATAATTCTTCTTTAAATTTTTCATAGTAGAGACCATAACTATTTAATCTTTCAGTAATATTACTATCAGTATTCAAAATAGAAAGAAGTAAGTGCTCTGTTCCTATATATGGATGTCCTAAATCCAACATTTCTTTTTTTGCATTCATTAGTGCAGTTTGTGCTTCCTCATTAAAATTTCCTATCATATTATTATTTCTCCTCTCTAAGATATTCTATGAATATAATGAGATGACTTTCTAAATTTTAATCAAGAAAAATAGACTTTTTTTATTATTTATATTCACTTTAAGCCTTTTCTTTTAGTCTTAAAGTGCTGTTATTAGCCTAAGGTCTAATAACAGTGTATCTACATACCTATAATAAAAAAACATCTAAATTACTTTAGACATTTTTGTTATTATAAATAGTTATATTAATGACATTACTAAGATTACTAGTATTACTAATAACAATAGCATTAATACAAATCTCCATATATATTTTACCCAAGTAGTATATGGAACATCAAAATATTTAAGAGCAAATATTACTAATAAACTAGTAGGCCCTATAATACTAACAATACCATAAACACTTTGGAATAATAAAGCATATACAGAATATAATGATTCATCAGTTACTTGAGCTATCATTGTAGAATATACACCAGCAACAGTATAATATAAATCAGAATGAAGAAGAGTTCCTAAACCACTAATTAATGTTCCTGTTAAAACATTTAATCCTAGCTTAGACTCAGAAATCAAACTAATTATATTAGACATGAATCCAAAGTTATAAGCACATACTAATATAGCAGATGCAAGCATAACTAAGAATACGGCTGGTACCATTTTCTTAGCACCATTCATAAAGTTGTCAACAACATCATCAAACTTAACTCTATAAATAAATTTAAGAATTAAAGTAAATAGAATTAAAGTGATAATTATTGACATATATGAACCAAGACTAGCCCAATTACCTAATGAAGATGCATTAGCGGTAATAACATTAGAAAATACTTCAAAATCTCCAATTTTTATTCCAAGCAACCATTCATTAAATTTATTAAAGCATTCTATACCAAATAATGTATTCCAAGGTAAATATCCCAAAATAAGAATAACAAGTATTACTGATAGAACAACAACTATAGGCCATGTTCTAATGTTTTTGTAATCACCTTTAACTTCAGAAACTAACACTTCATTACTATCATTTAATTCATACTTAACTTTCTTTTCTTGAACATTCTTAATATATCTTAATATGAAGAATATAAGTAAAGTAACTCCAAGAACAAGAAGAACTAATTTAGCCCATATATTAGAATATAAATCTAATGAAGATAATCCTTCAATAGTAGTAGCACTATATCCATAGTAACTATTAGGATTTCTAAATGTTATATAGATGCCTCCTATAAAACCTACTAGCATTGAAACAACTGTTGAACTAATAGCAACTAATTTGTCATGACCCATTGCTAATATAATTGCAGCAACAAATGGTACAAATACAAGAATGGCACCAATTAAACCTGTAACTGAAGTTAAAACAGCAAATAATATAGTAACTATTATTATAAATAAATTACTATGTACCTTAACTTTAGTGACTATATTATCAACTAATTTTTTATAAGCCGGAACTTCTTTTAATACTCCATAAAAAGCGCCAAGTACTAATAAATAAACAGCAGTGTCAAAGAAGTAATAAAATGATTGAGTAAAATTAATTAGAGTATCGCCAAGTGGAATCATGTTAAATACGTTAAGTTTTTCAACAAATTGACCAGTTATTGCAAGACCTCCATTAACTAGCACAAGTGCTCCAAAAACAATCAATATTACTTTAAATAAACTATGTTTTTTCATAATAACCTCCTCTAACATTAATTATAACACAAAAGAACTAAAAGTAAATAAAAAAGAGAAAAATTTAAGTGTTTTCCCTTATTTTATAATGCTTTAAGACTATTTTTTATCCTTCATTTGAGGAAATAATACTACATCTCTAATTGAAGGTTGATTAAATATAATCATCATAAGTCTATCAATACCAAAACCAAGTCCACTTATCGGAGGCATACCTTGTTCCATTGCAGATAAGAAACTTTCATCTAATTCCATAGTTTCATCGTCGCCTTGTGCTTTAGCTTTTAATTGTTCCTCAAAAGTTTCTCTTTGCGTAATAGGATTAACTAACTCAGAATAAGCTTTGCAAAGCTCAGTACCACAAGCGACAACTTGGAAGACATCAATAATTCTCTTATCCTTATCATTTCTTCTGGCAAGTGGTATAAGAACTGCTGGATAATTATATATAATTGTAGGTTCTAGAACATCAGTTCTAATCTTTCTTTTATATATAAAGTCAATAATTTGACTAAGGGATTTTACTTCATCTAGTTCTTCATAAGTAAATAAACCTGCTTCAACAACCTTATCTTTAAGTAATCCTGGATCTTCAATGTCAAGAAAGTCAAATCCTAATACCTTTCTCATTTCTTCAACATAGTTAATTTTCTTCCATTCAGTACCAAAGTCAATAATATTACCTTGATATTCAATTTTAGTATCACCAGTAAGTTCAGTTAATAATCCTCTGATAAACTTCTGATAGAATCTTATATTATCTTCAAAATTCCAATAAGATGCATACCATTCAACTTGTGTAAATTCCTGAAGATGTTCAGTATCCATGCCTTCATTTCTAAAACACTTTGCAACTTCGTATACTCTATTAAATCCACCTGCAACACATTGCTTTAAATATGTTTCAGGAGCTATTCTAAGATTACAATCCATATCTAATGCATTATGATGTGTATAAAATGGCTTTGCACTAGCACCACATACAGCATTTTGTAATATTGGAGTTTCTACCTCCAAAAAACCATTTTCTCCTAAAAATCTATGAATATAAGCATATAATTTACTCCTACCAAGAAAAACCTTTCTAGTTTCCTCATTCATAATTAAGTCTACATATCTTTGTCTATATTTCATTTCCATATCAGTAAGTCCATGGAATTTTTCAGGAAGTGGTCTAAGTGCCTTTCCTAAAAATTCAAAACTATGTACTCTTAAAGTTTTTTCACCAGTTTGTGTAGTAAATATTTCCCCTCTTGCACCAATAAAATCACCAGTATCAATTAATTTTTTAAAGAAAGCATATTTATCTTCACCAACCATATCAATTTTAATTTCAAGTTGCATGTCTCCTTCAACATCACGAATTCTTACAAAAGATAGTTTTCCCATCTTTCTCATAAATACGATTCTACCAGCGATAGATACATCAGTAGTTCCATCGTCTAATAATCTTGCATCTTTAATTTTATGTGTTACCTCATATTTTTCAGGATAAGGATTACAATAATTCTTTATTTCCTCTAATTTATCTCTTCTTACTTGTTCTTGTTCACTAAATTGTCTTTCCATTATTCTTTCACCTCTTCTATTACATTAGTACCTGCAATTATATCATGTAAACCTCTGCCATCACTCTTGTAAGTTACCATAAAAAATGATACTATAATGACAAAAAATTCAACATAACCTATAATTGTATAAATATAAGTAAATGTATTAGCATTTAACAAATTAACAAATATTATACTAAATAAGGCACTAATTATATTATATATAAACAAACTTCTAAGTAACATATTCCATATACTAGGTTTTTCATTATTTTTATTTACAACTTTAATTTTCAACAATTTCTTACCTAATGTTTGACCTTTATTTAAAGTTGCAAATACTATAAAGTAGCCAATATATAATGTTACAGAAACAATATTAGTAGTAACATTACTTTTCTGTAGTTCATAATTGATTTTATATGTTTCTTCTTTATATTCTTCTATAGTAATTTCGCCACTTTGATAATCATTTGCTAATTGACTCATTTTATTTGTTAAATCAGTAGTTTTATTACTATCAAACCCCATTGTAATTAACGAAGCAATAACTATGATTATAAAGTAATCTAATATAAATGCACCCAATCTCTTAAAAAAACTTGCCTTCATAATTCCATCTCCTAATAAACATTATACATTATTTTTTAGTTCTTTTAAATAGCTATTAAGAATATTTTTAAGTTCTTCACTGGTTTTTGCTTTAAATATTTCATTTTTTATACTTTGTGCCCCAGGAAGTCCTTTTAAATACCAAGCAGCATGACTTCGCATTTCAAGTACTGCCACTTTTTCATTTTTAATTTTAAGTAAATACTCTAAATGATGAAAACACATATTTATTTTATCTTCATAACTAGGTTTATCAATTATCTTGCCAGTATCTAAATATGTAATAATCTCTTTCATTAACCAAGGATTCCCAAGGACTCCTCTACCTATCATAATAGCATCACATCCAGTATAAGATAACATTCTTTCAGCAGTTTCAATACTAGTAATATCACCATTACCTATTACTGGAATAGATACAGCCTCTTTAACTTTCTTTATTATATCTAAATCAACACTTCCAGAATAGCCTTGGCTTCTAGTTCTTCCATGAACAGTAATAGCACTAGCACCAGCCTCTTCACATATCTTAGCAACCTCTACAGCATTAATACTATTTGTATCCCAACCGCTTCTAATTTTAACAGTTACTGGAACATTTACTGCTTCAACTACTGCACTAACTATGTCTCTTATTTTTTCTGGATTCTTAAGTAAAGCACTACCAGCTTGTGATTTTACAGCCACTTTAGGTACAGGACAGCCCATATTAATATCAATAATATCTGGATGCATAATTTCCTCAACCATTTTAGCAGCCTCTACAAAAGTATCTTTGTCACTTCCAAATATCTGCTGCGCTATAGGTCGTTCACATTCTTCAAAATAAAGCATATCTTTTGTTTTCTTACTATCATAAACAAGCCCTTTATCGCTTACCATTTCTGCATACACTAAAGGACAGCCCATTTCTTTAATAATTTTTCTAAATGCACTATTACATACACCAGCCATTGGGGCAAGAACTACATTGCCCTTTATAACAATATTACCAATTTTAAACATAATATCACCACACGTTACATATTTTACCATATAATAAATAAAATTAAAAGAAAAAATTAAGTAATAATTTACTTAATCATATATAAAAAATCATATATAAAACTACATATTAAATAAGACATTCCAAATATAAGAAGAATATAAAAAACTTTAGCTTGCACAATTTTATTTTTCTTAAAAATACTATTAAAATTAACGCTATCCATAGCATAAATGGTTAAAGGAAGTACTAATAAATATAGTAAAAATTTTACCATTATCTTTCTAAATCCTTAATCATATCATTTCTTCTAATATATTTACTTACATTAGTAAATGGAGTATTAATAAACTTATCTACAATGTTTAACATTATTTCTTCATCCAATTCTTCACTCATAGCTATACAATTAGCATTATTATGTGCTTTACATAAAATTGCTTCACTCTCATTTGAAACTTTAGCGCAATATACACCCTTCATTTTATTTAATGCAATGCTCATTCCTATACCAGTACCACATATAGCAATTCCTAAATCAACTTCACCATTTTGAATAGCAGTACCTAATTTTTTTGCATAAACAGGAAAATCAACACTATCTTCTGTATCAGTACCATAATCAATAACATCATATTTATATAAACTATCTTTCAAAAATTTTTTTGCTTTATAACCACGATGATCACTCGCAAGTCCTATTGTCATATTATCACCATTCCTTCAATCTAATTATACTAAAAAAATCATTCAAGTTAAATATAATTTATTTTTTTTGACATATATTTTACACAAAAGAAAAAGACATTACTGTCTTTCCAACATATATAAGTTATCCAAAAGTATTCCTGTACCCTCAGCCACACAAGTAAGTGGAGATTCTGCAATAAATACAGGTACTTTAAGTTCTTGACTTAGTACTTGAGCAAATCCATCTACTAAAGCACCACCACCAGTAAGCACAATTCCTTTATCAATAATATCAGCAGATAACTCAGGTGGAGTTTGTTCTAGTATCCCCTTAACAGCATGAATAATAATGTAGACACTTTCTCTTAAAGCCTCTTCTACCTCATCACTTGTCAAAGTAATCGTGTGAGGAAGTCCGGTAACTAAATCTCTACCTCTAACTTCCATTTTTTCATTTCTAGAACCAGGAAAAACAGTACCAATAGTTATTTTTATATCTTCTGCAGTTCTTTCTCCTACCAATAATTTATATTTATCTTTAATATATTTCACAATATCATTATCAAAAGCATTACCAGCAATTCTAATTGAAGCACTATTAACAATTCCACCCAAAGATAGTATAGCAATATCAGTAGTACCACCACCAATATCTATTACCATATTACCACTTGGTTTAGATATATCCATACCAGCTCCAATTGCAGCCACTTTAGGTTCTTCTTCTAGAAAAACTTTCTTAGCTCCAGTTCTTTCAGCTGCCTCTTTAATAGCATTTTTTTCAACCTGAGTAATATTAGAAGGGCAACATATCAATATTCTAGGTCTAGAAAAAAAACTCTTACCATTTACTTTTTTTATAAAGTAATTAAGCATAACTTCTGTAGTGTCATAATCAGCAATTACACCATCTTTCATAGGCTTAATAGCTTTTACTTTACCAGGAGTTCTACCAAGCATCTCATGAGCTTCAGTTCCCACAGCTAAAGGTCTTTTCGTGTCAGCATCTATAGCAACAACAGATGGCTCATTTAATACAATACCTTGTCCCTTAATATATATAAGTACATTAGCAGTTCCTAAGTCAATTCCAATATCTTTGTTAAACATAAAATCACCATCCTCATTTACATTTTACCACAATTTAACATTTTTTAATAGAGTAGATTCCCTTTTTTTATCTAAAAACTTATCTTTTGTAGCCTGTCCTCCTCTAATATGCTTAATATAAGTATGATATTCCAAAACACTTGACACTTTTTTATATAAGTTACTGTCAAGTAACACTAATTTTTCTCTCATGTCCTTATGCACAGTACTCTTAGATACGCCAAATATAAAAGATACTTCCCTAATTGTTTTATTAGTATTAATAATATAATTAGCTTCTTCTATTACTCTAGAAACAACTTTTTTATTCATATACTCACCTATAAAATTATATTTATAAGAAAGTATATTATGTAAAAAAGGCATTAATGCCTATAATTCATCAACAGATTTATTATAATATTCTTCTGGATTAACTATAGAGCCTTTATAATATAATTCAAAATGCAAATGATTATTTAACTCTTTATTAATATTAGATAACCCACTTTTAGCAAGTATTTGTCCCTGAATAACATTATCTCCCTCTTTTACAGTAACCTCAGACAAACTTTGATACACACTAATAAGTTCATTACTATGCCTAACTTCAATAGAAGTACCAAGAATTTTATTTTCATAAACATTTATTACTGTACCATCAAGAATACTTATTACATCAAATGAACTATCACTAGTGTAATCAACCCCTGAATTTTGCATATAAGTATCTTCATAAAAAATAATAGATTCTTCCTGATTAGCAGCCTCATCTTGATAGTCATAAAAAGTCTTATAAATAGAAACTTTACTATCTAAATAAGGTCTCACTATTTTAGAACTAGTACTTACTACAGGTATATCCTTATCATATTCAGACACAATTTCACCATCAACATAATTGGTATTTTCTTTATCTTTAAATAGCAAATTATTAGATAGTCTACCTGCAAAATACATACAAAACAAAAATGCAATAACACATACTCCGTAAACCATCGGTATTAAGAGCGGCTTAATTCTTTTCATTTTCATATTCTCACCTCTACTATAATTGTTTCCTAAATTAAAAAATATATACATCAATTTAACAATTTTTTAATTGAAGTTCCAACATAGTAATGCGAAAGAATATCTTTATATGAATAACCTTCAAGTGCCATACCTTCCGCACCATATTGACTCATTCCAACACCATGACCATAACCAACAGTATCAATAATAATATTATCATTCTCTTGTTTTAAAGAAAAATCAGTAGACTTTAAACCAAGCTTGTCATATAACTCTCTACCAGTAAACTCCGTGCCATTAATACTAAGATTTAGTATTCTATTAGTACTACTTCTTTTTAAAACTTTAAAATTTAACGTATCAGATTTTTCTAATCCTAAAGAAGAATAAAAATCGCTACTAGAAATCTTCTTAGTACTCTTAAAAGCACTACTAGTGGAACTATCCCACATCGATGCAACACTCTGCAAGTAAGGTAGATCAATATTAAATACCAACGAAGAATTTTCTGTATAACCATTACTTGTAGAAAAAAACAAAGCATCAATAACTTCACCATTATATTCTAAATATTCCAAAGAAGTATCATTAACTGCCTCTCTTAATTTATTAATATTATCAACATACTTATTGCCCCATGCGTCTTTTAAATAAGCACTATCCAAATATACTTGATTAAGGACTGAATCAACTACATCATATTCACTATCTTTATTGTACTCTATTTTTTTTAAAGCATAACTTCTCGCTGCTACAGCCTGAGCCTTAAAAGCTTCCTTTTCAAAATAAATAGGCATTTCCCCAGCAAGTACACCAACTATATATTCTTCAAATGGCAAATATTCTATTTCACCACTACTTAATCTCTTTACTCTAATAATAGTATTAGACTCATAATTAAGTTTTATTTCTTCTCTTTTATCAATTTTAAAAAAAGTTACTATCACAAATGGAATAAATATAATTATAACAGTAAATAATATTATCTTTTTCATATTCTTACCTCTACATAATTATATGATACAAAAAAGAAAAAAATTGTCGAAAAAAAGAAGTGTTACTTACCACTTCTTAAGACTTCAAATTTAACATTATTTGTTTTGCCTAAAATATTAGGATCCTTTTCAGTTGTGAATGCCAAATCAAATAAAGTACCCTTTTGACTATTAAACATTATCTCACCAGTCTCAGAGTTTCTATACCAACCAACATCTCCACCTCTATCAAGTACTATAGCAATAAATGGTTCCATTCCTGGGACATTACTAATTCTTATTATAGAATAAAATGGAAAATATTTATCTGCTGCGACAATTCTAATAGTTCCATATTCAGCATCCTCATAATATATATTTTCTCTTAAATCATAGCCCGTACTTGTTTTACCACCACATCCGTAGCAGTCAGGGCCATACCCAGTCAAACTACCAGTAAATGTTTCTAACGCTACTCTATCACTAAAATCTGGATTCAAAGGAGTAACATTAGTTTCTTCTTTCTTAGGAGATTCTTCTTTAACTTCTTCCTTAACTGTTTCTTGTTCAACATTTTCTTCTACTTTAGGTTCTTCTACTTTATCAATAGAAGTAAGTTCAACAACAACACTAGAATCAACATCATCCTTCTTATTTTCTAAACTATTAAAAAGAAATAACGTTTTATCTGCCATTTTATTAAAATTATTATTATTTACTATTACACTTTTATCATTACCGTTTCCTGTCTCATTAGAAAAGAGCAAAAACAAAAATACACTAGCCACTAATAACTGTGAAGAAATAGTTATTACTTTGGCAGCTATTTTTTTCATATTATGTCTCACCTCATTAATATTTTAAAGCATATTAATTGTAACATTTTTTTTATAAAAAGTCAAATATACCCTCTGCACTAGAAGTCGTAACCCTTGCAACATCTACATTTGTGACATCTTTAATGCTAGCTATACACTCAGCAATTACTAGTATATTAGAAGGATCATTTTTATTACCTCTATAAGGTTCAGGACTAAGATATGGACTATCTGTCTCTAACAAAATATATGATAAATCTATATTTCTTACTACTTCTTTAATATTTTTAGCATTTTTAAAAGTAATTATACCTCCAACTCCTAACTTATATCCCAATTTAATAAATAACTTAGCCATTTCCAATGAACCATTAAAGCAATGAATACTACCTCTTAAATTATATTTGCTCAATATATTATATGTTTCTCCAATAGAATCTCTACTATGAATAATAACAGGTTTATTAAACTTTTCAGCTATTTCAAGTTGTCTATTAAAAATTTCCTTTTGCTTTTCTTTATCAGTGTTTTCATAATGATAATCAAGTCCAATTTCACCAATACCAACTATTTTTTTATTATTAATATTATTTATCAAAAAATCAAAATATTCATCCTTAAAATCATCCAATTCAGTAGGATGAAAACCTATAGTACCATAAATAATATCATACTTATTGATTAACTCTAATACTTCCATATTAGACTTCATATCACAACCACTAACTATAATCTTAGTAACACCTTTTTCTTTACATTTTTTAACAATTCCTTCAATATTATCATAATATTCACTAAATACATGACAATGTGTATCAATATACATAAAAAAACCTCCAATAAAAAAATTATACTAAAAATATAGTACAATTATTTCTTATAGACACCATATCTAAAAAATAACACAATTACTATACTAAAGTATAATAAATCAAGAATATTACTACCTACAAATATAAAAGAAACCAATACCCCTATTAAAATACAACAAGATATCTTAAAAATAAGGTTCCATTTTTTAGCATTAAGCATACCTTTTTCTCCTTTTCCACTGCAGGTACTACACTAAAAATATAACACATTTTAAAGAATTAGTAAACATAATTTTACTTATTTTACACATATAAAATTAAAAAGGACCATTAAAGTCCTCTAACTATTTAGTTTCAATTCTTTGAAATAAAACCTCTGGAGTACCAACTTTAGTACCACTCTTATATCCACCAAATACTTTTACACTTTCATATGAAGTATTATCAGTATTAATTTGTTTAAATATTTTTTCGGCTGTATCAGGCATAAATGGTTTAAGCAAAACAGTTCCTATTCTAATACTTTCAATCAAATTATAAAGTACAGTAGCAAGTCTATCACTCTTACTATCATCTTTAGCAAGTATCCAAGGAGTAGTATCATCAATATACTTATTGCATGATCTAAATAAATCAAAAATAGTATCTATTGCCTTAGGAATTTCAAGTTTATTCATATAATTTTCAACTTTTGTATATAATTCTTCAGCTTCTTTAATTAAACTATTATCAATTTCCTCAAATACGCCTTTATTAGAAACTTCTCCATCGAAGTATTTATTTACCATGCCTATAGTTCTATTAACTAAATTACCTAAAATATTAGCTAAATCACCATTAGTTCTATTAATTAAAGCCTCTTCAGAAAAAGATCCATCACTACCAAAAGGAACCTCTCTTAAAGCAAAATATCTAACAGCATCTACGCCATAAGTATCAATGTATTCTCTAGGGTCTTTATAATTTCCAAGACTCTTAGATATTTTACCACCATCAATAACAAGCCATCCATGGCCAAATACTTTTTTAGGTAGTGGTAAATCAAGAGCCATTAACATAATAGGCCATACAATAGTATGAAATCTTATAATTTCTTTACCAACAATATGCAAATCACAAGGCCAATACTTTTTAAATAAACTATCATCATCACTCAAATATCCTAAAGCAGATATATAATTAGTTAAAGCGTCTAGCCAAACATATACAACATGTTTATCGTCAAAAGTAACAGGAATACCCCAATCAAAACTAGTTCTTGAAACACATAAATCAGCTAGTCCAGGTTTAATAAAATTATTAATCATTTCATTTTTTCTAGACTCAGGTTCAATAAAATCGGGATTTTCTTCATAATACTTAATTAATCTATCTTGATATTTAGATAATTTAAAGAAATAAGCCTCTTCAGATACCTCATGAACCTCTCTTCCACAATCAGGGCATTTACCATTAATTAATTGTGTTTCAGTCCAAAATGATTCACAAGGAGTACAATATAATCCCTTATATTCACCTTTATAAATATCACCTTGTTTATATAGTCTTTCAAATATTTTTTGTACACACTTAACATGTTCCTCATCAGTAGTTCTAATAAATTTATCATAACTAATATCTAAGCTTTTCCATAAATCTTTAGCATTAGCAACAATTTTATCAACATACTCTTTAGGAGTAACACCGGCTTCACTTGCTTTCTTTTGTATTTTTTCTCCATGTTCATCAGTACCAGTTAAATAAAATACATCATATCCAGTAAGTCTTTTATATCTTGCAATAGCATCCGCTACTATAGTAGTATAACAATGTCCTATATGAAAATTAGCACTAGGATAGTATATAGGAGTTGTTATATAAAATTTTTTATCATTATTCATTATTATCTTCTCCTTCATTAGTACTACCAATACCACCATTTCTTGTATCAGTAGCATTATCATCATCAGTAATTAAATATGACATAAATATACCTTGTACAAATCTATCACCTTTTTTAATTACTACTTCTTTATCACTTTCATTTTGTAAACATACAAAAATATGTCCTTCATTATCTTTATTATTATAATAATCAGCATCAATTATACCAACCTGATTACACATCCGAGTATTATACTTAAAACCTAAACTACTACGAATATATATTCCTAAAAACTCATTTTCATTCATACAAGCTTTAATACCGGTTGGAATAACTATTCTTTCATTTGGCTTAATAGTTATATCATATAGAGAATAAAAATCATATCCAGCACTATTTTTAGTACTTCTCTTCGGTAATATAATATCTTCATAATTACCATTAGGAACACTCTTCAAAAAATTATCTTTACTTATCTTTTCAAATTTTCTCATTATTTGCCTCCATAAAATAAAAAATAAGGCTGGCCAAAGGACGAAAAATATTCCGCGGTACCACCTTATTTTATAGTATATACACTCATTAAGTTATAACGTAACAACCGTTTACACCTATTAGATATAACTGCTCTGGAACCATTTATAATAGCTTTTCTTATCTATTTCCACCAAACATAGACTCTCTATAAATATTACTATTACTCTTTCCTTCTTTGCTTTACACAAAGTATTTTATCATACAATAGATATATTTTCAAGTATTATTTATTATTTTTTCTTAGAGAGCCTAAGGTCTCTCTAAGCAATACTGAGTCTAAAGTCTCAGTATTGAAACATTTCATATTGTATAACTACTAAAATTAATTTCTTAATATATATAATATGCTTATATATAATATGTACGGTTGGTACATTATTTTTAGACTACAGGCTAAAAATAACACTAGTAAGACTTATACATAAGACTTACTAGTGAACATAAATAAATTAATCAATAAATTGTTTACTAAGCAAATTAGATAAAACAATAGCCAGTTTATCTTCAGTATCAGATAAAGGAGTATCTAAAGATATTAATATTACGCTGCCAATAGCATCACCATTATTAACAATCGAAGCAAAAGTATAATAACCAACATCTTCTTCATCCTCAATAATTTTAAACTCCTTCTTTTGCTTTTCAGAAAAAGAATCTCTTCTTTCAATAGAACGTTCAGTAAACTCATTAATATTTTTACCCAAATACTTCTTCTTTAAAGGACCACTAACAGCAACCACTTTATCTCTATCAGTAACAATAATATTATGTTTAATAATCTGATTAAATGCCTCTACATAGTCAACAGAAATGCTCTCTAAACTTTCAATTTGTGAAAACTTTTTTAATATAATACTATCGCCATCTAAATAAACTTCGAGGCTTTCACCATTTTTAATTCTTAAGCTCTTTCTAATTTCTTTTGGTATAACAATTCTACCAAGTTCATCAATTCTTCTTATAACACCAGTTGTTTTCATATATTCACCTATACTTTCTTTAATATTTTGTCAAATAAATAAATAATTATACAAGTAAACAAAAAGAAATAAAATATTTAACTTTATTTCTTAATATCTTTAATAATAACACTAAGTAAATCATTCAAATAATAAACAAAATGTTTATCTAATTTAATAGTATCTAAATAAATATGAATCTGATTATTACTATAAGAAAATCTAAAATATTTAGATATTTCATATGCCGTAAAAAACAACTTTTCACCATCAATTTGTTTAGACAAATACTGTGGAAGAACTATCTCAACATAACTCTTAGTCTGTTTAGTTTCTTTAATATTAAGAAACTTAGCCTGTTTCTCAAACCATTCCTCATGCATATAAATAATCATTTCATCAGTAACTTTACCAAATCTATCTCTAAGTACAGTACATAAATTATCAATATCTTCCTCAGAATTAATATTATTAATTAATTTATGAACCTCAAGTTTAATTTCATCATCAGGAGCATATTCATTAGAAATATGCGTTTCAACTTCAATAAGAGGTTTAGAACTTTCCTCTTTTTCTTCTACTATCTTAATACCCTTGAGTTTATCAACCTCTTCTTTTAACATCTTCAAATACAAATCAATACCTATACTATCAATAAAACCAGACTGTTCACTACCAAGTATATCTCCAGCTCCTCTAATAGATAAATCCCTCATAGCTATCTTAAAGCCACTACCAAGTTCAGTAAACTCTTTTATAGTATTAAGTCTTTTAACTGCCAAATCATTAAGTTCTTTTCTGCCATTATACATAAGATAAGCATAACCAATTCTATCACTACGACCAATTCTACCTCTAATTTGATATAACTGAGATAAACCAAATCTATCAGCATCCAAAACAATCAAAGTATTAACATTAGGAATATCAATACCAGTCTCAATAATTGTCGTACAAAGTAATATATCAAACTTATGATTAGTAAAGTCAATCATAATATTCTCAAGTTCAACCTTAGTCATTCTACCATGAGCGTACCTAATATTAGCTTCTGGTACCAATTTATGTATCTCTTCAAGTTTATTATCTATTTTTTCAACACTATTATAAAGCATAAATACTTGACCATTTCTAGATAATTCTTTATAAATAGCATCTTTAATAATATTTACACTCTCAGGCATTACATAAGTCTGTATTGGTCTACGCTTTTCAGGAGGAGTCTCAATAAGTGCAAGTCCCCTAATACCAGACATAGACATTTGAAGAGTTCTAGGAATAGGAGTTGCACTAAGAGTTAAAACATCAATACTACTCTTATATTTCTTAACTTTTTCTTTATGTACAACACCAAATCTTTGTTCTTCATCAATAATAAGTAATCCTAAATCTTTAAAATCCACTTTATCATTAAGAAGTTTATGAGTACCAAATAAAATATCAATTTTACCTTCTTTTAAATTATTAAAAATAATATTTTGCTCTTTAACAGAAGTAAACCTATTAAGTAATGCAATATTAATTGGAAAATCAGCAAATCTATCTAGTGCAGAATTATATTGCTGACTAGAAAGAATGGTAGTAGGACATAAATAAGCAACTTGTTTACCATCATTAACAGCCTTAAATATTGCCCTAAAAGCCACCTCCGTTTTACCATATCCAACATCACCACATAAGAGCATATCCATAGGTTTATCCTTTTCCATTTCATGCTTAATAATACCTATAGCCCTCTCCTGATCAGCAGTAGCAGTATATTTAAATTTACTTTCAAATAATATTTGTTCTTCATCATCAGGACTAAAAGCAAAACCTTTAGAATTTTCTCTTTCAGCAGACACTCTAATCAAATCACCCGCAATATTTTCCAGTTTACTTCTAACTCTAGCCTTCTTCTTATTCCAAGAATCAGTACCCAACTTATCAAGTCTTACAATAGCCCCTTCTCTACCAGTAAACTTAGTAATTTTATCAATCTTTTCTACTGGTAAATATAAAACATCACCATCAGCATATAAAAGTTTAATATAATCCTTTTTCAAGCCATTCTTAGACAAAGTACATAGTTCAACATATTGTCCTATACCATGATCAATATGAACAATATAATCACCCTTCTCTAAGTTATTAATATTACTAATCTTAGTACCAACTTTATATTTATTTTTAACTTTTTTCTTTTCTTCTATTTTACCAAATAAATCATTAGAAGAAATAACAACATAATTATCATATATAAATCCACTTATAATATATTTATTAATAATATTAATCTTATTTTTAATAATTTCATTTTCTCTAGTTAATACAACATCATCCATAATATCTAAATAAGTGATAACTCTCTTAGCAACGTCTTTATTATCAATACACATAATAACCGTCTTACCACCACTAATATATTTAAAAAGACTTGTTTTAATTTTTTCAAAATCACCATGATAATTATCAACACTATTAGATAAATAATTATTTTTACATTTAATATTCAAATCAAGAATATTATCAAACTCTAACATATAAATAATATTATTATATTTAACATCAGAAATATCAAACATATAATCAGTTTTAATAGAATCTTTTATTTCTTTATCATAATTAATAATACTCTCTCTAAGTAATCTATAAGCTGACATAACTTGGTTATAATCATAATATATAAGAGTACAATTATCTAAATAATTCCATATACCTTGAATATCTTTAGAATAATGTGATAAATATTTTTGCTTACACATTTTACTGTCAACATTTAAACTATTATCAAGTAAAAATTCCGTAAAAGGATATATAGAAATAGTATTAATACTCTCATTAGAAATCTGACTATCCAAATCAAAATATTTAATACTATCAATAGTATCTCCCCAAAACTCTATTCTAATAGGACTATCAGTTTCCATAGGAAATATATCAATCACATATCCTCTAATAGCCACCTCTCCAGTCTTAGTAACAAGCGGTACCCTATCATAACCTAAGTCAATTAAATTGTTAATTAACACTTCTCTATTTACATCTTCATTAACATTTAAATTAATAATTTTCCTCTTATATAAAGACTTATTAGGAAGATATCTAAGTAAACCCATTAAATTAGTTACAACAATATACTTATCATTATTAACAAGTTTATTCAATGTATTTAATCTTTCAATCATAAGCTCAGGGCTAATAATTGAAGCCTCACTAGTCATAAAGTCATCCATAGGAAAAAATAATACTCTATCAGTATAATTAGATAATCTATTATATAAATCATTAGCCTCGTATAAAGAATTAGTAACAAGTAAAATACTATTATTATATTTATTAAAATAATCATAAACATAAACACTATTAAGTTCTTTATTTAACCCAGTAACTAGTTGTTCATCTCTATTATTAACATCAAATAAATTATCAAAAAACTTCATATATTCTCACCTCCAATGCTAAAAGATACAAAAATATTGTATCTCATTTTATATCTAATTATTTTTATTACTATAAATTTGTTTTAAAGTATTAGTATCTTTACTAATAAAATTTTCCACTATATCAAGTACCTTATCATAGGAATCAGTTAAAATTTTCCAATCATCATCTTTAAATTTACCAAGCACATAATCTTTAGTATCAATATTTTTATTATGAGAAATACCAATTTTTAATCTAGTAAATTTTTGACTACTCAAATTATTAATAATACTTTTAATTCCATTATGTCCGCCACTAGAACTATCAAAAACAATTCTAATTTTTCCTAGTTCCATATCTAAATCATCATGAATAACCAAAAGATCATTAACATCAATATCATAATAATTCATGTATTTAATTACACTATTACCAGATAAATTCATAAATGTAAGTGGCTTTACTAAAATAACCTTTTCTCCCAGCAAATTAAAACTAGCCTCAAGAGCATTAAATTTCTTATTTTCACTAAATGTAATATTATACTTATTCGCTAATAAATCAAGAACATTAAACCCAATGTTATGTCTAGTCTTATCGTATTCCTTTCCAGGATTACCTAGTCCCACAATTAACTTCATTATCTATCCTCCTGATGATACTCTTTATAAATAATATTTTTAGGAAGTCCCCTATCTTTAGCAACTTTCTTAATCGAAGTCATTACATCAAATCCAGCACTAATATAATTATTTACGGCATCATGAACATTAATAGTATCATCTATTTTTCTTTCTTTCATACCACTAACAACAACAACAAATTCTCCTTTTTCAGGAACAAGACTAATTACAGTACTAATCTTTCCACGATAAATAGTCTCAAATTTCTTAGTAATCTCCCTAGATATACTAATATCTCTATCACCAAATATATCTAACATCATACTCAAAGTTTTCATAATTCTATGAGGAGCTTCATAAAAAATCATAGTTTCTTCTTCATCTGATAAAACTTCTAACTCTTTTTTTCTAATGCTATCCTTACTATCAAGAAAACCATAAAACAAAAATGGCTGCGGTGCAATACCAGAAGTAATTAGAGCCGGAACAAATGCAGTAGCTCCAGGAAGTGCAACAACATTATAACCATTATCACTAACATATTTTACAGTTTTATATCCAGGATCACTAATTATTGGAGTTCCCCTATCAGTAACCAAAGCAACATTATCACCATTTTTAAGATAATCTAGAACTTTTTCTTTAACAGTATCTTCATTATGTTCATGAAGAGAAATTAATTTTTTGCTAATGTTATAGTGGGTAAGTAAGTTCAATGTTACCCTAGTATCTTCTGAAAAAACTACATTTACTTCACTAAGTATTCTAATACTCCTATAAGTCATATCCTCTAAGTTTCCAATAGGCGTAGATATCAAATATAAAGTCGGACTATTATTATAACTATTTTGCATCATAAAACTCACTCCTCAAACATATCTTTTACTTCATCAGAATAAACATTTCTTTTGTCATAAACATATAAAGGATTCATTACTTTAACACCACCATTGCCATTTAAAGTACCTTCAATCAAAATCAAATCACTATTCTTTAATCTGTTAGGATAAACAAATCTAATTTTTTTAGGTTCAAAATTATACTTTTTCATAAGAAACAATATTTCCATCAACCTTTCACTTCTATGAACCATAGCTAGTCTTCCATTATTTTTAAGTAAATATTTACTAACTCTCATAACATCTTCTAAAGACAACGTCTTTTCATGTCTTGCTAAAGCCTTAAAATTATTATTATTTTCAAACAAAATATTGTTAGTTTTAAAATAAGGTGGATTACAAGTAATAACATCAAAGGTATCAGATTCAAAAGTATTAGGAAGATTATTAATATCATCATTTATCAAAGTTATCTGATCAGTCATTTTATTTTCATTAATAGATATTCTTCCCAAATTGTATACTTCTTTTTGTATCTCAACACCATATATGTGAGCTTTAGTTCTATATGTCAAAAGCATTGGAATAGGTGCATTACCAGTAGCCAAATCAAGTATTTTCTTATCTCTCCTATTAATTGTCACAAATTTAGCAAGCAAAAGACTATCAAGAGACATCTTAAAATATTCAGTATCTTGATATATATACGCATTTTTATAGTTTAACAAATTATTCTTTACTATCATTTACATCAACTTCAATTATTTCATCACCTATAAGTACCTTATATTTACCACGTAATGGTTCAGATGAAATAACCTTACCTTCCTTTCCATTAATAAAAGTTTTTTTTCCAACCTCTAAAACATCCTTTTTTAATTCAGTATATAACTCATTTTCATAATTCAAACAGCATAAAAGCCTACCACAAACGCCATTAATTTTTGTAGGATTTAATGCAAGTCCCTGATTTTTTGCCATACTAATAGATACAGCATCAAAACTAGTAAGAAATGTACTACAGCACAAGTGTCTACCACAAGGACCAATACCTCCAATTTCTTTTGCTTTATCACGAATTCCTATTTGCCTCAATTCAATCCTTGTCTTAAGTCTAGAACCAAGCTCTCTGGCTAAATTTCTAAAATCAATTCTTTCATCAGCCAAAAATCTGAATAACAATTGACTTCTATCAAAATTATAAGTTGCATCGATAATAACCATTTTTAAATTATTTTTCTCCGCCAATTGGCGACATTTATCTAGTGCCAATTTAGCCTCATTTATATTTTTTAAGTGCTGAAGATAATCCTTTTTTGTAGCAATCCTCACAATTTTATCATAATTACTATCCTCTACATCAAAGAAATCAAGAACAGTTCCAAACTCCATTCCTCTTTCAGTATTAACAATAACAGTTAAATTTTTTTTTAAATTAAGATCATTACAATCATAATATTTAGTTTTCCCATAATCATTAACTTTAACACTAGCTATTTTCATAATCATCACCACACATATCTATAATCATTTTATCAATAAGTAAATTTATATTCAAATTTCTTTTTAAATAATTTTCTATTTTGTCTAATGTTTGAATTTTTCTAATTAACTCTTCATAATCATTTTTTCCAGAAACAAAACTAATATCTGATAGCTTGTCCCCATAAAAATAATTATTTAAATTACATTTATACTTAATTGCATCATAATAAAAATAGATGCAAAGATTAACTGCTAAAACGCATAAATCTCTATCCTTAAAATTACTGTGCCATAATTGTTTAGTATAGATAATTGTATCAATTCCATTATTTTCAAAGTAAATAATAAAATTTATTGCATCATCTATTAATTTTCTTTTTTCTATTTCAGTAAGCAAAGTATACTTTGATTGATAAAAATATGAAGAAAAGTTATCAATACTATCAGAAGACAAAGCTTTTTTATTCAACTTTATAACCTGACACCTAGATATAATTGTTGGTAACATTAAATTAATATTGTCAACGATTAATATTGCTATTATCTCATCAATAGGCTCCTCCAAAAATTTAAGTATAGAATTTGCAGTTTGAACATTCATTTTATCAGCAGATTTAATAATATAGACTTTTTTATTTCCTTCAATAGCCTTTTTACTAAATTCACTTTGTAAATCCAAAAGTTGATCTTTTTTTATCCACATACCATCCGGTTCAATAACCTTAACATCAACATAATTTTCATCATCAATTCGCATACAAATATTTTCTTTTTCATTTTCATCATTTATATCAGTAGTAATAATCATTTTGGTAAATGACAAAACTATATTATAAACATCACTATTACCATTAGAATCAAATAAATAAGCATGAGATAACTTATTATTAGAAATAGAATTATTTAAAACATTATACAAGATAGGTTGATCATACTTATAATTATCTAACATAGCATTACACTCCTCTACAGAACGAAAATAGAAAACAAACAAATGCCAATAATACCTGGTAATCCAAAAACAGAAACAATCAAAATAGTAAATATATTCATTGAAACTGCAGTATTAAGTGGAAAAACAATGACATTAAAAGCATAAATAAATAATATACCAAATATAATTTTTTTCATCAAAAAAGCAATATTTTTTAGCATAAAATAAATTTCACCCAAGAAATTATATGATAAAAAGAAATTTATATGTCCTTCCTACCTTCCAAAGCAAATTCTAATGTCATAGGATCAATATATTCAATATCAGTTCCTATAGGAATACCAGTAGCTATTCTAGTCACTTTAACATTCTTATTTTCAAGAAGTTTTTTAATATATTGCATTGTAGTTTCACCCTCAATTGAAGGCTTTAAAGCAAGTATAATTTCATTTACTTTGTCGCTATCTATTCTTGAAATTAATTTATTAATATTAATATCCTCAGGGCCAATACCTTCAAGTGGAGATATCAAACCACCAAGGACATGATACTTTCCTTTATAAACATTAATTTTTTCAAACAAAGAAATATCCTTAGCTTTTTCTACAACAAATATAATATTATTGTTTCTTTCCTTATCTAAACAAATGGGACACACGCTTTCTTCACATATATTACCGCACACTTCACAATTAGTAAGTTTATCCCTAACACCACATATTGATTCAGAAAATAAAGTAAGTTTATCTTTATCAAAATTAATTAAAGAAAAAGCAAGTCTTTCAGCTGTTTTTTCACCAATCCCAGGCAAATCCTTCAAACACTCAATAACATTTTTAATACTATTAGGATACATATTACATCAAACCATTAAACATTTGGCCATATTTGCCGAATTTTTCTTCTTTGTCTTTTTCCATACTATCAATAGCATTATTAACAGCCACTAATATCATATCTTCTAACATATCTTTATCATCATTTTCTAATTCTTCCATATTAATATTTATAGATTTTAACTTGCCATTTCCATAAACAGTGGCGGTAACAAATTGAGAACTACCATCATAAGTCTTACTTTCAAGCTCTTTTTTAGTTTTTTCAATATCCTTTTGCATTTTTCTAGCCTGCATCATCATATTTTGTAAATTCATTTAAATCAATCTCCTTTATTTATATTCTATTATACTTTCTCCCATTAAATCAATAAGTTCATCAATAGAAGATTTTTTATTTTCTTTTTTATAAGCATTAATAAAATTTTTTTCAACATACTTAATGCCATTTTTTATATTAGAAATATATTTACTTTTTTCCTTGCTCCAGTTATCGTTAGACATACCAACAATTAAAACTTTATTTTTAAATATTTTTAAAAGAAAAGCATCTACTAAAGAAAAATTTTCATTGATTCTGTTAGCAACGGATTCAAGAGTATTAGAAACGATAATATACTTTTCTGAAGCAACTACAGGTATAGAATCCTTTAATAAACCTGCAACTACCGAATATTCATCATCATATAAATATTCATCAATCAAAGACCATTGTTCCTTAATTTTTTTTAAAGACTCCTTATTAGCAGTAGCTAAAGCATTATTAATTCTAATATTAATATTTTCAGTAGTTATTTTATCTTTTTCATTGTTATTTGCATCAGTATCATTACCTTTGTCAATGATTTTATTATTTATTTCACTAGAAGTAACTATATTTTTGTCATTTTTAACTAAATTAACTTTAGTATTTTCCTCTAGAACATTAATTTTTTTTTCAAAATAATTGTCAGAAAATTTTAATATAGTAGTCATAAACAAAATACAACCATGTGTTGAAACTCTTAAAACGTTTTGAACCTCATTCAGTCTTTCAATTAATTCGTAAATGTTTTTTGAATCATACAATTCACTAACCAATACAATATTTTCATTCTTTACTTCAATATCAGATAATATTTTTACGTTGCGATATAGTATAACATCTTTTAAAAATAATATTAATTCAGAAACAAATTTATTAATATCTTTACCACTATTATCAAAAGTATCAAAAAATTTAATTATTTCAATTTTATCGTTATCTACTATAGATTTAAGTAACAAATAAATATCACTATAAGAAACAGAACCATTTACTTTATAAATGTCATCAAGAGTAATTTTTTTATTATCATAAGCAACGAGTTGATCCAGAAAATTAATAGCATCACGCATTCCACCATCTGAAATACGAGCAATTTCATAAAGTGCATCTTCATCAACAACAATATTTTCGAGTTTAGAAATTTCTCTCAATCTATCAACAATTTTTTTTGAATCAATTTTAGTAAATCTAAACTTTTGACATCTTGAAGCTATAGTAAGTGGTATTTTATGTGGTTCTGTAGTAGCCAAAATAAAAATGACATGTGCTGGAGGTTCTTCGAGTGTTTTTAAAAGTGCATTAAAAGCTTGCGTAGTGAGCATATGAACTTCATCTATAATATAAACCTTATATTTAGCATTACTAGGTACAAGATTTACTTTATCTCTAAGTTCCCTAATCTCATCAACACCATTATTTGAAGCAGCATCTATTTCAACAATATCATTACTATTAAGAAAATTAACGCAGTTATAACATTTTCCGCAAGGTTTACCATCTACTAGTCCTTCACAATTAACCATTCTAGCAATTATCTTGGCAATAGTAGTTTTACCAGTTCCTCTTGGACCACAAAATAAATAAGCATGTGAAACCATATTATTATTAATTGCATTCTTAATAACAGTTACAACTTCTTCTTGACCATACACATTATCAAAATCAATTGGTCTATATTTTCTATACAAGGCTAAATAACTCACAAACTACCTCCTCACAAACAATTATAACACAAAATAAAGATATAAACATCATTTTTTTCGTTTATTTGCAAAAAAATCAGATAAAATTTTTGAACAATCTGTATCATCAAGAAAATATAAGTTAACAAGCTTGTTTATCCTCCTTATATCGTACATTTGTTCGCCATTATTTTTTGCCCCAAAATAAACATTTTTAATTCTAGATTCAACAATTGCACCCATACACATCATGCAGGGCTCCAAAGTGACATAAAGATCACATTCATCCAAACGCCAAGAATTGAGTTTTCCACAGGCTATATCAATCGCCACCATCTCAGCATGCCTAATTGCACAATTTTTGCTTTCTTTTTCATTGCGTCCACAGGCTATAACCTTATTTTTGTATACAATAACACATCCTACAGGAATTTCGTCCAAATCAAAAGCCTTTTTTGCTTCAATAAATGCCATATCAAGATATTTTTTCATTATAAACTCCTTTTCTATCAACAAGTATAACAAAAAATAGTAACTAGAACCAGTTATTTTAATTATACACATCAACAAGTAAAAAAACGTTTCACGTGAAACATAGCTAATTCAAAAATAAATAAAGTACCATTTTAAAGCAAATATATGCAAAATTAAATGAAATTGAAAATAAAATACACAGAAAATATTCTTTTTTCAGATAGTGTACTGAAAATATAAAAGTTTAATACATATGTTGTGGAAAACTTATGTTTCACGTGAAACATTTGTAATTAATAGTATAAGATAAAAAATTTAGTAAAATTTATCATGATTTTCTAAAAATGGTTGTATAAATAAATTTATTTGAATTAAATAATAAAAAAATTCATTATAATTGATTATATATTTAATATATTAACAACATTTTAGTGATAAAATATGTTGATATACAAGTTTCACGTGAAACTTACACTTTTTTATCACATAATTACATTTAATAAATATAAATAAATCATATATATAATTATAAAAATTTAATATCATTATTGAATCAGTTAATTAAAATATATTTAATATCAATAATTAAAATGATTTTAGTTGTGGAAAACTCATGTTTCACGTGAAACATAGTTAATTCAATAATAGATAAAGTAGCATTTTAAGTTAAATACGCGCTAAATTAAGTAAAGTTTTTTAAATATACACTGAAAATGTTCTTTTTTCAGATAGTGTACTGAAAATATAAAAGTTTAATACATATATTGTGGAAAACTTACGTTTCACGTGAAACTTTATATTTACAAAGAAAGAATACACAAAAATAAAACAGCTTAAGATTAATATGTAGTTTAAATGTTTAATTTTTAAATATTTATAATAAAAATCTAATTATTATATTATAATTATTACTTTCGTGATTACATGTGGAAAACTCATGTTTCACGTGAAACATTTATAATATAATTAAAAATAAAATAGAAATTAAATATCATTAAGTTAATTACAACATTATTGTTTAATCTTATATAACTAATCAACGATATAGTTTTAATTATTATATATAATAAATCCGTTATCAATTTTGATATATAATAATTAAAAACTATAGTCCAATTCAAATATAAAAAAATTGTGGAAAATTCATGTTCCACGTGAAACATAAAAAAAAGATACACACATTAATAAAATGTTAAAGCTGCTGGCTTCCGCCCCTGACTTGATTCCATCATTAATGTTGTATCAACAACACTATATCACATTTTAACAAAAAAAACAAGTATATATTAATGACGAACATTTGTATGCTTAAAGTATAAAAATTATTTCCCGGGAAATAAAAAGAGTAAGCATTTTAAATTACTCACTCTTTATTTCATTAGTTTCCAAAGTTTGTTCTTCATTTTCTTTGTCAACAATCGCAGTTCCACTAACTTTCGTATCATCCTTAAGATTAATAAGTCTAACTCCCTGAGTAACTCTACTCATTCTAGAAATCTTATCAACTGCTAATCTGATAATCATACCTGTATCAGTAATAATTATCAAATCCTTATCATCTGTAACAGTTTTAAACGAAACAATAGCACCATTCTTTTCGGTGATATTAATAGTTTTAACACCTTTACCACCCCTATTTGTTATTCTATATTCATCAATAGGAGTTTTTTTACCATATCCATATTCACTAATAACAAGAACATCTTCATTAGGTTTAACAACTTCCATTCCGACAAGAAAACCACCATCTAAATTAATACCTCTAACTCCAGAAGCACCTCTTCCCATAACTCTAATAGAATTTTCATTAAATCTTACCATTCTACCATTGGAAGAAGCCATTAAAATATCATTATCTCCGGTAGTACCCTTAACAGAAATAAGTTCATCATCATCTCTTAAAGTGATAAATCTCTTACCATTAATTCTAATATTATAGAATTCAGCCAAATCAGTTCTCTTAATTAAACCACTTTTAGTGGCAAATACCAAATACTTATCTTCACTATCACTAGAGCCATTAAGTAAAGCCGTAACATACTCACCTTGTTCTAAGTTAAGTAGATTGATAATTGGTAATCCTTTTGATTGTCTACTATACTCAGGAATTTTATAACCTTTAACCCTGTATACTTTACCCATATTAGTAAAGAATAAAACATAATCATGTGTAGAACAATTAAGAATTTGTTCAACAAAGTCTTCTTCATTAGTAGACATACCTTTTATACCAACACCACCTCTATGCTGTGTCTTATAAGTTGAAGCAGATAGTCTCTTAATATATCCCTTCTTAGTTAAAGTAATAACAACTTTATCTTCAGGAATTAAGCTTTCGTCTTCAATATATTCAACAGCGGTCATATCAATATGTGTTCTTCTTTCATCAGCATATCTACTCTTAATTTCTAATAATTCTTTTTTAATAATACTAAGAACTTTTTCTTCAGAAGCAAGAATAGACTTTAATTCTTCGATTTCAACAAGCAAATCAGCAAGTTCGGCTTCAATTTTATCTCTTTCCATTCCGGTTAAACGACGCAATTTTAATTCTAATATAGCATCAGTTTGAATTTCAGATAAAGCAAATCGTTCCATTAACTTTTTCTTTGCTTCTATATCACTTTCGGCAGTTTTTATTATTTTGATAACTTCATCAATATTATCTTGAGCTATTTTATAACCTTCCAAAATATGAACTCTTCTCTCGTCTTTATCTAAATCAAATTTAGTTCGTCTGATAATAACTTCTTTTTGATGATCAATATATTTAGAAATAATATCCTTTAATCCCAAGGTCTTAGGAACACCCTGATCAAGCATCAAAAATATAATTCCATAGGAAATTTGAAAATTAGTGTGCTTATATAAATTATTAAGTACAACCTGAGGATTAGCGTCTCTTTTCAAAGTAATAGTGATTTTAACACCATCTTTTAAATCAGTATGATAATCAGATATACCATCAATAACTTTATCTCTAACAAGTTCAGCTACCTTATTTTTTAGTTCCATAGTATTTATACCATAAGGAACTTCAGTAATAACAATAGTATTATGATTATTATGTTCTTCAATCTCCGCTCTACTACGAATAGTAATAGATCCCCTACCTGTTTCATAGGCCTTTTTTATACCAGAATTGCCAAGTATAATTCCACCTGTAGGAAAATCAGGCCCCTTTATGTATTCCATAAGACCTAAAGTATCTATATCATGATTATCAATATATGCTACACAGCCATCAATTACCTCACCTAAATTATGTGGAGGAATATTAGTAGCCATACCAACAGCTATACCCATTGAGCCATTTACTAATATATTTGGAAATCTACTTGGTAATACTCTAGGTTCTTTACTAGTTTCATCAAAATTATCATCCATATCAACAGTATTTTTATTAATATCTCTAATAAGTTCAAGCGAAATTCTAGATAATCTTGCTTCAGTATAACGATATGCTGCAGCACCATCACCTTCAATATTACCAAAATTACCATGACCATCAACTAACATATATCTTTCATTAAAATCCTGTGCTAAACGAACCATAGCCTCATATATAGAACTATCTCCATGAGGATGGTAATGTCCCATAACGTAACCAACAGTAGTTGCAGATTTTTTATGAGGTTTATCGGGAGTATTACCTTCTTCATACATAGACCATAATATTCTCCTGTGAACAGGTTTTAAGCCATCTCTAAGGTCAGGAATAGCTCTTGAAGTAATAACACTCATAGAATAGTCAATAAATGAGTCTTTAACCTCTGAAACGATGTCATTTGCAGTACTACTATCTTTTTCATGAAAATCACCATTAAAGTTATCAGTTTCTTCTATATCTGAATTTTCAACAGCAATATCTTCATTTTTTTCACCTTGATTATTGTCATTCATTGCTCTATTAACAAGTTCATTAATATCGTCGCTTTCTTTTTTAATATTTTCATCTTCCATAACATAACCTCCTAAATATCAAGATTTTTAACGTATCTAGCATTTTCTTCAATAAATGCTCTTCTAGGTTCAACATCATCACCCATAAGTTTTTCAAAGATAGCATCAGCAGATACACAGTCATCAACAGTTATTCTACGTAAAACTCTTTTATTAATATCCATAGTAGTCTCATTTAATTCCTCAGCATCCATTTCTCCTAAACCTTTCATACGAGCTATTTCCGCACGATTTCTAACATTTTCAGGAAGACTTGCTAAATATGCCTCTTTTTCTTTTTCATCAAGTACATATCTCCTTGTTTTTCCATGCATTATCCTAAATAAAGGTGGTTGAGCAGCATAAACATGACCAGCTTCAACAATTGGCTTAAAGAATCTATAAAATAACGTAAGAAGCAGTACTCTTATATGAGAACCATCAACATCAGCATCTGTCATAATAATAATTTTATCATATCTAAGTTTTGATAAATCAAATTCTTCACCTATTCCAGTTCCAAATGCGGTAATAATAGTTCTAATTTCTTCATTTGATAATGCCTTATCTAATCTAGCTTTTTCAACATTAAGAATTTTACCTCTAAGTGGCAAAATAGCTTGAGTCATAGAATCTCTTCCCTTTTTTGCAGATCCACCTGCACTATCTCCTTCGACTATAAATATTTCTGATACTTTAGAATCTTTACTTTTACAATCAGATAATTTGCCAAAGAAGTTAGTCGTAGACAAATCAGTCTTTCTAGTAATTTCTCTTGCTTTTCTCGCAGCATTTCTAGCCCTACAAGCAAGTAAAGCCTTATTAACTATTATTTTTGCATCCTCAGGATGTTCCAGCAAGAATCTTTCAAATCCCTGAGAAAAAACACTATCAGCTAATTTTCTAACTTCAGAATTACCTAATCTTCCCTTTGTCTGTCCTTCAAATTGTGGATTAGGATGCTTACAGGAAATTATCATAGTTAAACCTTCTTTTACATCGTCACCGGTCAAAGAATCATCTTTTTCTTTAAGTAAATTATACTTTCTGGCATAACTATTAATAACTCTAGTTAAAGCTCTTCTAACTCCCTCTTCATGAGTTCCCCCATCATGAGTATTAATATTATTAACAAATGAATAAATATTATCATTATAACTAGTGTTATACTGCATTGCAACTTCAAACACAACACCATCTTCTTCACCAGTAAGATGAATAATATCGTCATGTAAAGGTGTTTTTCCTTTATTTATGAATTTTACATATTCACTTATGCCACCCTCATATAAAAATTTTTCACCAGTAGTATCCTCATCATCTCTATCATCTCTCAAAGTAATACAAAGTCCCTTATTTAAGAAAGCTAATTCTCTAATTCTTACTTTAAGTATTTCATAATCATAGATATCACTATCAAATATAGTAGGATCTGGCTTAAACGTAACTGTGGTACCAGTTCTATCAGGAGAACATTCATCTATAACCTTTAATGGTGCTACAGTGTGACCACCATCTTCAAATCTAATAAAGTAAACCTTGCCATTTTTATAAACTTTTACTTCAACCCACTTACTTAAGGCATTAACTACTGAAGCTCCAACACCATGTAACCCTCCAGATACTTTGTATCCTCCACCGCCAAATTTACCACCAGCATGAAGTACTGTATATACGGTTTCAACAGTGGATTTTCCAGTTTTAGGATGTATATCAACAGGTATACCTCTACCATCATCTTTTACAGTAACAGAATTATCCTTATTTATAACAACTTCTATATTTTTACAATATCCAGCTAAGGCCTCATCTATTGAATTATCAACTATTTCCCATACTAAATGATGTAATCCTTTAATATCTGTTGTTCCTATATACATACCTGGTCTTTTTCTTACAGCCTCTAATCCTTCAAGTACCTGTATATCCGATGCATCATAATGTTCATTATTCATAATTAATCACCTTCCTGCTTGAAAATTATTTCCCGGGAAATAATTTCCCATTTTTTATTTCATAAACATTAGCCTTTTTCTTTATTTCATCATCTATATTTTTTATATCTGTCGTAGTAATTATAGTTTGTATATTACTATCTAAATACTTTAAAATATTATTTCTTTTATCAATATCTAATTCACTAAACATATCATCCAGTAAGAGTATTGGCGTATCAGTAGTAATATCACTAAACAATTTAACTTCAGACAATTTAAGTGCCAAAACTGCACTTCTAATCTGACCTTGACTACCATATAATGATAAATTTTTGTCATCTAATAAAAAATAAAAATCATCTCTATTTGGTCCAATCAAAGTCATTTTATATTGAATATCTCTACTTAAATTATCATCTAATTTTTTCATAAATGTTTCTTTAGTAACATTACTAAAATTAGAAATATATTTAATCATCAGATTATCATATCCTGTAATATACTTAAAAGAATTACTCAAATACATATTAATATCATCAATAAATTTCTTGCGGAAATCATATATTTCCAACGATAAAAGTACATACTTCTCATTTAATATGTTTAAATACATCATATCATTTTTTTTATTAATATTAATTACTTTAAGAAATTCATTTCTTTGTCGTAATACAGTATTATAGTCACTAAGTAACTTTAAATATTTTTTATTAATTTGACTAATTTCAATATTAAAGTACTTTCTTCGAGAATTTGGACTATCCTTAAATATCCTTATACTATCTGAATTAAATACTATAACGTTAAGTAAAGATATATAATCACTAAGTTTTTTAATTTCTTTGTTGTTAATTTTAACTACTTTACCATTTTCATTAATCAAAACTTCTAAATTAAATTTTCCTCCGTTAGTAATAATTTCACCTTTTATCAAAGAAGCTTTATTATCAAATTTAATAAGGTTTTTATCATTACCAGGAAAAAAAGACTTAGTAACACCGAGAACATAGATAGATTCTAACAAATTAGTTTTTCCTTGAGCATTATCTCCAATAATAATATTTAAATTACTATTAAATGTTACTTCTAAATTATCATAATTACGATATTTTTTTAATGTTATTTTTGTAATTTTCATTTTACAGCCTCATTTTTGCTCGTAGTTAAATAATTAATCTAACCATGTATCCCTATACATACATAATTATATCATAAATGAGAGATTTTTAAAAGAAAAAAAGGTTATTTTTTTGCCTTTTTTTCTTTATTTTTTAAGACTTTTTTACATTTCTGTATATTGCAAACTATTAAGTAATTTTTCTATTTTGATACACTTAGTAATTTGATTATCAATAGTAGTATACGGTGCCCTAATTTTTAATACTTTTCCACCTTTAAAATAAATTTCGGTATAATTTTTTTCAGCTTCTACATATCGTTCAATATTATTATAAGAAAGCCAAATACATTTATTAGATTCTGGTGAAGCTGTAGGAAATAATATTATTTTATTATATTCAGAAAGTATAATAGGAGTTTTAATGTAATAATTAAAATGATCTATTACAAATTGTCTTTGAATATTATAAGAATGTCCATAGCAAAAACAACATTTCTTTAAAAACTTCAACGAATTACCTTTAAAAGTCAATCTTTTTGCCTTTTCTATAACCAAAACATTATTTTTCTCTATACTATCCTGAGTAAAACATAAAATGTCTTCATTAATAATATAGTCTCGCATAAATTTTCCCCCTTCCCACATATAAAATATGTGAAAAATATTAAAGCATAAAGATATGTCGAATTTTGTTGAAAAATGTCGATAAAAGTAGTTTTTTTATTTTATTTGCACTATAAACTGCATTTTTAAGACCAATAACACTATCTTAAAACACATTTTACTCAAAAATAATAACATCATTCATATTTTTAAATGTAAGATATTTATAAAACATTTGATTTAGACTTCAATTCTATATTTTTACTTTTCCACATTAAATGTGAATAAAGAAAAAAGCCCTTCTAAAAGGACTTTTAACATTTTAATAAACATTTTACTCTAACAAGTTTTAATAGGAAGTACTAATTGTATTAATGAATTATCTTCATTATTTTTAATAACAATAGGAGAACTATCATTATTCATGCAAAGAACAACTTTATCCTTGTTAAAACTCTTGATTGCATCAAGCATAAATTTAGAACTAAATGATATATTAATTTCTTTATCAGAACTAATACTTATTTTTTCTTCTACTCTACCTATTTCAGGACTATTTGATGAAATCATAAGTTCATCTTTAGTTAATGATAACTTTACAGTATTCTTTTCTCTATCAGAAGTAAGAAGAGATGCTCTATCTATCATATTAAATAAATCTTCAAATTTACATTCTAGTTCAATATTAAAATCTTTAGGAATAATATTTGATGTTGTTGGATATGTACCAGACAACAATCTAGATAAGAATACAATATTCTTATACTTAAATAATATCTTATTACTAAATAAATGCATTTCCACACTAGCAGTATCATCATCTAACATCTTAGTAAGTTCAAGTAAGTTTTTACCAGGAACTACAATATTCACTTCATTTTCAATATCCTTATCAATTTCTACATACTTTCTTGCAAGTCTATATGAATCTGTTGCTAATATTTCGAAACTATTTCCAGATAATTTAAAATTAATACCAGTAAGAAGCGGTCTAGTTTCACTCTGACTAGTAGCAAATACAGTTTGATTAATAATATCTTTAAATATTCCGTTATTTACTACAATTGGTTCTTTAGTTTCATCTAAATCTAAGTTAGGAAATTCATTAGGATTTATACCATTTAAATTAAACTCTGTATTATCTGTACTAACAATTAATTTATATCCATCAATTACTTCAATAGAAATATCAGTATTTGGAAGTTTTCTTATTATTTCTACTATATACTTACCCCCAATTACTATACTACCTAATTCACTAGTACTTGTTAATTTATCTTTTGGTATAAATGATCTAATAGATACATCGGTATCACTAGCATATAAATACAACCCCTCTTCTTTTAATTCAAATTTTATACCCGTTAATATTGGTATTAAATTTTTTGTAGATATTGCTCTAGCAGTATTGTTTAAACTTTCTAATAATATTTCTTTCTTTACTTTGAATTTCATTTTTATCATCCTCTTTCTTTTATTATATAATTATTATTATTATACTGTTGATATTGTTGATATCTTTATTTTTTTCTTGTTTTATATACTTTTCTTTTTCCACAGAACCTGTGGATATTTCTGTTTTTATCCACTATATTTTTTCTTTTAGTTCATTTATTACTATTTGGAGTTGTGGATTTTTCTTTAAATCACTCTCAATTCTCTGATATGCACTGATAATTGTGGAATGATCTCTACCTCCAAAGTATGTTCCCATTTTTGGAAAAGATTCACTAGTCATTTTTCTACATAAATAAATGGCTATTTGCCTTGGATAGTTAATATCTTTACTTCTTTTTTTGCCCTTTAAATCTTCAATATCAATCTTAAAGTACTCACATACAATTCTTTGGATTCTATGGACATCATTTTTATATACACTTTTCTCAGATACCTTATCTTTGAGTGCTTCAATGGCAATATCGAGATTAACTATACCTCTATTCATCATCGATGCATAGGCAAATACTCTTGTAATAGCTCCTTCCAGCTGTCTAACATCTGAATCATTAATATTAGCTATATATTCAATAACTTCAATTGGTATATCTTCCGCCGCTTCTTGATGAGATATTTTCTTTTTTATAATATCTACTCTTAAATTAAAATCAGGCGGTGTTATATTCGCAGTAAGTCCCCAGTTAAATCTAGTAATTAATCTATTTTCTAGCATTTTAAGGTCATCTACCGATCTATCAGAGGCTATAATTATCTGTTTATTAGAGTCATGCAGTTCATTAAAAGTATGGAAAAATTCTTCTTGTCCTTTAGTGGCACTACCTAGAAATTGAATATCATCGATTATTAGTACATCAATATTACGATACTTGTTTTTAAACGAATCAATCCTATCAAAACTATTTTTTTCATTGTTTCTAACCGCATAAATATAATCGTTTACAAATTGTTCACTAGATACATAAAGTACCTTTTTATTAGAATTTTCTAATATATAGTTACCAATAGCATGCATTAAATGAGTTTTACCAAGTCCACTTTTTCCGTATAAAAACAGCGGATTATAAGCTTTACCAGGTTTTTCAGCCACCGCTCTTGCCGCAGTAAAAGCAAATCTATTCGAATCACCTACTATAAAACTATCAAAAGTATATTCGCTATTTAGATTAGCGGAACTACTACTTTGATGTGGAACTCCGATACTTTCTGTTTCATCAATAATCTTTTCTTCTAAAGTATCATCTGTTATTTCGTTTTCCAGCTTAAATTGAAAATTAAAATTAGTTCCAGTAATCGAATTAAATATTTCTTCGATCTCATCTAAATAGTTTTCTTCCAAATGCTTTTTATGTAAAATCATTGGAACTATAATAGTTGCAGTGTTTTTATCCAATTTGTATAACTTAGTATCTTTAAACCAAGTATCATAAGATAAAGGGGATATTCGCTCTTTAATTTTTTCAAGAAAATTGTTCCAAATAGTTTCTGTATTCATTAGCAAAACCTCCTGACTAAGTATTCCATTAACATTATTATATAACAAATTTTAAATTTGTCTAGTATAAAATTTTAATAAACATGTAAATTAACAGGTTATACACAAATTTTCAACAACGTAATAGCGGATAAAATAAGTGTTTTAAAGTGTTATCCACAAATTTTGTCGAATTTTGTTATTAACAGGTGTTACTTTACTTTTCCACAGCCCTGTGGATATTGTGGATATATAAAAAAAGCCTTTGTTTATAAGGCTTTACATTAATTAGTTTTCCACTGTATCATCCATTTGTCAAATACATGAGCATTTGAACTCTGTGGTTCTGGATTAGGGAGTTCCATTTTTACAATCATAGGTATCTTCATCATTTTACCAAAAGCCACACAAGTACCTGCTTGAAGTGATTTTTGTTTTTCTAAAACATCACTACTAATATTAGGTACCATCTTTTCAATATATTCTAAGTCAGCCGGATGATTAATCTTAAATATCAAGAAATTACTACATTGTGATAATACCGTTTCAGATAATTCAGTAGGCCTTTGTGTTACTAAATCCATCATAACGCCAAACTTTCTACCTTCCTTAGCTATTCTTTCAAATATATTATATCCAAGTATATCGTTATCAATATCTTTCTGAACATATCTATGTGCTTCTTCAAGCATGATATTAATAGGCATAGAACCTCTTGAAGGAAGACTCTTCATAAAATTAAAGAATATTCTAGAATAAATTTTAACTAAAGCCTTAGCAAATCTATCATCAATACCTTCAAGTACAAAATTAATAATTTGAGCTCTCTTGTTACCATCCACTAGTATTAAGTCAGATATAAATTCATTAATAGTACAAAACTTTTCTACTTCAAAATACTTTCTCAAAGAACTATTAGCAATACTATGTAATTTAACTTTTAAAGCAGTACCTTCTGCATAAGACTTCTCATTAAGAAGAACTCCTTCAGATATTAAAGTAAAATTAAGTGCCTCCTCTAAATCATCAATAGTAAAATATACAGGTGTATAATCTTCTTTCCATTTAGTATCATTATCAATAAATTTCTTAATATATTCTGTAATAAGAACCCTCTCAGCAAATTGTCCTTGACTATCTATTTCAAAACATTTTCTAAACTGTCTCGTATAACCAACACCAGGAACTTCAACATCCAAGTTAAGTTCTTTAGTACTACAACTAGTTAAAATAGAAAATATTTGGTCTCTTATTCTTGCAGATACCTGATTAGAATAAAGAACAGATGTAATAGCGGTAGCAATTAAGTGATTCTTATACCTATTAGATTCTTCATCATTTCTTGCAAATAAAGAAACATAATTAAGCATTTTTTCAATAACCATAATTTGACTATAAGCACTAACATCAAGTAAATTAGCATAATCATCTACTGACATAAGCCATAAAGGTAATTTTAAAATACTATTATTACTATCTGTATCAGTACTAAACATTTTATAATTAAAATTAAAATTATAACTATTAATAGATTTAAAAGCATTATCATATTCATCAGTATTATTAAATATAAATATAACACTATTAAATGGAATATAATTAGGCATAGTAAATAAATTTTGTACTAGTCTAGCTACACCATATGTTTTACCACTACCAGTGTTACCAAATATAGCGGTATGATTACTCCACATATCATCAATATTAATTTTAACAGGGCTATTATTATATAAAGGAGATAGTCCAAGCATCATCGCCGTACTATCATTGTAGCCAGTAAGTTCTGCTAGTTCATTACCATTAATTATTCTTATTTTAGCATTAATACTAGGTTTTCTAATAATACCATCAAAAAATTTATCATTAATAAATTCACCTAAAAAAGTAATTTTAGCCTTACTATTAATTATTTCTTCAATTTCTCCTAGTATTTTTTTATTATTTTCTTCAAAAATAACATTTAAATTAAGTAAGTCATCATTAATCACATTATCAATTTTAACAATAGCATAATTTTTACTAATTGCGGTAATTTCTTTAAACATAACTAGCCCTTCCTTCTATCTCTATTATAATTAAATTATACCAAATAAATATCAAAAAGAAAATAGTTTTTTATTTATTTCATCTCGCATTTTATTGCTCGCTGTTTTTGAAGCCTAAGGTCTTCAAAAAGAATTACTAAGCCAAAGTCTTAGTAATTTTTTCATTTCTTGTAAAATATTTACAAAAAAACAATATTATAGTATAATTTCATTAGTGGTGATTTAGGTGTCAAAAGAAGTAAAAAAGATTAAAAGTAAAAATAATAAAATAAAAAAGAAAAATATAGATATAAAAAAGATACTACATAAGATATTAGATATAATAAAGAAATACTATTACATATTAATATTAGCATTACCATTTATATTAATAGATTTATTTACAAAAATATTAGGATATAAAATTCATTTCTATGGAATTATAAAATTAGTACCAATACTATTTACTCTATTGTGGATATTCTTTGTACTAGGAGTCTCTTTATTCTATAAGAAAAAGATTGGAAAGACAATATATATTATCTTCTTTATATTATCATTTGCAATATACATAGTAAATAATATATATTATTCCATGACAGGAACATTCTTTGATTTTAGTCTAATCCTACTTGCAGGAGAAGGTTCTGAATATTTTCTAGATGCTATAAAAGATTGTAATATTTGGGTATACATATTAATGGTACCAATAATAGGTTCATTTATTTTAGGATTAAAGTTTTATCCAAATAGAAAGAAAACAAATTTAAAGAGCGTAATAAAAGTATTTTTTGCATTTCTAATATTACATTTTATAATACCATTTCTATTAGGAACTCCAAATGAAGAACTTACTTGGAGTACCTGGAGAAATCCTAGAAATATATATATGAGTTTTAATGATAACAATAAAAGTATGATGGTATCAGGAGTATATGAATATACAGTAAGAAATTTCTATGTAACATTTATTAAAGCCAAGAAGACAACTAATGAAGAAGACTTAACATTTCTTGAGGAAGAATATAATAAAGAAGAGACAAAAGAGACAAACAAATACACAGGAAAATATAAAGATAATAACTTAATAATAGTACAGCTTGAAGGTATAGATAACTGGTTAATTACTGAAGAAGATACTCCTACATTATATAAAATGATGAATAATAGTATTAACTTTACTAATCATTATTCATATTATAATGGCGGAGGTTCTACATTTAACTCAGAGTTTGCAGTTAATACAGGATTTATAACTCCTCTATCATATACACAAAATGCTTATACCTTTAATAAAAATACATTTCCATATTCATTAGCCCATCTATTCAAAAATGAAGGCTACACAGTTAATGCCTTTCATATGAATACCAGAGAATACTACTCCCGAGGAGCCAACTATAAAAACTGGGGATATGATAATTATTATGGACTAGTAGATTTAGGAACATATAAAGATGATTCATATGTACTAGATAGAGAATTAATATTAAATGAAACATTTAAAGAAAAGATGTTTGAAAATGAAAAATTTGTTAATTATATCATAACTTATACTAATCATATGCCGTTCACAACAGAAAAAGGTAATTGTAGAAAGTTATTAACATTAGATTACTTAAGTGAGAACAACTTAGAGGAGTTACCAAAAGATTATGTATATCCAGAAATGACTGAAGAATCTTGCACTAGGAGACAAGCAAAAGAAACAGATTATATGATGGAATTATTATTAAATGAATTAACAGAAAGAAATTTACTAGATAACACAACAATTGTTGTATTTACAGACCATTATCTATATACATTATCAGACCAAACAATCTTAGACAAATATAAAGAAACAGATAATAACTTAATTAATCATACACCATTCTTTATATGGCATAACAATAAAGATAAGAAAACAATAAAAGAAGTAACATCACAGTTGAATGTACTACCTACAATATTAAACCTATATGGAATAGATTATAATTCAAATTATTACATAGGTACCGATGCCTTAGATAATAACTATCATGGTTCAGTATTCTTTAGTGATTATTCATGGTATGATGGAAGCATCTATGTAGATGGTGGTGTAATAACCAAAGGTAAAGAAATAGATAGTTTACTACTCGAAGATAAAAACTACTATATAAACTATCTAATAAAGAAAAATGATTTAACATTAAAATATAATTATTTTAAACAAATAAAAGAAAGACAAAATAAAACAATATAAAAACTCTAGTTCTTAAGAATTAGAGTTCTTTTCTTTATTATTATGAATATCATCAATAGTAACTTTACTATCATGAGGAATAGGCTTCCAAGTAACTTTCATAAATAAAGCAGCATAAGTACTATATCTACCAATTATATCAAATGTAGGCCAAGTCAAAGTATATAGTACTTTCTTCATAAAAGGAATCTTTTTAATATTTTTTCTTTCAATAATAAATACATAAACTGCTATCCACATATCTTGAAAATACATACCTATTCTATATAAAAGTCTAAACCAAATAGAAATAAGCATTCCTACAAAGAAAGCATTAATACCAGGGTTAACTACTATCTTAATTTCAAATAAACTTCTAAGAATCTTTGCCAAATAAGTACTACCACTAAATAAATTACTACCATTAATTCCCATGTTATAGCAGTAGCAGCCATACATAATAACTACAACAAGTAGCCATCTAGCAAGATTAAATACTGAAAATGGTGTAAGTTGCATTAAAGTATCAAAAGAAGCAAATCTATGTCTAATAGATTCTATGATAGATAACATAACACTTTTAAATGTTTTCCTCTCTTTTTTCTTCTTTTTTTCTTGCCATCTAGTTTTTAAGAATAATTTACCAAAGAATATATTAATAAATAGATATGGTCCAGATTCAACAAAAGCAAGTAAATGTCCTTTAGACCATCTAGTTCTTTGTCTTAAAGCTACTTTTAAACTAGTAGGCTGTTCATCATAGAACATAGCCTCATCCTGATAAGATATTCTATATCCTTGTGCAACAGCATCCGCAGTAAGTGCTCTATCTTCAGTAAGAGAAGTATAATGCCAACCATTTTTTACAATTTCATTAGTAAATAAAAATCCTGTCCCTTGTATATTCGTAGCTAGTCTAAGTACTGATCTAGCCCTATGATTACATCTAATAGATCTAATCCAATGTATTGCATATGTAGATGCTATCCAGTTTTCATCAAAGTTTTTAGTATTTCGATAAGAAGTAATAATTTTTTCTCCAGAATCAAAAGCATCATTCATTTTACTAATATAATCATTCTTTAAAAGATTATCAGCATCAAATATAAAATATCCCTCAAAACTCATTCTACCATAGTCTTCCCCAATTTTTTCTAGAAGATACTGAAGAGCAAAACCTTTAGTTTTATGTTCATTATCAAATCTTTCGTAGCAGACTGCTCCATGCTTTCTAGCAATTTCAGCAGTATTATCAGTACAATTATCCGCAACTACAAAAGTAGTAAGAAGTTCACTTGGATAATCTTGTTTATTTATACTATCAAGTAAATTACCAATAACATTCTTTTCATTTCTTGCTGCTATTAAAATAGCATATTTATGTTTTTTCTTCGCAGGTTTAAACTTCCTAGTAAAGAATAAACCAATAAGCCAGTAAACAACTTTATAAGCTGTCAATATTGTTAAAACACTACCAATGACATTATATACATGTCTCCAAGATAGGTAATGTTCTCCTATTGAACTTATAATATTCATTAAATACATACAACAACCTCACTTCAAATTACAAGTGTATTATATCATACAATAAATTAATAAACAAGCAAATCTATTTTGTTCACTCCAAGCCTGTAGTCTTGTAGTGTTAAATTAAGCCTTTGATAAAGTCTTAATTTAAAATCTATTATATAAAAGCCAATCTACATACCATAATTAAAATTATTTCCCGGGAAATATTTTCTTTGCATTATTTATTCAAATATGTTATTATATAACCGGTGATAATTATGTATAAAATTGGTATAATCGCAGAATATAATCCATTTCACAATGGTCATTTATATCAAATAAAAGAAATAAAAAAAAGATATCCAGATAGCACAATAATATCAGTGGTATCTTCTTCATTTACTCAAAGGGGAAATATTTCGTTATTAAATAAATGGGATAAAACTAAAATAGCATTAGATAATGGTATCGACCTAGTAATAGAACTGCCTTTTGTTTATTCTACGCAGGCTTCTGATATTTTTGCAGAAGGAGCCGTAAAGATACTAAATTATCTAGGTATAGACACTCTAGTATTCGGAACTGAAAGAGATACCATTGAGGACTTAGAGTTACTCGCAGATATTCAAATAAATAATAAAGAATATCAAGAAAAAGTAAAATATTACTTAAATAAAGGTTTAAATTATGCTACTAGTACTAATAAAGCTCTCGAAGATATAACAAATGTAAAAGTAGATACTCCAAATGATTTACTTGCACTATCATATATAAAACAAATAAAATTAAATAAATATAATATAAAATGTACTAATATCAAAAGAACAACTTCATATCATGGAAGTGAAATAAAGAATAATATTAGTTCCGCTAGTAATATAAGAGAAATGTCTGCAAATAATCAAAATATTGATAATTTAATACCATTTGATAAAAAACTTTTATACAAAGTAAGTATGAATAATTATTTAGATATATTAAAATATAAAGTATTATCTGAAGATATTAATATAAATAAATATCAGACAGTAGATGAAGGTATTGAGGGAAGAATAATAGATAATATTACTAAATCGACTACTTATGAAGAATTAATACAAAATATAAAAACTAAACGATATACATATAACAAAATATCTAGAATGTTACTACATATATTAACTAGTTTTACTAAAGAAGAAGCATCAAATATAGATATAGATTATATTAGAGAATTAGGTTTCACTACCAAAGGACAAGAATACCTAAGTAAAATAAAAAAGAATATAACTATTCCTATAATAACAGGATATAAAAAAAATATATCTAAAGTATTAGATATAGAATATAGAGTTACTAAGATATATTCATTATTTACTTCCTCTAGTCTTATCAAAAAAGAGTATCAAATAAAACCAATAATTAAAGAAAATAATGACTAAATATATCTTTAATTTTACCACTAAATAGAGAATTAATAATCTCTATTTTTTCATTATTATCTTTAGTAAATAATAGACTTGATAATAAACAAAGTTTATCTTTATTACCATTTTTATATTTATCATATTCTTTTTTAACATTAATATATCTAGAAGTTCCATCACTATCAATATCATTTAAAGTAAATATATAAGCCTTAAATCTATTGCTATTCTTATTATCATAAATATTAAGAATGACATTATTGTCTACAATTTTATATTGAATATAGACATATTCTTCATTTCTTAAATCAAAATCATATCCAAAGATACCATTAACAAAATCATTAAGTAAATCTGCATTAGTAATATCAATAAGTGCTAATCTAAACATTTCATCATTCATAATCTTCACCAAACATAAGGTAACATATATATAATAGTAAAGTCAATAAAAAAAGAAAAATGTAACCAAATAGGTTACAAATTAAATGTAAAATTATTGTAAATAAGTTATTTCTGACAGTTAGGACAATAATAAGTACCTCTTCCACCTACTCTAATTTTTTCTATTTTGGTATTACACTCAGGACAAGTACTTTTATCTTTACCATGTACTAAAAGTTCTTTTTGAAATAATCCGTGTACTCCATCTACAGAACTATAAGTTCTAATTGTGGTTCCGCCCATCTTAATAGCTTCTTCAAGAACACTTCTTGTATATTTAATTATATTATTAGCTTCCTCTTCAGTAATTAAATTACATTTTTTTAATGGATTAATCTTACATAAGAATAATATCTCATCAGCATATATATTTCCAATACCAACTATTATACTTTGGTCTAAGAGTACGGTTTTAATAGGTAGTCTTTTATTTTTATACTTATCAAGTAAATAGAGACTTGTAAGTTTATCATCCCAAGGTTCAAGACCAAGTTCTACTAAAGGTCCAATCTTATCAATATCTTCTTTTTTAATAAGATACATTTTACCAAATTTTCTAGTATCTCTATATCTGAGTTCAGTATTATCATCTAGTTCAAATATAACATGTTCATGTTTATCTATACTATCGCTGCTCTTTTTAAAGAAATATTTGCCTTCCATTCTTAAATGAGAAAGAAGAAAATAATCATCTAAATCAAACATTAAAAATTTTCCTCTTCTTTTAACATCATTAATAGTTTGATTAGCAATTTCTTTAATAAATTCATCTTTACTAGGATAAGCAATAATATTATCCCATAAAACTCTAGCTCTAATTATTTTTTTATTATTTAATCTTAATTTTAAAGATTCTTTAACAGTTTCTACTTCAGGTAATTCTGGCATAATTTTTTATCACCTCACTACTAAATTATTTCCCAAATTATTTCCCGGGAAATAATTTTACTTATTTTGCTTCATACCAATTATTTCCCAATTCAATATCTACATCTAATGGTACTTTAAGCTCAAATACCTTAGTCATTGTATTATACACAATATCTTTAACTTTATCTATTTCATCATTATACACATTAAATATAAGTTCATCGTGTACTTGAAGTAACATTTTACTCTTGATATTTTCTTTTTCAAATATATTATTAATTTCTACCATAGCCTTCTTTAAAATATCAGAGGCACTTCCTTGAACTGGAGTATTAAGAGCCATTCTCTCACCCATACTTCTTACCATATAGTTAGAACTTTTAAGTTCCTCAATAACTCTCTTTCTATTCATAATAGTTTTAACATAACCATTTCTCTTAGCCTCATCTATTTCTTTATCCATATAATCTTTAACTCCAGGATAAGTTTCAAAATATTTATTAATAAACTCTTTGGCTTCTTTAACAGGAATGCCAATGTCTTCAGCTAGTCCATAACTACTAATACCATATAAAATACCAAAGTTAACAGCCTTAGCTTGTCTACGCATATTCTTTGTAACACCTTCCATAGGTACTTTAAATATATCCATAGCGGTTTTAGTATGAATATCAACACCTTCTTTAAAAGCATTAATCAAATCATTAACCCCAGATAAATGAGCAAATACCCTAAGTTCAATTTGTGAGTAGTCAGAGGATAGTATAACACTATTATCTTCCGGTATAAAAGCCTTTCTAATTAATCTTCCATACTCACTTCTCATAGGAATATTCTGTAAATTAGGTTCAATTGAAGATAATCTTCCTGTTCTAGTAAGAGTTTGTGTATAGATAGTATGAATTTTACCATCTTCTCTAATAGTAGAAATAATACCATCTATATAAGTAGAATATAATTTAGCAAGAGCTCTATATTCCAATATTTTATTAATTATAGGATATTCCGTAAGTTTCTTAAGTACATCAATATCAGTAGCATATCCATTCTTATTTTTCTTAGCTCCAGGTAGTTTTAACTTATCAAAAAGTATTTCACCTAGTTGTTTAGGAGAATTAATATTAAACTCTTCACCAGCATAGTTATAAATATCTCTAGTTAGAATTTCCAATTTAATTTTAATTTCAGTACCCATCTCTTCAAGAACTTTTTTATCTACTCTAATACCTTCAATTTCCATGTTAGCAAGAACTTTAGCAAGAGGCATTTCAATACTTTCAAATAAATAAATATTATCTTCCCTCTTCATATCTTTATATAATTTATCTTTAGTATTATATATAAACTTAGCCTTAAGAATAGCTCTTCTTATAGCCTCTTCACTAGTAACAACTTCTTTTTTATCATAACTAGGAATTTCTACTTCTAATTTATTTGCTAAGTAGCAGATATCATCTTTAGTTTCATAATTAAGTAAATAAGCACTAATCATAGTATCAAAATTAATATTAGGTACTTTAATACCATATTTATTAAATATCACAATTAATTTTTTATAATCATAAGTAGCTAGATTATAATTAGTATCTAAAATATTAGTATTATCCTTAAATATATCATAAGGTATATAGCAGGATAAAGAACTATTATATAAAGCAATACCAAGTATTTCAGCATCATGATAATTACCAATAGTAGTATCTAAGTATATAGAGGTATCTTCACTAATCTTAACATCATTAATATCAGATATAATTTTAAATTCTTCTTTTCTATCTTCTTCTTTTTTTACATCACTAGTATTAATCTTTCTAAGAAGAGAATAAAAACCTAAATCATTATAAATATCTATTAATTCATCAGCATTCTCACCCTTATATAATAAATCATCAAAAGTAACATTTAAAGGAACTTCTCTGTATATAGTAACTAAGTCTTTACTGTAATATGCATCTTCCTTGCCATCAATAAGTTTAATTTGTGTAGCCCCTTTAATTTTATCTATATTTTCATATATATTATCTATAGTTTTATATTCACTAACTAGTTTAATAGCTCCCTTTTCACCAATACCTTTAACACCAGGTATATTATCAGAAGCATCTCCCATTAAGGCTTTTAAATCTATCATATGAATAGGATCAAATCCATAAGTATCATTAAATGTCTTTTTATCCATCCAAATATAGTCTTTAGTTTTAAGTAGTTTAACTACTGTTTCATCACTAATTAGTTGTAGGAGATCTTTATCACTACTTACTATTAATGCTTCATATTCAGGATCTTTCTCACACCACAAAGATATAGTACCTATAATATCGTCAGCCTCGTAGCCGGCACATTCTAGATACTTAATTCCCATCGCAGTAAGTATCTTCTTAGCTACAGGAAACTGTACTTTTAAATCATCAGGAGTTTCTCTTCTTCCATCTTTATATCTTTCATATTTTTCATGTCTAAAAGTTTTACCTATATCAAAAGCCACCATCATATATTCAGGTTTTTCTTCAGAAATAATTTTATTAATCATATTAACAAAGCCATATACTCCATTAGTAGGAAATCCTTCTTTATTTCTCATTATATTACCTGTATAAGCAGTAGCATAATAACTTCTAAATAAAAGATTATTACCATCTACGAGTACTATTTTTTTCATTATATCACCAAGTCTTTCTATATATAATTATACTAAAAAAAAGACTTAAAATAAAGTCTTAATAAGTTATTTTATATGTATAAATTATTTCCCGGGAAATAATTTATTAGTTCGAGCCTATAGTCTCTCACTATCATTAAAGCCTAAGGTCTTTAATGATAAATATGAAGCCTATAAATAGTCTTCATATTTAAGTATTGCCTTATGCTCAATTCTTTATCTATAGTCAACTGCCATATATTTATAAATTCTTTCGTTACTTTATTAATACCAACTTCACTTTTATACCAATCATTTTTATTAATATTTCTGTTATCTACTACTCCATAAAAATCACATTATTTTATTAGTTTGATTATAAAATAAATACCAGTATCACTATTGGTACTGGTATAAAACATGAAAAAGTTAATATTGATAAATTAAATATTACAATCTCTTTTGGATTATAAAGTAGCATTTTTCAAATTAAAATAATAATTGTTGAATATAAAATATCCACCTATATAAATGGATACTTTTTTAATTTATTTTTTTAAATTCATTATCATCTCTTTCAAATGATGACCCGATTTCTGAAATTAAATAGGGAATAATTGTTTCATCATAATTGCATATTGTATTTAATTCATATATTTCAAAATTATCTGGATTATCTGTATATTGTTCATTTTCATCTCCAGCAAAAAATCTCCATCCAGAATCAAATTCATTAGTTGGGTTTTCTCTATACATATATCCTATCTTTTTCCCATTGATAGTTATTCTGTCTGATGCTATACAGCTTACTCCAAGCTTAATTAATGCTTTAATATCTTCATTTTTAATTAAAAATTGTTTTTCCATACTATCTCCTTTATAAAGACATTCCCATGTCTTGTTCCTCTTCTTCAACAACTCCTGCATCTCTCATTGATATTACCTGTTGATTTGCTATCATCTGTTGTACCATTTCCTTTTGTGCTAATAATCGTTTTTTCTTTGTTTCTAATTCAAAACTCTTAATTTTTTTTTGTAATAAAGGCATAGTTTCTTTTTTTATGTATGGTCTTCTTAATTTCGGTTTTAATTGTACTGGTTCCAAAACTTCATCTTTTCCACCTATATCTTTTCCTATAACAGTTGATACAGTATCATGGTTAATATAAGGACTACTCAACCTTTCTCCTTTTATTAAAATATCTATTTGTCTTTCTAAGTTTTCTTGTTGATTTGCTAAATTATTTCCTAACGCTTTGAAATCAACACCATTTAAGTCACATTTATATAAACCTGTTTCAGTATATAATTTTAATACTCCATCAACTACTTCATATGATATAAGCATTCCCTGTTTTTCATATTTAAAAGTCGTATTTAGCCTTTTCAAATATAAGTTTCCATTTTCATCAAACAAATAAGTATCTCCACTTATGTTAAGGCTTATGCAGTTCATATTATTCATTACTCTTCGCTCGTTTTTAACTTTAACTAACTGCATTATTTTTACCTTAACATTAGGATTTGTAATTTGATGTTCTGACAAATACATATCTACAATACCATCTTGTAGTTTTTCATATCCTTCAAGATTTGAATACACTTGTGGTGCAGAATAAATCTTAACTAAATTATCAGTTAATTCTTCAACACTTTCATAATCTCTAAATAATAACTGAGTTGTGGCATTAAAAACTAAATCATTAAATTCTTCTTCTTCCATATCACAAAAGACTCTAGAAAATCTATGCTTATCGAAGATATTTTGTGCATCTTCAAAAACAGCTTCCATCGCCTCATACTTTGGATCAATTTTTCTTTGAATAAAATATTCAAAACCATTAACTCCACAAAGAAGATTTATATATCTTATAAGTTCACGATAACTTTTATATGATTCAGGTTTAATACCTATCACATCACTAGCTAACATTTCTGTTAATGGTTCATAAATTGCTGGAGTCATTGTCTGTTTTACTGAACCTAATTTTTCTTTACCACACATTGTTAGAAAATGAATAAATTCGTGACATAACACTCTATCAAGACCTATAGTAGATATAGAAGATAATACTGATTCTCTGATTTCAATAGTTTTCACATTGTCCTTATATATTCCAGCATACGCTACATCGTTTTCTTTGCTGTCTACTTTAAAGGATAGTCCAACATTGTAATTCTTTTTTATGTATTCATCTAAAAATGTTTCTTCTTCAATTGGATTTAATGTTATTGATACAATTGCTTCTAATTGTTTTTGATTTTCTCTAGCATCATTTAATTCTTTTATAAATTTAGTACTTCTTCGAATAGTTTCTCTATCAACAGTTTCTCTTGGTAATAAATAATCATTTACAATAGTTTCAAAATCTATTTTTTCCGAATATCCATGACTATCAAAGTATTGTTGTATTTTAAACATAACTCTTTTAAAAGAATCAACTAATCTAGGATCTATATTTAATCTTTTTAAATTTTCTTCTATAATTAATTCTAAAAAAACTTTTTTACTCATTACTATCACCATTTACAATACCAGAATGTTCTTTAAAATGTTTATTATGTTTAATCAAATATACTATAGTACTCATTACTCTCTAATCACTTTCCCATCTAAATTACAAACATATACATGTGGCAACTTATTTTTAATATAATCTAATTTACTATTATCTTTTTCATATGTTCTACCTACTAAGACGCCTTCAATAAATACTGGAGGAATACCAAATACAATAGCACTTTCTCTATTAGTAAAAAGGTCATCTCTAATATCATTAATAAAATGATTATATATTTTATCAACTACAAAAGATTTTAGTATTTCCTTATCAAAGTCTAATCTAAAAATATCTTCTTCAAGTAGACTTTTAGCCTCTTTACTTTCCATATTAAGAATAAAGCCAATTTGAACATAATCTTTTTGAAGATTAGGAAGAAATCTTGCCTCTTTAGTTTGCTCGATGAACCATTTACTATAATCGTTATTTTTAATTTCATTTTCTATATCAGAAATAGCAATAAGTTTAGTTCTTTTAATTTCTTCATCTGCTTCTGTTCTGTAACCATTACCAACAAACTCAATAGTGCAACCACTATAAAGATTAATATAATCAGATAGCATCATATCTTTTTGAATATTCCAGAATCCTACACAATAAGGATATTTTTGCCTAAATTCATTACTTCTAAAAGTACCCGCAGTAAATCCATCTTGTGCAATAATATCTAGTCCATCCATATTTTTATAGGTACCGTGCATAAAAGTACCTTTCTTTAAATAAACATCATCACCCAATTTATAACTATGTTTATCTAACTCAAAATTATCTTTATATTCATAAAACTTATCTATTTGATTAATTAATAACTCTTTAGTCTTACCTACGAAGTTATCATTAACATATTTTATATATTCTTCCTTATTCATAAAAATCACCCAAATTGTTAGTTTAAAATATTAAATTCTTCTTTCATCATTTCGTATAATTTTAGTCTTTCATCTTTAGTAAAAATATCTTTTTGTCTTTTAAATTTACTATTCGACCATTTCCAGAAATTGTAACCAAAGTGTTTATCAATATACACTTTATTAAACAAATTTAATTCCTTTTTATATCTAGGAACAAACCAAAAATGGACATGAGGAGTTTCATTGTCTTTGTATGCATTGTTCATTAAGCAAGCTAAATTATACATTGTAGGATTAAATAATTTATTACATACTCTTTCTAACTTTTTTTCTAATACTCCAAGTTCTATCCATTCTTCACTAGTCATATCACTAATTTTTTCTTTATGACCAGAAATAATACAAGCACCTGGAAACTCTTGACACCAGTCTTGAAATACTACTTCAAAATATTTACCCCCATATAATTCCATTAAAATTTATCAATCCCTTCTAAATGACACTATATATCAATTCTATGATAACATAAAAACATAAAAAAATTACACAAATTATTTAATGTTTACAAAATTTTACAGATTTAATAAATTAAAGAAAGTATTCTTTAAAAACTAAAAAATACTTTCTGCTTTTCTATATTTAGTAAGGTTTAATTAGTAAGGTTTAATATAATACTTACTATTACCCTTTTAATAATTAGTCTATTAGTAATAAATCTTTTTATTTTTACATACCATTTTTTTACATCTTTTATCTAATATTAGTTTATTACTTTATAACAAATAATTTAATATCATTTTTTTCAAGTTTAGGTAATTCTAAAGATTCTTTTTTTATATTCCAATTAATTTCATAATCAGGAAGAACCTTAGTTTTAATAGGCATCATTCTAGGAACTAAAATAACCTCATTAAAGAAATCTATAGTTTTTAACTCTTCAATTGAAATAAGAGGTCCTTTATTAGTATTACCGCATAATTTACTTACTTCTTCTAAAGTATATAAATCATTTGCTAATAAATAAATAATATTATCAAAGCACATTCTAATTAATTCAGTATTTTTACTACCATAAACATTATTTAAGTTAGTAAAGTTTTTAACAAAAGCAGTAATTTTAATATTAATTCCTCTAGCATAATTAAACTTACTATAAAAATCTACTATAGGTAATAAACTATCAAATTCATCAATAACTAAATTAAATCTTTTATTTTTATTTCCATATAATTGAACACTACAAAATATTTGATCCAATAATATAGTAATTAAATTATTAACATAACTTGAAATACCACTTATCACTATAATTGCAGTTTTTTCATTACCAATATTAGTTATGTCAAAGTCTGATTTAGACATTGCATTAGATAATCTTTCTTTAGTAACAAATTTTTTTATTCTTTGATTAAATGTTACTAAAATACCAGCCTTTGTTTCAGGAGCAGTACCAAGTGTATTAAATAAGTATTGGTATGTACTAGAGGTTTTATCTATTCCATCAATGATATTTTTTTCACTATTATTTATTTGCTCAGATAAAGAAACTACACTATTTAAATTAATTTCTTCTTCTTTAGCATTATCAAATAAGTATAGAACAAGACCAACAAAATATTCTATCGCAGTATTCTCCCAAAATATATCAGAGTTATCATTACTATCGTGTAATAAATAATATCCAATATTTTCTAACATTTCAATAGCTTTATCTTTATTATTATTTTTATATAATTCATAAGGAAAAGTAAGTACATTATAATAGTTTCCTTTTTCTAGGTTAGCATAGTCTAATACTATAATATTATAATTATTATTTTTTAATTCACCACCTATCTCATCTAAAATTTCTCCCTTTACATCATTAATAAATAATGATTCTCCAGCCCTAATAGCAAGTTTAATTTGTGGTAACATAACACCTTGTGTTTTACCACTACCAGGAGCACCAATAACAATAGTATGAGAATTATCATCTTTTATATATAATTTATCTTTATCAAATCCCATTGGTATTCCTGACTTTTTGATATCTGAATTAATATCTACTTTTTTAAGAAATTTTAACATTTCCTCTTTAGTAGCCCATCTTGCATAATTCATTATATCATCTCCTTTCAAAAACATTATATTACCAAAAATATATAAAAAGTTAAACAAAAATGGCTTTTTATGATAAAATATATCTAGGAAGTGATTTTTATTTATTCTAACGAACTAGTATGTAATATTTTAAAATATATTAATATCAATATAAATACGGAAATTACTATAATAAATTTAAGTAATATTTTTAGTTATGATAAAACATATATTATGAAAAAGTTTAAAAGAGAATTAGGATTAACTATCGTAGAGTATATAAATAATAAGAGAATACTAAATAGCCTAAGTAGTTATAGATTAAATACTACTATATTAAGAATAGCCTTATTAAATGGTTATAATAGTATAGAGTATTATTCCGAAATCTTTAGAAATTTAATAGGAGTATCGCCAAGAGTATATAAAAAATTTACAACTCCATTAAATAATTTAAACGAAGAAGAAACCAATACAATAAGAAATTCAATATCTAATTTAATTAATATTGAAAATAAGATACAGAAATATTTAAGTAATCAAAAACCAAAAGAATTACCAGTCAGAAAATTATCGATATTTAAGTAAAAAAACAAAAAATGCACATTTTTATTAAAAATTTGTGCATTTTTATATATTTTTAGTACTATTTTGCACAAAGATTGTGCATTTTTATACAGAATCTTTTCCTAAAAAAACATTATAAATAGATTTATATCTATATGCAAGTTTTGCATAAGTAGAGTCCTCCACTAAAATATTCATTTGTACTAATTTATCAATAGCGGTAGAAACCGCATTTCTTGAGACACCAGATAAATTTTCAATTTCTTTTTTAGTAAAAACGATTTGTTGCATCATAATAGGCATAATTCTATACATAACATTTCTTTTTAATAATTTTATCTTTTCCATATCTTCATTATATATTTGTTTAATTCTATTAATTTTTGCTATATAGTTTTCACATTGTTCAATAATACATTGTAAAAAGAATTTTATAAAACCTAACATATTTCCTTTTCTACTTTCATTTAAAAATCTGTGATAACTGGGCTTATATAATTCAATTACTTCTGATAGAAATAGAATTGGTTCATCACCAGTAAGCATAGCAAGTTGAATAGGAATCAAAGTTCTACCTAATCTACCGTTCCCATCTCTATAAGCATGAATAGTTTCAAATTGTGAATGTGAAATGGCTAGATTTATAAATATAGGATCGATGAAAGCATCATTCATATATTTAAATAAATTATTTAGTAGTATTGGAACTTCTTCAGGTACTGGTGGTACAAAAATAGCTTCGTTAATGGTACATCCTTTTGGTCCAATCCAGTTCTGAATATTTCTAATATGGCCTGGTTCTTTTTCATTACCTCTAACACTATCTAAAAGAATTTTATGTATATCATTAACAAACATTAAATTAATTTCTTTATTCTTTTTTAAATATTCTTTAGAATAATTGATAACACTTTTTAGATTTTGAATTTCCTTATTGTCATCTGTTTGAGGCATATATTTTAAATAATACATATCATCTTGTGAAATTTGTGTACCTTCAATCTGAGTAGATTTAAAACTTTCTGTAAGTATAATTGAATCTAGGAAAAATTTTGAGTCAAAGTCCATATTTTTTAGACAAGCTTTATATTCTCCATATTTAGCATTAGCTTCAGATATTAGTCTTAATAAATCCTTATCTATGGAATATTCAATAGGTAACTCTTTTACTTTAATTGGTTCCATTTTCATCACCTCTGCAAAAATAATATCATAAAAAAATCAAAAAGTAAAGAAAAATGCACAATATGCTTAAATTTTTGTGCATTTTTACAATTTTTGACATATTTTTTAATAAAAAGAATATAATCAACTATAAAAAAAACAAAAAATGCACAGTTTTTTTAAAATTTTGTGCATTTTTATATATTTTTAGTACCATTTTGCACAATGATTGTGCATTTTTCAAAATTATTATGCTTCTAAACTTATTATAACACCAATTATTGAGTTGATAAAAGAAGCTATCAAAAATGTTATTGATAGTATTAATCCAGCGATTGCTTTACCTTTTCCATTAATAGATTTTAATCCCTTGGCACTAAATATAATACCACATATAGTTACTGGATAACCAAATAAAGGAATAATCCAAGCAGCAATAGAAACAAGTCCCAATATAAAACCTGCTAAAGAACTTTTATCAGATTTGTCAGCATTATTATTAACATTATTATTAGTTTTATTTGTATTATTAACTAATACTCCACACTCTAAACAAATTGCTTGTTCCTCATTAAGTTTAGCCCCACAATTACTACAAAACTTAGCCATATACTATACCTCCTCATCTGAGTAAATTATAACATACATAATACATATAAACAATACATAAATTTAAAGACTATAAGGCTTTAAATTTTCAAATAAAGACATTAGGCTTTATTTGACAGTGAGAGACCTTAGGCTCGAACTAAAAATAAAAGAAGCATATAATCACATAAATATATGCTTCTAAATAATTAAAATAAACTAAGCTGACTAGTCTCAGGCATACCATTAAATATACCCATACTTCTCATCTTTTCAATTAAAGTTTGAGATACCTTACATCTAGTTTGAAAGTCCTCAATACTAATAAATGGTGCTCTTTCTGCTTCATTTTCAATATTCTTAGCAACAACATCACCTAGGCCATCAATAGCTCTAAATGGAGGAATAATAGTCTTATCATCACCTACAGTAAATATCATACCCTTACTCTTATATAAATCATAAGGAGCAACCTTAATACCTCTCGCAGCCATTTCTAATGCTACCTTTAAACATTCAGATACACCATTCTCTTTATTCGTAGCATCATATCCTTTACCTTCAATCTCCGTAAGAACTCTCTTAATATCATCATAACCCTTAATCATAGCCTCTATATCAAAATCAGTAGCCTTAGTACTATACCAACTAGCATAGAAGTACGCAGGCATATGCACCTTATACCAAGCAATTCTAAATGCACTAATAACATAAGCAGCAGCATGTGCTTTCGGGAACATGTACTTAATCTTAAAACAACTATCAATAAACCAAGACTCAATACCAGCCTTTTCCATAGTTTCTTTATGTTTAGCCCAAGTTTCCGGATCCTTACTAGCCTTACCCTTACGAACAAACTCCATTATCTTAAATGCTTTAATAGGCTCTACACCATGATACATAAGATAAACCATTATATCATCACGACATCCAATAACCTCTTTAAATGGAACAATATTATTCTTAATAAGTTCTTGAGCATTACCAAGCCATACATCAGTACCATGTGATAATCCAGATATCTTAATTAATTCCGCAAAAGTAGTAGGTTTAGTTTCATATACCAAACTAATAGTAAATGGCGTACCAAACTCAGGAATACCAAGTGTACCAGTATCACACATAATCTGTTCATTAGTAACCCCTAAAGCTTTAGTGGAAGTAAATATACTCATTGTATCCTTATCATCAAGTGGTACCTTAAGAATATCTGTACCAGATAATTCCTGAATAAGTCTAAGTTGTGTCGGATCAGAATGACCTAGTATATCAAGTTTAAGCAAATCCTGATCAATAGCATGGTAATCAAAGTGTGTTGTTCTCCATGCACTTGTTGGATCTTCCGCTGGAAATTGGAAAGGAGTAAAGTCAGATACATCCATATAATCAGGTACAACAACAATACCACCAGGATGCTGACCAGTCGTTCTCTTAACACCAGTACATCCCATAGCAAGTCTCTCTATCTCACAAGACCTCTTATTAGTAATACCCTTATCTTCAAAATAACCCTTAACAAAACCAAACGCTGTCTTTTCTGCCACAGTACCAATAGTACCTGCTCTATAAACATTATCAACACCAAATAATACCTTTGTATATTCATGCGCCGATGCTTGATTCAAATCCGAAAAGTTAAGGTCAATATCAGGAACCTTATCAGCATTAAATCCAAGGAATGTAGCAAATGGCATGTCTTGACCATCTTTATATAATCTCTCCCCACATACAGGACACATCTTATCAGGTAAATCAAAACCACTAGAATAAGTAGCACCTAAATCCTTACCATCATCATCCTTAAATATACTATGCTTACACTTCAAACATCTATAATGAGCTGGAAGTGGATTAACCTCAGTAATACCCATCATCGTAGCTACAAATGAAGAACCAACACTACCTCTAGAACCAACCAAGAATCCCTCATCATTAGAGTGTTTAACAAGTCTTTGGGCAATTAGATATATCGGATCAAATCCGCCACCAATAACACCACCAAATAACTTCTTAACTTTCTTCTCTAATGCCTTATCAGTAAGTTCTCCGTCTTCTTCCGCCCAGTGCTCTCTAGCATAATTAGTAACTAGTTCCTTAACAGTGTCATAGCCGCTAATCAAAGTATTATGTAAATTCTCAAATAACTTACTCTCAAACTCTTCATTACTAATATCTGGGTATTCCTTTTTTAACTTTTCTTCCCAGCATTTATATACAATATTACCATATAACTCCGTAGATATTCTCTCTTCAATATTATGAGGTAAATTATCACCATACCAGTCCTTAGCCCTATTAAATACAAGGTCAGTAACTACTCTAGGACAGTCCAAATAAGACTTACCATCATCACTTTTAACTCTAGGTGAAAAAGGAATACCACCAGTATCAATAATAACCTCAATCTCCTCTACCATATCAAGAACCTTATTCGTATTAGTAACAACTATCTCATAAGCAAGATCTTCTCCGAGAAAAGCAAAATCTTGAAGCATCTCTTTCGTAGTTCTAAAGTGTTGTGAAGGAATTGAAGTAATACTACTCTTAGCAAGAGGATGTCTACCACCACCAGGTACCTTCTGATTAACAATAATCTCTCTGTATATCTTGTCTTCTCTAGTAAAATGATGTACATCACCCGTAGCCACAATAATCTTCCCAGCCTCTTTAGTAGCAGTAATAATCTTCTTAATATGTTCTTTTATCTCATTTTCATCTTTAAAATCACTAGTCTGAATCAAATGACCATACACTTCTGGAGGTTGTACTTCAACATAGTCGTAGAAGTTAATAATATTAGTAAGTTCCTCGCCCTCTTTACTTCTAGCCTCAATAAATACTTCACTTTCGTAGCAGCCACTACAAATAATAAGACCATCTCTTAATTCATTAAGCCTGCTTCTAAGAATTCTCGGAGTCTTATATAAATAAGTAGTATTAGCTAGCGATATAATTTTAAACAAATTCTTAAGACCTTTTTTATTAAGAGCAATAGCATTAAAATGATATGTTCTACCAAATTTATATATCTCATCTTTAGGAATAAGCTTATCTAAATCACTAATCTTACTTAAATTCTGCATAGTAAGTTTACTAATCATCTTATGAAATACATAAGCAGTACCTTCAGCATCATAATCTGCCCTATGGTGAGCATCCTCTTCCCAAGGAACATTATATCTCTTAACCAAAGCAGATAAACTATGTCTAGAATAACCAGTATCAATAGCCCTAGATAATTCTAATGTATCAATAACCGTATTCTGAAATTCACCTAAATTATATTTCTTCATTGCACTAGAAATAAATGAAATATCGAACTTAGCATTATGAGCTACCATTGGTAAATCACCAGTCCACGCTAAGAATCTCTTAGTAACATTTTCTTCATTGTCTTTACCTTTAACCATCTCATCAGTAATACAAGTAAGCGCCGTAATCTTGTCAGGAATATGTCTACCTGGATCAATTAATTCATCAAATCTATCAATAATAGTACCATCTTTAATCTTAACAGCACCAATTTCTATCATTTGATCAGTACCACCGGCATTAAAACCAGTAGTCTCAGTATCAAATACCACAAAAGTAGTACCAGCTAGTGGTCTATCATCACTTCTAACTACAATATCAACAGTATCATCAACTACCGTAAGTTCAGTACCATATAGTCCCTTAAAATGTTTACTAGGGTCCTCTATTCCCTTATTATGACCAGATATAATACCATAAGCAATTGGAAATGCCTGGCAGCCACTATGATCTGTAATAGCAACCCCTCTATAACCCATATCGATACATTTGCTTACAAGTTCACAAGTATGTTTACCTAAATCAACACCAGTAATACCATCCATTTGACTCATCATTGTATGAGCGTGAAGTTCTACTCTTTTAACTTCTGCATCATCCACTATCTTCTCAGCTACAGGCTTCTCTATCTTTTCTACATCTTTATATCTCGTAGTAAAAGTAAGTTCATTAGAATACTTATCCATAGCTACTTTACCATAAAAATTATACCAAGAACCAACTTTCAGTAAATCCTTAATTCTAGCATATTCATCATTATCTTTAGTAAACATCTTAACATAAATACTATCATTATTATCAGTAACCTTAAGAGTAATAATCTTATAACCACTCTTAGATTCAAACATATCCATACCAAAGATAACACCTTCTATAGTAATATTATCTACTTCATACATCAAATCCTTAATTGGAGTAACACTAGTATCCTTCTTAGGTCTAAAGTACTTCTTCTCTTCAGTCTTAACTTCACTAGCAGTCTCTTTCTTAGAACTAACTACTTTTGGCTCTTCTACTACTTTTTCACTCTCTATCTCTTTAAGTAATTCATTTTCTTTTTCTTCTACTAAACTAAGTTCTAAATTCTTATTAAAGCCATAATCTTTAAGACAATTATTAATATAATTAAGTTTTTCAATCAAATAAGAATTTTCTGCTTTATTATATACTTCAAATACATATTTATTATCTATTACATTAACATTTCTACCAATAAATACTCTATATTTATAACTATCATTACTAAATATATTAATTAAATTATCTATATAATCATTAATATATTCATCATTATCTTCTCTTACTATAACACTAAGTTTAATATCTTCAATAGTACTAAAATTAATCTTAATCTTATTAATAAGTTCAGTATATATATATACAGGTAGTATCTTATCATTTTCTATAATAAAATTCCATAATTTATTATTATCATAGACCACAATCTTCTTAATACTAGCATTTTCTAAATAGTCAGTATTCATACCAATTTGATCTAATAATCTCTTCATTTTATCTTGCATAATACCACCTAAACTTCCTATCTAATATTATACTAAAAAAAAGAAGTAAATTAAACCTCTTTACAATCTTTTTTACAAGTTTTTTTAGTTCGAGCCTATAGTCTCTCACTACATAAAAAGCCTAGGGTCTTTTTATGCTAATTTAGAGCCATTAAGTCTCTAAATTAATTACTATTACGTATCAACAACACCTGTGGATACATAAAAAGTCACCCATTTAACTATGAGTGATTTTCTTTTTCTAAATAATCTTTTATACCATTTGCAGATAAAGTGGCACATTTAATTCTTGATGGTTGTTTACTAGTATCATCAAATACTAATAATTCTTTTAATACTTCTTTATCATATTCTTCTTCATTAATCATTTTTAAATAATTATCTATTAAGTAAATACCTTCTTCTTTAGTTTTACCAATAAGTAAATTAGTAAGAATATTAGTAGAGGATATACTTATAACACAAGCTTCTCCTTCAAAAGATATATCTTTAATAATATTATCTTGAATCTTTAAATAAATATCTAAATTATCAATACAACTAACATTTCTTGTATTAATCTTAACATAACTATCATCACTAGTATGTTTGTTATTAGGAGATTGGTAATTATCTAAAATAATGCTTCTTTTTAAATCTCTATCCATTATAATATTTCCTTCCATATATTATTACTATTCTTTAGTACATTGATAAGTAAATCAATTTCTTCTTTAGTATTATAAAAACTAAGACTAATTCTAACTGTATTACTAATATTAAAGACATTATCAAGTATTTTAGCACAGTGATTACCCGCTCTTACACATATATTATATTTATCTAAGTATATCGCAGCATCTTGAGCAAATACTCCATTAATATTAAAAGCCACTATATTAGTATCTACATTTTTATTATATATAGTAATAAAATCAAGTTTAGATAGTTCATTAATTAAATATTTTCTCAAATCTCTTTCGTACTTATTAATTTTATCCATACCAATATTTTCTAGATAACTAACTGCCGCACTAAGACCTAATACTCCTTCAATATTTGGAGTACCACCTTCAAGTCTTGTAGGTATCTCTCTTAGTTCAACATAGCCATCCTTAGTAAACATAGCATTCATACCACCACCATAATTAAATGGTTTAACTTTATCTAGTAAATCAAATTTACCATATAAGACACCAATACCTGTAGGACCATACATCTTATGACCAGAAAATACCATAAAATCAATGCCTTCATCTTGGACATCTATTTTTTTATGGGCTACACCTTGCGCAGCATCTACGACCATAATTATATCATTATCATGGGCTAGTTTACTAATTTCTTTAATAGGTCTCTCATCACCAATTACATTAGTAGTATAAGCAAGAGATATAACTTTAGTTTTATTAGTTATAGCCTTTTTAACATTTTCAGTAGTTATCTCATGATTATCATTAAGTTCAATATATTTAACTTTAATGCCTATCTCTTTTTGTAATATAAACCAAGGTATAATATTTGAAGCGTGTTCACTAAGAGTAATAAGAACTTCATCATCTTTCTTTAAATAATCTTTAAAAAAACCAGAAACAATAACATTCATACCATTAGTAGTACCATCAGTAAAAACAATTTCAGAAGCCTCTTTAGCATTAATAAAGTCTTTAATTTTTTTTCTAGTCTCTTCATATAGACTATCAACAGTGGCACTTAGTTTGTAGTCGCCTCTATGAGCATTTGCAGTATATTCATCATAATACTTTAATATAGCATCTCTTACTACCTTAGGTTTCAAAGTAGTAGCTCCATTATCAAAGTATACAATATTTTTCTTTAAAATTTCAAAATCATCTCTATTCATCTATTCACCTCCTACTTCTTCCAAAATATTAAGTATTCTTTCTCTATATTCCATATTAGGATTAATATTTGACAAGATAATTCCTTTCATAATAATTTTAATAGCCTCATTATAGGAAATACCTCTACTCATCAAATAGAATAATTCTTCCTCATTAACATTACCTATTACTGATGCATGAATAGCAGTAACACTATTATCATGAGTAAACATATTAGGATTAATCTTATTATTAGAGTCTCCTAGTGTAATAATCTTAGTACTTTGATTTAAATGACAATCTAATATTTTATTTTCTACATAACTATTAATATCAAAATTATTACTACTATTTTCTTTAGCAATAGTTCTATTAAATATATCACTACTAGTAGTACTATCATTATGATATATATTAATTAAATAATTATCATGATTTTTACTAATACTAGAAAAATTATATTTAATATTAGCCTTCTTTTTATTTAAATAAATATTAATTTCTTCATTAGTATTATCATTATAATAAAACTTACTAATTATTAAAGAAGAGTTCTTACCTAGATTATATGTAATATTAGTATTAATATCTTTATTATTAGAATATTCAAATAACTGTACACATACATTATCTTCTATATTTATAGTAATATTAATATTATCAGAAGTAATATATTCAAGATAGTAATTACCATTATTAGTAAAGGTAATAATATTATTATTTAGTATAATATCATTATTATCAAATGGAATAATCTTATTATCTACTACATTTATTTTATTCATTAGTTACCTCTTCAGTTATATCATTATTACTATTTTTAAAATAATTATATCCATTTTTTTCTACTTCCACTGCTAAATCATAATTACCAGTCTTAATAATTTTACCATTATTCATTATATGGACATAATCAGGGTGCAAGTATTCTAATATTTTAGGATGATGTGTAATAATAAGAATAGAAGTATTTGGATTTTCTTCTTTATATTTCTTTATATTTTCACTAGTAATTCTAAGACTATCTACATCAAGACCAGAATCAAGTTCATCCAAGATAATAAATTTAGGCATAAGAAGTTTAATTTGTAGTACTTCGTTTTTCTTTTTTTCACCACCAGAAAAACCAACATTTAAACTACGGTGAATTAAGTCTTTATTCATAGATAATTCTTCAGCACCTTTTTCACATTTCAATATAAAGTCATATAGTCCAACTCTTTTATTATTGACGCTACTAATTGCGGTCCTTAAAAAGTCTTGATTTGATACTCCTTCAATTTCCATAGGGTATTGCATAGCAAGAAATATCCCCTTCTTAGCTCTTTCATCAGTAGAAAAAGAATTTAAATTATCACCATTAAACTCTATACTACCATTAATTATTTTATAATTAGGATCACCCATAATAACTCTTGATAGTGTAGATTTACCAGTACCATTTGGCCCCATTATAACATGAGTCTCCCCATCATTAATTACCATGTTAAAATCCTTTAATATTTTTTTATTATCAGTAGTAACCTCTAAATTTTCTATTTTTAACATATCCTCTATCCCTCTTTTCCTAATAATTATAACACTTTTATAACAATTTGAAAACCACTAGATTAAAAAAGATATAAGCAATTTATGCCTATATCTAATTATTTAACAAAACCATCCAATTTCTTTCTTTTTGAAGGTGCTTTTAATTTTCTTAAAGCTTTATTTTCAATCTGTCTTACTCTTTCTCTAGTTACCCCTAATCCATTACCAATTTCTTCAAGGGTATAAACTACTCCACCAGTAGTAAGTCCAAATCTTAAGTTCAATACTTCTTGTTCTCTAGGTGTTAATGTAGATATTACTTCGCGAATAGCCTCTTTCAAAGCATTATCATAAGCTATTTCTTCAGGCGTACTTTCTTCACTAGGAACAAAGTCTTTAAATGTAGATTTATCTCTATCGTCATTATTTTTAACAGGATTTTCTAAAGAAACTAACTCAAGTTTACGTCTTGCTATTTTTGCCTCTTTAATTTTTGTAACATTCATATTTAGATAGTCAGCAATTTCTTCATCAGTTGGTTCCCTATCACCATCGACTGAAATATTTCTTTCTGCTCTTTTAATTTTTCCAAATAATTCATATGCATGAACAGGAATTCTGATAGTACTTGAAGTATCAGAAAGCGCTCTACTAATATATTGCCTAATCCACCAAGTAGCATAGGTACTAAATTTATATCCCTTACAAGGATCAAATTTTTCTACCGCTCTCATTAGCCCAAGATTTCCCTCTTGAATTAAGTCTAAAAGAGTAAGATTGCGATTTTGGTAATGTTTAGCAATAGAAACAACAAGTCTTAAATTAGATTCAATAAGTTTTTCTCTAGCCTTTTCATCGCCATTTTTAGCGGCAATAGCAGTCTTCCTTTCGTCTTCGATAGTAAGTAATGGCAAACTTCCCATTTCTTTTAGATACATAGCAACAGAATCATCAGCAGCACAATAATATACATTATTTGAGTCTTCATTTTCAGTATCTTCATTTTCAGTATCTTCATTCTCAGTTGAGTTACTACTTATTTCCTCATAATTAATCGCAGCATTAAGTAAATCGTTAAATACATTTTCGTCAATGAAAGATAAATTTAATAATTCATATTCTGATATAAAATTATCAACAGTATCTTGATCGTATTTGTTACATAGAAAACCATAAATATTATTGGTCTTAGTTCGGTTAATTATATCAATAGCGATAAATGCAGTGCTATAGTTTCTTATTAAACCTTGTTTTTTAGTACTAAGATTTAGAATATTTTGAAAAGCAAGATTAACATCTTTAATACCATATTTATTAATAAGATTACTATATTCATTCAAGTTGAATACTTTAATATTACTAATTTCATTAATTATTTTATCCATAAATAAACCTCCTTTTAGTCATTTTATTGCATATTCCCCTTAAGCGAGACTATATTCTACCACAACAATAAAAAAAAGTCAAACACAAGTTCAACTGTTAATTTAAATATGAAGTGCAACAAATAAATTTGAAAAAGACACGTGAATAGT